>JAYEHJ010000071.1:0-2188 GCA_034659435.1 Patescibacteria group bacterium | reverse complement strand
AAAAGAAGAAATAAGATTAAATTTAAAAATTGTGGAGGAAGAAAATAAAAATTTAAATTCAAAAAAACAAGTTTTGCCTGAAAAAATAGAAGAAAAGAAAGACATAATTTCAGAAAATGAGCTTGCTTGCGCGCGGAAAAAAATGCGGATTTGGATGTTTGCCGGCGCTGGGTGTTTTTTAACCGCGTTTGTTTTGGCGATTGCGGTTTTTCTTTCGGTGTCCGGGGAAACAAAAAGCAAAGAAGAAATTAAGCTCGCGCCGGAAGTGTCGGAGAACGTAGAAAAGACGGCAAATAATAAAAATAAAGCCATAAGAATGATTGACGGCGCTTATGTTGAAGAGGAGTTTAAAAATGTTTACCCAATAGCGGTTATGATTGACAATCATCCCAATGCCAGACCGGCGTATGGTTTGGAAAAAGCGCAATTGGTAATTGAGGCCGAAGCCGAAGGTGGAACTACCAGATATATGGCTTTTTTCGCGGGCAATGAAAATGTTGAAAAAATCGGCCCCGTAAGAAGCGCTCGGCCGTATTTTGTGGATTGGTCAAAAGAATTATCAGCGCTTTATGCCCATGTCGGCGGCAGTCCCGAGGCTTTGGCTAAAATGGCGCAGGAAAAAATTTTGCATATTAATGAATTTTATAATGGAACATACTTTTGGCGCGATACCGCAAGAGATGCTCCGCACAATGTTTATTCATCGTTAGCCAATTTGTGGAAATATTTAGAAAAAAAAGAGTTAAGTGAAGCTGAATATTCTGTTTGGAAATATAGGGACGAATCCGCCGCCGCTAAAACTATGGCGGACAAGTATGGAGAGAGTTTGACTGAAGCGGCAACAATGTCCGCCGCCGCTGAAATTATGGATGATAAAGAAGACATTACAATTAATTTTTTATTATCTGAATTTAAAGTTGATTGGGAATATATTTCTGAACAAAATAATTATTTAAGATATCTTGGCGGCAAAAAACAAATCGTTAGCGGTAATCGGGAAATTTTTGCTAAAAATGTTATTATTCAATATGTTGATTCAAAAGTGCTTGACGAGGAAATGCGGCAAGAGTTTCAGCATATCGGCAATGGTTATGCCTTGGTTTGCATGGATGGCGTATGCGAAAAGGGTTTTTGGAGAAAGAAAAATTTAAATTCAAGAACTAAATTTTATAATTTGGAAGATAATCAATTTGAATTTAACCGCGGAACGACTTGGATAGAAGTTGTTAATCCCGGGTATGAGGTTGAATATTAGGCTCTAAGTGCCTACGCGAAAAATTTTATTTAACGTTAAAACTTGTATACAAAGTAAATCTAAGAAGTAAAATAAGACTATAAGGCACTTAGAGCCTTTTTCGGGGTTGATTTATTACAAAGAAACACACACCAACCGATAATGATCCCGCAGGTCTTTTTTTATTTGGAATTTTGCCTGCGGAAAATTTTGTTTGATTAATTTTGAGATGCTTATTTTTTGAGAGTGGTCTATTTCCAGATATAGAGTTGTATGTTCGCGGGATTTTAGACGAGCGGTTTTTATTTGATTAAATAATTCGCGATAATATTTTAATCCGTCATTGCCGGCCGCAAGCGCCAATTCCGGCTCTTTTTGAATAGTTGGCGAATTTTTAATTTGCGCGGGAGTTAGATATGGGAGATTGGCAGTGATGATAATTTCTGATTTTTGCTTGCCTCGCGCAGCTCTAGCGAAGTGGGGATTTCTGATTTCTGATTTATTTATTATATGTTCAATAAGATTTCCTTGGTAAAATTTTATTTGTTTATTTACGCCGTGAAGTTTGGCATTTTTTTTAGCAATATAGAGGACATTGGATGAAATATCAACTGCGAAAAAATTAAAGGAGCTTAGCTCCGAAGTTTCGGAGCTAAGCTCCTTTAATTTTTTCGCAAGCGTAATAATAATACATCCGCTCCCTGTGCCTACATCTATTATGTACGTAGAGGCCGAACCTCTACGATTTTTACAAAATCGTAGAGGTTCGGCCTCTTTTAACGCTTCATCAACCATTAATTCAGTTTCAGGGCGTGGGATCAAAACATTTTTATTTACAAAAAAATCAAGCCCGTAAAATTCTTTATGTCCGGTGATGTAGGCGATGGGTCCGCCTTTAACTCGCTGGGTAATTTGTAATTTGTAATTTGTAATTTGGATTTTGGCAAGTTTTTT
>JAYEHJ010000070.1:0-11183 GCA_034659435.1 Patescibacteria group bacterium | reverse complement strand
ATAAGAAGCAAAGAAGAATTGGCAGAAGAAAGAAAAATTGAATTAGAAGAAATTCCTGGAATTGGAAAAAAAACAGCTGAAAATTTGAAAAATGCTGGATATGAAAATATTAAAAATTTAACAGGAAAAAGGATCTTGTTGCGCTGTGATTTTAATGTTCCCGTTAAAAACGGGAGGATTTTGGATGATTATAAGATTATTAAAGGGCTGGAGACAGTTGAGTATTTATTAAAAAAGAAAAGCAAAATTATTATTGTGTCTCATTTGGAAAGACCAGACGCGGCAAAAAAGGATAAAAAATATTCTTTATTGCCTGTGGTAAATTTTTTAAAAGAAAAAATTAATAAGCCGATCAAATTAATAAATGATATATCCGGTTTTTATGTTGGAACAGCGGTTGCTAAAATGAAAAATTCTGAAATTGTATTTTTGGAAAATATTCGTTTTGAAAAAGGCGAAAAAGAGAATAGCGCGGTTTTGGCTCGTCATTTGGCAAAATTGGCTGATATATATGTTAATGACGCTTTTGCCGTAAGCCATCGCGCGCATGCTTCTGTAAGCGCGATAAAAAAATATTTGCCCGGCTGCGCCGGTTTACTTTTGGAAAAAGAAATTTTACATTTGGAAAAAGCCTTAAATTCAAAACAACCGCTAATTTTAATTATCGGCGGAGTAAAATTGGCAACAAAAATTCCTTTAATAAAGAAATTTCGGAAAAAAGCTCATCGTATTTTATTGGGAGGAGCTTTGGCAAATAATTTTTTCGCGGCTCACGGTTATGAAGTGGGACATTCTTTGGTTGATAAAGAGAGCGTGAGATTCGCGAAGAAGCTTATTAAGAAAGGCTGGGACAAAAATATTATCTTGCCGATTGACTTGCGAGTGAGTAATAAAAAAAGTTTTTGGGACGCGCGTAATAAAAAAATAAATGAAATTGGAAAAAGGGATTATATCTTGGATATTGGATACGAAACTGTTGATTTTTATAGAAAATATATACAAAATGCAGCGACTGTTGTTTGGAATGGTCCCGTGGGAATGTTTGAAGAGCAAAAATTTAAGCATGGCACATTGGCTATTGCCAGATCTTTGGCGATTAATTCAAAAAAATCGGTTTTTAGCATCGTTGGCGGTGGAGAAACCATTGAGGCTTTAAAAATGACAAAAACGATCAATGATATTAATTGGGTTTCCACCGGCGGCGGCGCGATGCTTGCTTTTTTAAGCAAAGGGAAAATGCCGGGGATAAAAGGGCTAGTTAGCGGTTTTTAATTAAATTAAAATTTTATATGTTTGATCACCTAGACAATAAGCAAAACAAAACAAACAAAGAAAATCATGAAAACAACCGCGCGGAAAATTTAAAAATTAAAAAAAATATTAGCCGTTTAAGCGGCGGAAGGTCTAGCGCTTTAGCGGATTATAGCAAAAATAATAAGAAATTTGACGAAAGAATTAGAAATTTGGAAAAAAAAGGAAAAAAAAGAGGAAAATATTTTTCATTAATCGGTATTGTCGGCGGTTTTTTGATTGCTTTGCTGGTAATATATGCCATATATTTTTTATTATCAGATGTAATTAACATTAGTGGTAAAGTTCATGAGAATATAGCCAATATTTCCGATATTTTAAAAGATATTGATAAAAAAGATATTTTGCCAATTTGGAAAAAATGTGAGATTGATTCAGATTGCGTAATAACGAGAAAAGGATGCTGTGAATGTTCGTCAGGAGGTTTTCAAGAAGCGATTAATAAAAAATATTTGGAAGAATGGAATAGTAAATTGAGCAATAGCTGTCATACTATTATTTGTCCGCAGTTGTATAGATGCGAAGAAGGCTTGGCGATTTGCGATAATGGTTCGTGCGTGTTTAAAGTTGGGGCGGTTGAAGAATTTATTAAAAAAGATTTTTCAGTGGAAATTTCAACTTCAACACAAGAAGATAAAACGCAAAATCACGCGACAGGCACCGAAGAGCTTAAAGATGTTTGTTTAGATGAAAAGTGTTCAAATTTGCTGGATTTTGATAATGACGGTTTAAGCGATTATGATGAAATTAATGTTTATCTTACTGATCCAAAATTAAGCGATACTGACGGAGACGGATATTCGGACGGAGATGAGATTGATAATGGTTATGATCCTTTAGGAGAATAAAAAATAATATAAATTTTAATTATAAGTTAATATGAAAAAAATAAAAAAAATTATCGCGCGCGAAATTTTGGATTCGCGCGGATACCCAACTGTTGAAACCAAAATAATTCTTGATGACGGTTTAAGCGCTAAGACAAGCGTTCCTTCCGGCGCTTCAACGGGAATACATGAGGCTTGGGAGTTAAGGGATAATGATTCCAAAAGATATGGCGGCAAAGGCGTGCTAAAGGCCGTGAAAAATGTTAATGAAAAAATATTTAAAGCCTTAAAAGGCAAGGATGTTGCGAAACAGGAGCAGATTGACGATATAATGATTAAGCTGGACGGAACAGAAAATAAAAAAAAGCTGGGAGCAAACGCGATTCTTTCAGTTTCTTTGGCTTGCGCGCGCGCGGCCGCAATGGCAAAAAAACAAGAATTATATAAATATATATCTAAAACTTATAAAATAAAACAAAAAGAGTATAGATTACCAACACCGTCTTTTAATATTTTTAACGGCGGACGGCACGCGGATACTAATTTAGATTTTCAGGAATTTATGATTTTGCCCATAAAGAAAATAAGTTTTAAAGAAAAAGTGAGAATGGGCGCGGAAATTTTTCATGAGCTTGGGCATATTTTGAAAAAAGCCGGTTTTGATACTGATGTCGGCAATGAAGGCGGATACGCGCCTGATATTTCATCAAGTATTCAGGCGGTGGAATTGATAATGGCTGCCATAATCAACGCGGGGTATGAACCGGGAAGAGATATAGGACTGGGAACCGATGTGGGATCTTCTGAATTATACAATAAAGAAACAGGCAAATATATTTTTAAACTGGATAACGCGCAATATTCAGGCGATACTTTAATCGGATTGTATTATGAATGGTTTCGGAAGTTTCCGATTATTTCAATTGAGGACGGATTAGATCAGGATGATTGGGATGGCTGGCGCGAATTAAATAAAGAACTGGGGCAAGAAATGCTTTTAATCGGAGATGATTTGTTTGTGACAAATATCAAAAGATTAAGAAAAGGGCTTAAAGAAAAAGCCGCAAATGCAATATTGATTAAGCCGAATCAAGTAGGAACTTTGTCGGAAACAATGGAGTGTATTAAATTGGCGCAAAAGCATAATTACAAAGTTATGGCATCGCACAGGAGCGGTGAAACTTGCGATACTTTTATTGCCGATTTGGCAGTCGGCGCTAACGCTGATTTTATAAAATCCGGTTCTTTATCGCGCAGTGAAAGATTGGCAAAATATAATCGTTTAATGGAGATTGAGGAGGGGTTGTGAGATAATGAATACTTGACTATTTAACATCATAATTTTCATAAAATACTAGTTAATTAAAATATAAAAAAATATATTTGTTAACTTTAAAATTTATAATTATATGTCTAAAACAAATTATTCTTCAAAAACTTTAGAGATTTTAAAAAAGCATAATAATGACACACCTGTTTCCGTTATTGATATAGCTCATGAATTAGGGCTTAAAATTTTTAATACAGATAGCTTGTCAAAAAATCAATCAGGTCTTATCAGAAAAGAAGATGATGGATTTGTTATTTATGTTAATAAAAACCATGTTCCAGTTAGAAAAAGATTTACAATAGCGCATGAAATTGCTCATTTTTTAGAACATAAAGACAAAATTGGGGATGATTACGTAACGTCTAATAGACAGTCGCTTAAAAGAGAAGACGATCAGCAGTTAACCAAGAGAGGAGAGGAGAGAGAAATTGAAGCTAACAAATTAGCGGCTAAAATTTTAATGCCTGAAAAAAAATTTATAGAGATATGGGAGAAATCTGATAATATAGAAATGGTTGCCAATATATTCGAGGTATCTGTGAGTGCTGCGACCATTCGGGGAAGTAAATTATTAAATCAAATGATAATTTAAATTTATGTCTGAAATAAAGTTGCCAAAGATTAGACGAATAGGAGAAATAAAAGACAAAAGAGATCTAATGTTTGACGAAGAAAAACGAAATCATAGTAGAAATCAGTATTTTTTAGATTTTCTCTATAAACATATATTTCCTATTATAACCATTGGGGTTATTTTTATGATTGTGATTTGGTTTATAATAATTATGTGCCATTTTATTTTTATTGATGATTGGGGTTCATTTGAAAATTTTGGCATTAAAATCGCTAGCTATGTGTTCATTTTTTTCTTTGGAATTTTAAGCAAAGAAAAATTAATTCCTAAAAATAAGTTTTAAATAGAATATTCTATAGAAGTAGTTTTTAATATGCCAAAAAAAATAAATAACAATTTACCCTTAATCCTAATAATCCTTGACGGCTGGGGTATGGATAAGCTGAATAAAGGCAATGCTATTGCTTTGGCAAAGACGCCTGTTTTAGATTCTTTGTTTAAAAAATATCTTTTTACAAAATTGCGCGCTCATGGCAGATATGTCGGTTTGCCGGTTAAGCAGGTCGGGAATAGCGAGGCAGGGCATATGAATATCGGCGCTGGCAGACTTGTAGAGCAAGATGTTGTGAAAATAAATAGCAGCATTAAAGACGGCACTTTTTTTAAGAATTCCGCTTTTTTAGGCGCAATCAGGCATGCGCGCAAAATGAATTCAAAAATTCATATAATGGGCATGCTGTCAAACGGACAAAGTCCGCATAGCGATCCAAAGCATTTTATCGCGCTTTTAAACTTACTTAAAAAAAACAAAATTGAAAATGTCAATTTGCATTTATTTACGGACGGACGTGATTCGCCGCAGCATGTTTCTTTGCAATTAGTTGATGACTTGGAAAAGCATTTTTTTAATAATGAAAAAATAGCGACTATAATGGGACGATTTTACGCGATGGATCGCAAAAAGAAATGGGAAAGAACCGAAAAAGCTTATGACGCGCTTGTTTTAAATAAAGGTCGTTTTGCGGAAAACGCTCAAGACGCCGTTATTCAATCATATAATCGCGGCGATAGCGATGAATTCATAGAACCATGCGTAATCGGCAATGATAATGGAAAAAGTTCGCGAATTAGCGATGGAGATAGCGTCATATTTTTTAATTTGCGCTCTGATAGGAGCCGCCAATTAGCCAAAGTTTTTGTTCAAAATAATTTTAAGAAAATGAATAAAGGCGCGTTTAGTAGAAAAAAACAGTTGAAACATTTATATTTTGTGGCAATGACTGATTTCGGTCCGGATCTTGATGATATTTTAACAGCTTATCCCGGAATAGATTTGTGCGGTACTTTGCCAATGGTATTATCTGATTTAAGGCAATTATACATAGCTGAAACAGAAAAATACGCGCATGTAACTTATTTTCTTAATGGCGGATATTCCGGGAAGGTTTGTGCTGAAGATCAATGTATGATTCAGTCTCCTGATGTTAAATCTTACGACCAAACACCGGCAATGAGTTCGGAAAAATTAACGAAAAAGGTTATTGATAACCTTTGTTTAAGAAATTCCGGCAAGGCGTCTTGGAAATATGATTTTACTTTATTGAATTTCGCGGCTCCTGATATGGTCGGGCATACCGGAAACATTAAGGCTGGAATTAAATGCTGCGAAATAATTGATAGATGCGTTTCAGATATTGTTGAGGCTTATTTAAACGTTAATGGAACAATTATTATTACCGCTGATCATGGAAATATTGAGAAAATGCTGAATTTAAAAACAGGGGAGATTCACACCGAGCATACCACCAACCCTGTTCCGTTTGTTATTGTGAATAAAAATATGAAAAATACAAAGTGCCCTTTGGGTAAAAAATTAAAAACAAACGGCGTATTAGGAGATATCGCGCCGACTATTTTAAAAATTATAAATAAGAAAATCCCCAAAGAAATGACAGGTGGGAGTTTATTTTAGTTTTATGGACAATATTAATAAAAATAAGCGTCCGAAACCATTGGTTTTGATAATTTTGGATGGATGGGGGATTAATCAAGACTATCCCGGAAACGCGATTACGCAAGCAGTTACTCCCTTTTATGACAGTCTGATAAGCGAATATCCGGCAACAACATTGCGCGCTTCAGGCGAAGCTGTCGGACTGCCTTGGGGCGAGTCCGGAAATAGCGAGGTCGGGCATCTTAATTTGGGGATGGGGCGTATTTTATATCAGGATTTATCCCGCATTAACAAGGATATAGGAGATGGAAGTTTTTTTAATAATGAAATTTTATTGGAAAGCATCAGCCATGTTAAAAAAAATAATTCAAAACTTCATTTAGTTGGGCTTGTTTCCAATGGAGCCGTTCATTCAAGCATTGATCATCTGCATGCCCTGTTGGAATTAGTAAAACGAAATAAAGTTAGCAAGGTTTATGTCCATGCCATATTAGACGGAAGAGACACACCGTTTAACAGCGGCAAGAATTATATTAGAGAAATTGAACGTAAATTGAAAAAAAATAAATTAGGAAAAATTGTTTCAGTAATAGGCCGTTTTTACGCAATGGACAGGAATAATAATTGGGATAGGACGGAACAAGCCTATTTGGCGATGACCGCGGGCAAGGGGAATATAAGCAATTCCGCCATGGGAACGGTGACAGACAGCTATAGCAAGAAAATTTTTGATGAAGAATTTATACCTACGGTTCTTAGCGATGATAAAAAAAATTTTACTGCAATAGGCGATAATGACGCGATTATTTTTTTTAATTACAGGCCTGACAGAGCTAGGCAGCTAACTAAAGCTTTTGTTTCCCCGAATTTTACCGGATTTAAACGTTCTCGTTTATTAAAAAATCTTTGTTTCGTAAGTTTTACAGAATATGAAAAATATCTTCCTACAAAAGTAGCTTTTCCGCAAGATATAATAACAATTACTTTGGGAGACGTATTATCGCAAAACGGATTAAAACAGCTGCGTATAGCGGAGACGGAAAAATACGCTCATGTAACTTATTTTTTTAACGGCGGACGTGAGGAAAAAAATTCAGGTGAAGATCATATTCTTGTTCCTTCGCCGGCGGTTTCAAGCTACGATCAGAAACCTGAGATGTCGGCGCGCGAAATAACAAAAAAATTAACGCAATGCGTTAATGAAGATAAGTATGATTTTATTTTGGTGAATTTTGCCAATTGCGATATGGTCGGGCACACGGGAAATATTAAAGCTGCGATTAAGGCGATAGAAAGTATTGATGAGTGCTTGGAAAAAGTTATTAAGGCAATATTAAAGCAAAACGGTTTGGCAATTATTACAGCTGATCATGGAAACGCAGAAGTTATGTTTAATATGCAAATGGGCAGAATGGATAAAGAGCATACATCCAACCCTGTTCCGTTTATTTTAGTCGGCAACGATTATGCCGGAAGAAATTTCGGCTGGGGAGAAGCTCCAAACAATGATTTAAGCTTGATTAGTCCGCAAGGCATATTATCTGATATTGCCCCGACAATATTAAAAATATTAAATATTGAAAAGCCTGAAGAGATGGCTGGTAAAAGCTTAATTTAAAATGAAAATCTTAAATATCGCGAAAAATACATCGTATTTTACCTTAGCTTTAATCGTTCAAAAAATAATCAGTTTTAGCTATTTTACGATTATCGCCCGCAATTTATTGCCGGGTGACTTAGGTAAGTATTATTTTGCCATTTCTTTTACTACTATTTTCGCGATTTTTATTGATTTGGGGCTTTCCAATGTTTTAATGCGGGAGGTGCCTAAAGTAAAGGAAAAGATAAAAGAAGTTGAGAAAATATTGGGTTCCGTAATCGCCATAAAATTGCCTTTGGCGTTTATCTCTGTCGTTGTTGTTGTTTTTTTGGTAAATGTTTTGGCATATCCGCAAATTACAAAGTACTTGGTTTATTTGTCGTGCTTGGCAATGGTTTTTGATTCTTTTAGCACGACTTTTTTTTCCACGATTCGCGGTTTTCATAATTTAAAATTTGAAAGTATTGCCAGTATTTTATTTCAGATAATCGCGCTTAGTATAGGACTTGTTGTGTTAAAAATGAATTTAGGGCTTTTGTTTTTAATGGGGGCAATGATAGCCGGCAGTATTTTTAATTTTCTTTTTTCTTCAAGTCTGATTAGATTTAAATGGAAAATTAAGATTAAGCCGAATTATAATCCACGTTTTATAAAATCGCTGGCAACCCTAACAATTCCTTTCGCGCTTTTTGCAATATTGCAGCGGTTTTATATGTATTTTGATACCGTGCTTTTATCAAAATTAGCTTCTGATTATTATGTTGGTCTTTATCAAATACCTTTTAAAATAGTATTTGCTTTGCAATTTTTGCCTTTGGCTTTTATGGCATCGCTTTATCCGGCGTTTTCCTCGTATTGGAAATCAAATAAAGAGCAATTATCAATATCTTTTACAAGGGCGCTGAATTATTTGATTGTTATCAGCCTGCCGATTAGCGTTGGGGTAATAGTTTTGGCTGATAAAATTTTGCTTATTTTTAAGCCGGAATACATGGAGGCAATTATCCCTTTGCGGATTATAATCGGGAGCCTTTTTTTTATATTTGTTAATTTCCCCGTAGGCGCGCTTTTGAATGCTTGCGACAGGCAAAAAACAAATACTAAAAATATGGCCATTACTTTGATTGCCAGTATATTGTTAAATATTATCTTAATTACAAAATACCAAGCGATTGGCGCGAGCATCACCGTTCTAACGACAAATTTTTTAATGTTTATTCTTGGCGCTCGGGTTGTGCCGTCAATTACAAAATTTAATATTAAAAAAGTAATTTTAATTTTTATTAAATCTTGCGCGTCAGCAATAGCAATGGGATTTTTAATTATATATTTTAAAAATCAATTTTCAATTTTAATTTTAATTCCTTGCGGAGCTTTTGTTTATATGTTATTAATATTTATTTCAGGCGCGATTAAAAAAGCAGATATACAAAGTATTTTAAAGACTGTAAAATAATGAAAATACTGCTTTTTACAATTGAATATCCGCCGTTTAAAGGCGGAGTGGCGAATTATTACGGTAATTTAGTCAAGCATTGGCCGGAAAAAAATAATATAAAAGTTTTAAATAATAATTCCGGTATTTTGTTATGTGATAAAATTCGGCCTAAATGGCTTCCGGCGTTTTGGCATTTTGTAAAGTTAAACAAACAAGAAAAATTTGGACATATCATAATCGGACAATTATTGCCTTTGGGAATTATATTATATATTTATTCTTTTTTTAATAAAATTTCTTATAGCGTTATCATTCATGGAATGGATATTAATTGCGCCACGCGAAAGACGCGAAAAAAAATAATCAGTTTTAAAATTTTAAAAAAAGCAGAGCACATTTTTTGCGCGAGTTCTTACACCGCGGAGTTAGTTAAAGATTTTATCGGCAGGGAAAATCAAAATAAAATTAAAATTATAAATCCTGGAATTGAGATTGATATAGATCTTGGTAAATACCAAAATGAAAAAATTTTGCAAAAATATAATTTACAAAATAAAATTGTTTTATTTACAATCGCGCGCTTAGTAAAAAGAAAGGGGCAGGATAAAGTTATAGAGGCATTAAAAAGAATATATATGGTTAATCCTAATATTCATTATTTTATCGCGGGCATTGGCAAACATGAAGCTTATTTAAAAGAAAATGCAGGGATTTGTCCCAATATTCATTTTTTAGGATTTTTAAGTGATGATGAAAAATGGCAATGGCTGAAAAACGTTGATATATTTATAATGCCGGCGCGCAGCATTAAAGGGGATTTTGAAGGCTTTGGGATCGTTTATTTGGAAGCGGCTTTGGCTTCTTTGCCTGCAATCGCCGGAAATACCGGCGGCGCAAAAGACGCGATTGTTGACGGCGAAACAGGCTTGCTTGTTAATCCGCAAAGCGTTGATGATATTGCCGGCGCAATATTAAAATTAGCTCAAGACGATAAATTAAGAAAAAAAATGGGCGTAAAAGGCAGAGAAAGAGCAATAAAGGATTTTGAGTGGAGCCGACAGATTAAAAAAATATATAAATATATAAACAAATGATTTCAATTATTATTCCGCTTTATAATCAAGCGAAAAAATTTGATAAATGCTTGGAAAGCATTTCTAAACAGACTTACTCTAATTATGAAATTATTGTTGTTAATGACCGCTCTTCTAATTGTTTGTCAAATGTAATAGCAAAATATAAAAAAGAATTTGGCATAAAAATTGAGTTTATACACAATTCAGTTAATCACGGAGCGCCGTATTCGCGCAATAAAGGATTTTTAAAATCAAAAGGTGAATATGTTATTTTTTGCGATGCTGATTTGGAGTTGTTTCCAGATGCTTTGGATATAATGCAAAATAAACTAGACAACCGCAAGGAAGCGGCTTATGTTTATCCAGGGCATATTTTCGGGCGTAAAAAATTTGCAAGTTTTAAGTTTAGCGAAAATAGATTAAAGCAGATGCCGTATATCCATTCAACGGCTTTAATAAGGCGCGCGTGCTTGCCCGCGCTGCCATGGGATGAAAATTTAAAAAGATTGCAGGATTGGGATCTATGGCTGTCGCTTTTGGAAAAAGGACACAAAGGCTATTGGATAAATAAAATATTATTTAAAGTCCAGCCCGGCGGAACAATGAGCAATTGGCTGCCGTCTTGCGCGTATAAATTTTTGCCGTTTTTGCCTAGGGTGAAGAGGTATAAAGAGGCGGTGCGTGTCATTAAAGAAAAGCACGAGTTATTGTCTTGAACTATGATTTTTTTTATTAATAATCATAGCCCATCATTTAATCATTTTAATTATAGTTCAGGACAATTTGCACAGTAAAAAAGCGCACGATTTTACTGTGCGCTTATTTTGAGTTTGAGTGGTTTTTTTATCGTTTAAAGTTCGTTTATTGTTTTGATAATTTTCCCGTAAGCAGATTTTATTGCCGGTATGGCGGTATATGGGTTTCTGTCCTTAACTATACTAGAAAATGATTAGTCCTAACTATACTGAACCACAAGGTTAATGAATTTTTAACAAATTAAATTTTACAATTTCATCAAATAATAGTATTGTTGAATTATGAAATTTAATTAACTAAAAATATATGGCAAACAG
>JAYEHJ010000069.1:0-11404 GCA_034659435.1 Patescibacteria group bacterium | reverse complement strand
CTTCTTCCGCTGTCATAAAGCGATCGCGATCGCTGTCTTTTTCAATGGCGGCGATTTTTTGTCCCGTATGTTTTGCTAAAATTTTGTTTAAGCGGTCTTTGATTTGTAAAATATGCTCGGCGCGAATTTTAATATCGCTTGCCTGTCCTTCGGTTCCGCCCATTACCTGATGAATCATCACCTCGGAATTTGGCAGAGCAAAACGCTTGCCTTTAGCTCCGGCCGCCAAAAGAGTAGCGCCCATGGAGGCCGCCATGCCGATGCAAATTGTTGATACGTCGGATTTGACATATTGCATGGTGTCGTAAATTGCCATGCCGGAACTGACGGATCCGCCGGGAGTATTAATGTAAAATTTAATATCTTTGTCTTTGCTTTCGGAATCAAGAAAAAGAAATTGGGCGATTAAAATATTGGCAACATGATCGCTGATCGCCTCGCCCAAAAAGATTATACGGTCTTTTAAAAGCCGTGAATAAATGTCATAGGCGCGCTCCACGTGCCCGGTTTTTTCAATAACTGTTGGTATTAATGGCATATTTTTTATTTAAGAATTAAGAAGTAAGAATCAGGAATTAAGAATAATAATTATTTGAAATCCTTAATTCCTGATTCTTTATCCTTGTTTCTCTAATTAAACCACCCTCCACCCATTTCTCGTCTCCTCCAATTTCCCGTCAAACGTAAATCCTGATGCTTTTGGATGCCCGCCTCCGCCTAGTTTGGCGGCTAGCAGGGAAATATCAATGTCGGGATGGGATGTTCTTAAAGAGCCTTTGAGTTTGCCGTCTTTTTCTTCTCTTAAAAATAACAGCGCCTTAACTTCGCTTAAATTGCTTAAAAATCCGGCAGCGCCTTCCATATCCTCGTCGCTTGCTTTATGTTTAATTATATCTTTTCTTTTTAAAACCGTAAAGGCGAAATTATATTTTTTATTTATTTTTAAATTATTTATGGCTTTGCCCCAAATCTTCATGCCTCCAATGCTTTTATTGCGGCGGGTATGTTCCATAATAACAGGAAAGCGCGCGCCCTGCAAAAGCATTTCAGAAGCGATTTTTATGGTTTCATTCGTGGTTGAAGGGTATAAAAAATTTCCCGTGTCAGTTAAAATTCCGGTTAATACGCAATTAGCGAAATTTTTGTTAATTTTGATGTTATTTGCTTTTAAAAAATGATATAAAATTTCCGCGGTTGAAGAGCTTTCCGTATAGCGGATTTCCAAATCAGAATAATCGTCAACCCGCGGGTGATGGTCAAATTCTATAACAAATTGATTTTTAGCGCGTTTGCTTATTTCATTGGCAAGTCCTGTCCGTGAAAGGCTTCCGCAGTCAAGCGCGATAATTAAATCAAATTTAGCAAAATCCAATTTGCTTTTATCAGTAACAATTTTTTCTACATGCCGCAAAAAATTATAATGCCGCGGCGCGGGGTCTTCGCAGTAAGCGCTAAATTTTTTATCCATGCCGATTAAAAGTTCAGACATTGCTCCAATTGACGCTAAAGCGTCGCCGTCAGGGCGGTTATGCGCAACAAGCAAGATGTTATCGGCTTTAAAAATTTTATGTAAAGCTTTAATGTAGCGGTTAATTAGCGGCATCTTTTTTTATTTCAGCAAAAGTTTTATCAATCTCCAAGGCGTATCTTTCTTGCTGGTCTATTTCCCATTTTAAATGAGGAATTTTTCTTAAATTTAATTTTTTTCTTAATTCTTTGCCAAAAAGCGTATTATGGCTTTTTAGCTTGCTTAACGCCGATCCGGAAAAATTTTCCGGCAAGACCGAAATTCGCGCGAAAGCGTTTTTAAGATCAGGAGAACATTTAATTTTAGTGACAGTTATAAGTCCGCCGGGCAAATATATTTCTCTGGAAACCAAAATTGCCAGCTCCTGCCGTAAAAGTTCATTAATTTGTAAAATTCTGTTAGACATGTTTATATTTTACTAATGATTTTTTCTTGCTTATGAAAATGAAGAACATCGCCTTCTTGAATTATGCCGCTGCCCTTGAATTGCAATCCGCATTCCTCATCAATTTCGCAAGAGTTGACATCCTGTTTGCCGGATTGCAAGCGGATAAGTTCGCCGCTGTTAATAAACTCTTTATCGCGATAAATATCAATTAAAGAATTTTTCTCTGCTTTGCCTTCAATAATTTTTCCTCCTAAAATTTGTCCGCCCTTATCGGTGTGAAAAATCGCCAGCACTTTTAATTTGCCCAAATCAACGCGATTAAAAGTAGGCTCAACAATCTTTTGCATCTCCTCTTTTATATCATTAATCAAATCGTAAATAATGGAATACGATTTAATAGTGATATTTTTTTCGCGCGCTAATTCTTCTATCGCAGGCGGCGTTTTTACGTTAAAACTGATAATTTTTCCCTTGCACGCTTCCGCTCGTTTAATGTCTCCCTCGGCAATATTTCCCAGCCCTTTAAAAATAATTTTTGCTTGCGCCATATCCGTGTTTATTTTCATTAAAGACTCTTCAATTGCTTCGGCTGAACCCATAACATCGCTTTTTATTATTAGATTAATTTTTTTAATATTTTCATCGTCTTTTTTTTGCGGTAAAGCGCTGGCTGATTGTTCTTTCGCTATGCTTCTGATTTTTTTATGCTTAATTTTTAAGCCCTCGCCGACTTCAATCATATCTCCCACTTCAAGCTTGCCTTTAAGCCCGAGAATTTGCGCGGGCGAGGCAGGTCCGGCTGAATCTATCTTTTTTCCTTGATAATTATTCAAGCATTTTACTTTGCCGATATCAATATTATTTAAAATAAGCCGGTCGCCGCGGTGCAGTGTGCCGTTTTGTATTAGGACGGTCGCGACCGGTCCCGCGCCTTTGCTGACACGCGACTCAATTATAGTTCCGATTGCAGGCGCGTCCGGGTTGGCGACAATATTTTCCGATTCGGTTTTAGCCGTTAAAAGCACCATATCCAAAATATCGTCAATTCCGGTATTTTTTAAAGCTGAAATCGGAGCGCAGATAATTTTTCCGCCCCAATCTTCCGGAATAATATTAAGTTGATTTGACAGTTCCTGCTTCATTTTATCAATATTAGCGCCTTCTTTGTCAATCTTATTTATCGCGACTACAAAAGGAATTTTAGCCGCCTCAATAATGCGAAAAGCCTCAATCGTCTGCGGCTTAACCCCGTCATCAGCCGCCACGACTAAAATGGCAATATCGGCAATGCGCGCTCCGCGGCCGCGCATAGCCGTGAAAGCCTCGTGTCCGGGAGTATCAACAAATGTAATAATTTGCCCTTGTCTTTCAATTTGATAAGCGCCGATATGCTGAGTTATGCCGCCGGCTTCGCTTTCCGCAACTTGAGTCTTGCGAATAGCGTCCAATAATTTTGTTTTGCCATGATCAACATGCCCCATAACAACTATTACCGGCGGACGGGCAAGTAATTTGTTTTTATTTTCAGATGCCAAAGCTTTAAGCAGTTTATTTTCTTTTTTTGCTTCTTGCTTATTTTTTTTCTCTCGCTTAATATCCAAGCCAAGTTCAGAGCCGACAAGCCATGCGGTGTCATAATCAATTTTTTCGTTTATTGAAGAAAAAATTCCGTTTTTCATTAATTCAGCCAGGATAGCGTTTAAAGGCAGTTCGGTTAAATTTGAAAAATCACGCACGCTGATAAGGCTTGGCACGGAAACGGTTTTTTTAATTGCCGCTTTTTCAATATTTTTTTCCTCTTCAATTTTTTTTTGCTCTTGCAGTTTTTTCTGTTCAATCTGTCTTTTTAATTTCGGCCAATTTTTAATGATTTTGCGCGCGACATTGCTGTTTATTTTAATTGCTTTTCTTCCAATATCAAAACCTAAGCCTGGCAGATGCTCGCGCAGTTCATTTGGAGTAATTTTTAATTTTCTAGCTAGTTCGGTTACATTCATAGGTTTATGTTGAATTTATTTTTATTAAAAAATTAAATAAAACAAGACAGATATACTGCCTTTGTTTTTATTTAATATTACAATATTAGCTTGGAAAAGTCAAGGATTTTTGATTTTTTGTTTATTGACTATTTGCAATAATATATTATAATAAAAGCAATAATAACTTAAACAAAATATATGGAATTTGAGATTGAAGAAATTTTATCTTTGGTTAAAAAAAAGATGCGCGAACAAGGCGGATATAGCCGCGATGCCTATAAGCAATACGTGGTGGAAACAATTGATTATTTTCTTGAAAAAGGAAAATTAACCGATGATGATAATTTGGAATTCATTGAAGACCGGCTAATGGATATGTGGGAAACGGTTGGAAGAGAACAATAATTTTTTACACCTTAATCACAACCGGCAGAACCATTGGCCTTCTTTTGGTTTTGCTGAATAAAAATTGCCCGACTTCATTGCGGATTTTATTTTTTATTAAATCATCATCCGCCTTGCTGACGCTGCCATGTCCGCAAACTAAATTTTTCACTTTCATTCTCGTTTTTTCAATTAACTCGCGATTTTCTTTCATATACACAAAACCGCGGGAAATAATATCCGGATTGCCGATTGTGTTTCCGGTTTTTGAATCTATTGTCGCGATTACCACAATCATGCCGTCCTCTGCCATCACCCTTCTGTCCCGCAAAACAATATTAGACACATCTCCCACGCCAAGCCCGTCAACCATTACGTAATCGGTAATTATCTTTTTTTTGCTTAATTCGCCGTTAATAAAGACCGTTTTGCCTGTTTTCGTGTCTTTGGCTTTTATCGTTCCGAAATCGGCTTTATCATTGATTTTTGTTTGATTTTTCGCGATTGCCAGTTCAACCACTTGTCCGTTATCAGGAACAAAAATATTTTTTATCGGTATTCCCACTTGTTCCGCCAAATCCGCGTGCGCTCTTAACATATAATGATTGCCTTCAATCGGAATAAAAAATTTTGGCTTTAACAATCGCATCATCAATTTTAAATCTTCCTGCTTGGCATGTCCGCCGGCATGCACATCCATCATTTGGTAATGGATAATGCGGGCGCCTTGGCGAACTACCTGGTCTTTTAAATTTTGAATTGATCTTTCATTGCCCGGAATAACAGATGATGAAAAAACTACGGTGTCGCCTTTTTTCAAGCTGATTGTCCTGTGCTCGCCTGTAACCACTCTGACTAAAAAGGCGTTACTCTCGCCTTGGGCGCCGGTTCCCAGTATCATTATTTTTTCATCTGGCAGATGCTTTAAGTCGGCATCACGGATTAAAATTCTGGTATTGAATTTTAAATAACCGATTTTATGCGCGATATCAACATTATCATTCATGCTGCGTCCTTGCAGATAAATTTTGCGATTATGCTTTCGGGCTAAATCAAACAATTTTTGAATACGGGAAAGCTGGGAAGCAAAAGTGCCGATAATTATCCGTCCGGAAATTTTTTCAAAAATTTTATCCATTTCATCGCCGATTGAAGATTCTGAAACCTGATAGCCCGGATGAGTTGAATCCGTGGAGTCAGACATCATTAAAAGCACTCCTTGTCCGCCAAGCTGCGCTATGCGATTCAGGTCGGCCGGCTTGTCATTAACCGGAGAATAATCAATTTTAAAATCCCCTGTATGAATTACCGTGCCGATAGGCGTATGGATAATAACAGCGAAAGAATCCGGTATTGAATGGTTAACGCGCAAAAATTCCACCCGAAACGATTTGCCCAGTTGCGCAGTTGAATTTTCATCAATCTCGGAAATATTCAAATTCGGGCAGGCGCGATGCTCTTCGCATCTTTTTCTGATTAAGCCGGCTGTTAATTTCCCCGTAAATATCGGCGGATTTCCAATCTTGCCGATAATATGCGGAATGCCGCCTATATGATCCATGTGTCCATGCGTGATTATAGCGCCCTTAATCCAATCAATTTTATTTTCCAAATAAGAAATATTGGGAATGATATAGTCAATGCCATACATATCCTCTTCCGGAAACTGCAAGCCCATATCAATAATTATTATCTCTTTATTATATTCTATTAGAGTCATATTGCGCCCGACTTCTTCCAAACCGCCCAAGACGATTATGCGCAATTTATCTTTGTGAAAAACTTGCTTTGCCGTAATTTTTGGCGCGCTTGTCTTAGCGCCCGCCCGCCCGCCGCGGCTATAGGTTTTTTGTGTTTTTTGACTGCTCGCCGCTCTTGCGGACGAGGCTTTTGGCTTATATTTTGTTATCATGTGTTTTTTAGTTTAGTTAATTAATTTAAGTGTCTTGAATTATGATTTTTATGATTATTTTGATGGACTATTCTTCACCGCCTAGGCATGAATGTCTAGGCTATATTTTTTAATCCCGTTGAAACGGGATAATTGCTTCCACCGGCTTTTAAGTTGGGTTTTTGAAGCTTTAGCTTCCATAAAATTAGCTGCTAAAGCTGCTGGAAACCGACTTAAAAATCGGTGGAAGTTGTTTTCTGAAAGCTTGCTGTGAATATCAAGAATGATAAAAAGAGAAAGTGCCGCAGAAGGGATTTGAACCCTTACGCCTAAAAGACACTAGTCCCTGAAACTAGCCCGTCTACCAATTCCGGCACTGCGGCAAATTTTTTAGCCAGAGTTTATTTTATTTCCGACGCCTAGGCATGAATGCCTAGGCTATGTTTTTTAATCCCGTTAAAACGGGATAATTGTTATTGATGTTTTTATAATAATTTTAAATAATCGAGCCCAAGGTATCCACTTTCGACATCGGTTAATTTACCGCTACGCAAATGGCTTCTAAAATCGTTTAACGGCATTTCAACTACTTCTGCAAATTCTAATTCATCTAACTCTTGTTTGCCAATTTTACCGCAATTTGTAGCTATATAATTATATCTTAACATTGTTGAATACGCGCAGTCATAGCTAGCGCCAACAAATTTTATATCACCAGTATAACCGGTTTCTTCAAATAATTCTCTTTTTATTGCGGCTTCAGGATTTTCCCCTTTCTCAACTGCTCCTCCCGGCATTTCCAGTAAAATTTTTTCCATTCCCGGGCGATATTGTTTTACAAGAATTACATTATTATTTTTGGTCAAAGCCAAGACACAAACTGCTGGTCCTTCGTGCTTAATATCAAATTCCTGCACTTTACCATCAGGTAATTGAAATGTCTTTTTTATAAGTTTTCTAAATCCTGCTTGAAACGGTTTTTCTTTAATTTTTTTCCATTCCATAATTATAAAGGACATAAACCATCATAAATTAATAATTATGCACAAACTATTTTTTTCCGCCTAGGCATGAATGCCTAGGCTATGTTTTTTAATTCCGTTAAAACGGGATATTTGTTATTGATGTTTTTTATATAGCCCGATTTATCGGGCTTAAAAAATTATCAACTTAGCCCAGTCATTCATGGCTGGCGGTGCTAAAACACCAATTTCTTCTCAGTCTCCAAATACCACTCGCTTATATTGTTGAAGCGGTCGCTGGGGACGAATATATTTTTTATATCAAAGCCTTTTACGTTATTGTCTTGAACGTATGTATAGAGAGGGGAATACATAAAAATCGCCGGCGCTTCTTCCGCGATTATTTCCTGGAATTTTTTATAATTTTCCTGCCTGACTGAAATTTCGCTTGTGAGCCTGGCGTCTTCAAGCAGTCTGTCAACTTCTTTGTTGGAGAAATTCGCGATATTAAAACCATGTTCATCGGCTTGGGAAGAATGCCAAAAAGCGTAAGGATCAGGGTCGGCTCCCAATACTTGTCCGTAAAAAAGAGCTTCATAATCCCTTGGCTTAATTACCATGGCTTGCGCTTGATTGGCCGGAATAATTTCAACAACAACTTTTATGCCGATTGCTTCCCAGTAATTCTTTATTCCCTCAACAATTTTTTGATATTCCTCTCTGTCAATTGTCCGCAATCTAACTGTTAAAAAATTTCCATCCTTTTTGCGCCAAGCGCCAATGCCGGTTTGAATTATTTTTTCCGCTTGAACGCGCGCGTCCTCGTCTTCCTCTTCTGATTCAATTTGTGTTTCAGCTTTTGTAATCATTTCCGCGGTTACTTCTTGAATTTTCCAATCAATACTGTCTAATAATTTTTCTGCTTCGGGTATGTTATAATCATACTTTTTTTGTTCATTATAATAAGCAAAACTATTCGGCAAAATCGGGCCGCTTACGGCGTAAGCGCCGTTGTTTAATAAATTGTTAATCAAGAAATTTTTGTCAATCGCGTAAGCCATTGCCTGCCTTAAAGCTTTGTCAGCCAAGGCGGGATTTTTTTTCTGGTTAAAAAATATTACCGTTGTCTGCGGAAGATAAAGATTATAAAAATTAAAAGTTTTCGGAGTGATTATGTCTCCTTTTAATTCCGAAGGCACATAGCTTAGTCCGTCAATTTCATTATTGTTTAAACCGTTAACCGCGTCCGCGAAAGCGGCATAAAATTTAAAATTTATGTTAGTATAAGGCTTTTCGTTATAATAATCTTCATTAACTGTTAATTTATATTCTTTAATCGTTCCTAATTTTTTTTCTTTAGCCATCTGGCTATATTTGTAAGGACCGGATCCGATCGGTTCCAAATTTAAACCAGCCAAGCTTGCCGCTTCCGGCTGGATTAAAGACCAAAGTTCCGCCGGCATAATTCCAAAAGTCAATAATTCAAAAAATGCCGCGTAAGGATTGGATAAAACAAATTTAAAATTATAATCATCAACCATCTCAATTGTTACGCCGACAAAACTTGCTCTTAAGGGCGATTTATATTCCAAATCTTTAATCGCGCTAAAAGTAAAATAAATATCATTTGCCGTTAACCGCGTTCCATTGTGCCAATTTACATTATCTTTTATTTTAAATGAATAAACTTTTTTATCATCGCTGATTTGATAATCCGCCACTAAATCCTTTACCAGTTCGCCGTTCTTGTCTCGTTTAAAAAGGGAAGAAAATATTAATTTGCTGATATCATTGTCCACATCGCTTACTTTCGCGTATAGCGGATTAATATATTTTGGCGCGCCAACCAATCCTTCCGAATACTCGCCTCCCGCCTTTGGAACAATTTCTAAATGAGTAGAATAAAAATATGCTCCCCAGAAAATCGCGCTAAATAAAATTATCGCGATGCTGCCGCGCAAAAGCCATAATTCTTGTTTGCTTAAATATTTCTTTATATGCTTTAACTGCTTCAATTTCGGAATTCTTGATTTTGACAGCGATAAAACCAGTTTTTTGTCCAAATTATCATTATGAATATTATCGCTATCTTGTTTTTTCATTTTTAAAGCAAACAAAATATACGCCTTAAAATTTTTAATTATTTTAAAGCTATTCGCGAAAAAATTTTTCGCGCTTATTCTAACTTTTATAATAATGTTTTTTGAGTCCGAAATATGTTTATTTATTATTCCCCGCAAGGAACAACGGTTTTGAGTACGCAATTATAAAATAACAATTAACAAAGAAATTGAGAGAAGCATAACTGATAAAACAATGGTTGCCACAAATAATTTTTTTTCCAGCCCACGTTTTGTCATATAAACATTTCCGCCGCCGCCAAAAACATTTGGCAAGCCGCCGCCGCGATTTTGCATTAAAATGACGGCGATTAAAACAACCGCGATTATGATTTGAAATATTCTAATAAGTTCCATAGTGTTTATTTTACGGTTTCAACTATTTTAGCGATAATTTTTTTATTATTAACCGCCAAATCCGCTAAAATTTTACGATCCAATTCTATTTTATTTATTTTTAAAGCATGAATAAATTTAGAATAGCTTAGGCCTTTTTCCCGAACAAAAGCGCCGATTTTAATCTGCCACAAAGCCCTTCTGTTTCTTTTATTTTTCTTGCGATCAACAAAAGCATGCGCGCCGGCTTTTACAACAGCTTCCTTGGCCTGTTTTAATAAATTCTTCCGACCCCACTTAAAACCTTTGGTTTTAGCAAGTATTTTTTTTCTTCTTTTAACATGAGTTGTTCCTCTTTTGACTCTGGGCATTTTTTACTTTTAACTTATTGGGACTGCCACCGAATGCCAGTTTGCCCTAAATTCCCAAATTTTGGTAAATTTATCTTAAAAAAATTTGGCCTACCCCAAGGGCACTTCCTACGGGGCGTATATTACCACATAAGCAAAATTTTTTTAAGAAAAATTTACTCAAAATTTGAAAATTTATGCCAAAACCGGCATTCGGCGGCAGTCCCTTATTAATTATACGGCATTAATGTTTTAATGGTTTTATTTAAACTTTTGTCAGTATCAATATCGCGGCGTTTATTACGGGTAATATTTCCTGATTCGCGGGCGTTAAAATGACCTTGCCCTGCTTTGCGCTGTTTTACTTTTTTGGTTTTAGTGATTGTAAAGCGCTTGGCAGCCGCTTTATGCGTCTTTATTTTCGGCATATATTAAAAATTAGGCTAAAACCTGATTATGTAAAAATTAATCTTTTTTATTAATCAATATCATTATAAACCTTGCTCCCTGTCTTGTCAAGTCCTGTTCCCGCTCTATGTTTAATTCTTTGTCTTGCTTCAAAACCGCGGCAAAATCATTAATAATTTTTCTTGCTTTTTCAGGATGCTGTCTTTCTCTTCCCTTTAATATTAGATCAATTTTTACTTTATGTCCTTTTTTAAAAAATTTTAGCGCCTGATTAATTCTTAATTTAAAATCATTTTGGCTGATTCTTACTGATAATCTAATACCCTTGGTATCAACTTTTTTTTGCGCCTGTTTTTGCTTATGCGCCTTTTTCTCTTTTTCATATTTAAACTGTCCATAATCCATTATTTTGGCTACAGGAGGCTTGGCAGTCGGATTAACTTCAACCAAGTCAAGCTCCAATTCAACCGCCCTTTTGATAGCTTCATTTGTGCTAATATTGCCTACATTTTCTCCATTTTCATCAATTAAAAAAACTTCCGGAACACGAATTTGCCGGTTAATAAAAAATTTTTTTTCAGGTTTAGGTTTTGCCTTTCGCCAAGTTCTGCGCATACTTATAATTGAATTTAGTATTAAAATAAAACCCATTTTTATGGGTACCCTATATTACTTTTAATATTACAATATAGTTTAAAAAAAATCAAGCCGTAGTATGTTAAAATAATTAATAGTCAAGGAATTTGAATACCCCAAGGGCACTTCCTTCGGGGCGTATTCCCGACTACTGTTAGTGCCCTTTGGGCAAAGTGCCCCTTGCGGGTATAACTTGTAATTATCGGTTGAGCAAGTTATTGATTTTTGTTATAATTAATTAGGTTCTTCTCCGAAAAAATACGGTAACTTTTTTTGAGAAAAACATAGTTGTTATTTATAGTGGTCGGGTTTGTCAAGACAATAAAATTGAAAAAATGAGATAGATTTTTATTAAAATATTTGAACCGATTATTTAAAATAAATTTCTGCCGGAGTCATATAGTTTAATGATTGATGGCGGC
>JAYEHJ010000068.1:0-11773 GCA_034659435.1 Patescibacteria group bacterium | reverse complement strand
TTAAAAAAGGAAATGCGATTGCCGCCAGAGATTTGTATGACATTCATCATTTTTTCTTGCAAGGACGAGAATATGATAAAAGCATAATTGAAAATTATGCCGATAAAAGCGCCTTGGATTTTATAATAGAATTATATGATTTTGTTGATAAAAAAATAAGCCAAAGAATGATTGATCAGGATCTGAATTTTTTAATAGCTCCTGAAAAATTTCAAAAAATCAGAAAAATTTTAATTCCGGAAACATTATTATTTTTGAATGATGAAATAAATAGATTAAAATACCAAAGCCGGAATTAGGCGGCAGTCCAATAAAAAATAGTCAAAAATGAATAAGCAAGAATCTAAAAATCGCGTAGAAAAGTTAAAAAAAGAGATTAACCATCATCGCTATCTTTATCATGTCATGGATAGGCAGGAAATATCCGAAGGGGCTTTGGACAGTTTGAAAAATGAGCTTTTTAAATTAGAACAAGAATATCCGGAATTTATTACCGCTGATTCACCAACGCAAAGAGTTGAAGGGCGTCCGCTGGATAAATTTAAAAAAATCGCGCACGAGCCGGCAATGTTATCTTTGTTTGACGCGTTTTCAGCGCAAGACATGAAAGATTGGGAAAGCCGCGCTAAAAAAATAAAATCACAAATCCCCACTTCGCTAAAGCTGCGCGGGGCAAGCATAAATCCCAACTTCGCTAAAGCTGCGAGTGGCAAGCAAAAATCGCAAGTTATATTGGATTATTATTGTGAATTAAAATTTGACGGATTGGCTATGAGCTTGAATTATGTGAATGGAATTTTTACGCAAGGCGCTACCAGGGGCGATGGGAAAGTAGGGGAGGATGTTACTAATAATTTAAAAACTATTGAAAGTATTCCCCTGAGATTAAGAATTCCATCTGAAGCAGAGCTAAAAAATATCGGTTTAGATTCGGATCAAGCCAACAAATTATTGAATATTATTGAAAATGGCGGGATTATAATCAGGGGGGAGGCTTTGATGGCGAAAAAAATTTTTAACGAATTAAATAAAAAATATAAAAAAGCAGGCAAAAAAGTTTTAGCTAATCCGCGCAATGGCGCCGCCGGTTCAATCAGGCAGCTTGATTCTAAAATCACGGCCGAAAGAAAGTTGGATTTTTATGTTTACGGAATCGCCGGCGCGGATGATTTGCGATTACAAACCCATGAACAGGAAATTAAATTAGCCAAACTGCTTGGCTTGAAGATTTTGGAGAGTAATAAATATTGCCGGAATTTGGATGAAGTAAATAAGTTTCACGCGTATTGGGAGAAAAACCGGAAAAAATTGTCAATGGAAGTGGATGGCGTGGTGGTAAAAGTAAATAATTTGGCGCTGTGGCCTGTTTTGGGCATAGTTGGCAAGGGGCCGAGATACGCGATTGCTTACAAATTCGCGGCCGAGCAGGTTGCCACCGCGCTTAAAGGCGTGGTATGGCAGATCGGGCGGACGGGAACTTTAACGCCAATCGGAGTTTTAAAGCCGGTTCGCGTTGGTGGAGTAACAGTGTCGCATGTAACTCTTCATAATATGGATGAAATTAACAGGCTTGGCTTGAAGATAGGCGATACGGTTATTGTTGAGCGCGCGGGAGATGTAATTCCAAAAGTAGCGCAAGTTTTGCCGAAAATGCGCTCAGGCAGTGAACAGAAAATTTTAATTCCTAAAAATTGCCCGATATGCGGCTCGCAAGTTGAAAGAATTCCAGGCGAGGTGGTCTTGCGCTGTACAAACAAGGACTGTTACGCGGTTACTTTAAGGCGCCTGTCGCATTGGACGTCAAAGGCGGCCATGGATATTGAAGGCTTGGGTTCAAAAGTGGTTGAACAATTGGTAAAAGCGGGGCTGGTAAGCGATATCGCGGATTTTTACAGCTTAAGCGAATATGACTTAAAGCCGCTTGAACGTTTTGCGGACAAGTCCGCCGAGAATTTGATTAAAGCGATTGCCGCGAAGAAAGAGCTTGATTTGGCGCGATTTATATACGGGCTTGGAATTAGGCATGTTGGGGAGGAGACAGCTTTGCTCCTTGCGGAGCGAATTACGAATTACGAATTACGAATTACGAATTTATTTGATATTATTAAAATATTTCAATCAATAAGGCTAGAACAGCTGGAGGAGATTGAAGATATCGGACCGATTGTGGCGAAAAGTATTTATGATTGGTGGCATAATGAGAAAAATATCAAGTTGTTAAGAAAGCTTGAGAAAAATGGAATTATTATTAAGCGGCAGACAGCGAATAGTATGCAACAAAGTGATTTTACAGGAAAAGTTTTTGTTTTAACAGGGGCGTTGAACGGTTTGACAAGAAATGAAGCAAAAGCTAAAATAAGAGAATTAGGGGGCAAAATAGCATCCTCGGTAAGTAAAAATACTGATTTTGTTGTCGCGGGCGAAAATCCGGGATCAAAATTTAATAAGGCAAAGGATTTGGGAGTAAATGTAGTCAGTGAAGATGATTTTA
This sequence comes from Patescibacteria group bacterium, assembly GCA_034659435.1. Classification (GTDB taxonomy): domain Bacteria; phylum Patescibacteriota; class Patescibacteriia; order Patescibacteriales; family UBA12075; genus JAGLYP01. The sequence continues at coordinate 9,282 of JAYEHJ010000068.1, read as the reverse complement.
GCAAGATGATTGAATAAAAATTAAATTTAGCAATACAATAATTTATCAATAAAAAATATGAAGTTAAAAAAAGAAGATGTTAAACATATCGCCAATTTGGCCAGATTGGAATTGAGCGATAAAGAATTAGATATTTACGGCAGGCAGCTGTCTGATGTTTTATGCTATATTGAACAATTACAAAAGGTTGACACTGAAGGAGTTGAGCCTACCGCGCAAATTACAGGTCTTGAAAATTCATGGCGCGAAGACAAAGCGCGCGCGTGGGATGATTCCGAACGAGTTAACGCGATTAATCAAGCGCCGGATATTGAAGACGGACAGATTAAAGTTGGGAGGGTGTTGTGAATTAAGAACTTATATTTTTATTTTAATGGTTTTTTTCTTTGTCATTCCCGACACACAAGCGCGCGCAGGGAAATTATATTAAATGATCGGGAATCTCTTTAAGTGATACAATTTTGAATAATAGGAAATATAAAAGAAGAATGCGTTTATTATGTCTATATATTAACAATATAACAATAAAACAATGAATAAGTTAACAATAAAGCAAGCGCAAGAAAGATTAGAGGCAGGCGAAATTAGTTCTGTTGATTTAGCGTGGGCGTGTTTGGATAGAATTAAAGCTGTTGACGATAAAGTTAAGGCTTGTTTGACTGTGTGCGAAAAAGAGGCAATGGTTGCGGCGGAAAAGGCGGATGAAAAGAGAGCACAAGGAGAAAAGGGCGATTTGCTTGGTATTCCTTATATTGTCAAAGATAATATTATGACAAAAGGCGTTAAAACGACTGCCGCCTCAAAAATTTTGGAAAACTATATCGCGCCTTTTGACGCAACTATTATTAAAAAATTGCGAGAAGCAGGGGCAGTGCTTTTGGGCAAATCCAATTTGGATGAATTCGCGCATGGAGCTTCAACCGAAAACAGCGCTTTCGGCTCCACTCATAACCCTTGGGATTTGGAGCGCGTTCCCGGCGGATCTTCCGGCGGATCAGCAGCGGCTGTTGCCGCGGATATGTGTTTGTTTGCTTTAGGCACGGATACGGGCGGCTCAATTAGATGCCCCGCAAGTTTTTGCGGAGTAACCGGTTTAAAGCCGACTTACGGTTTAGCTTCACGCTTTGGGCTTATTGCCATGACTTCATCAACCGATGTTCCGGGGCCTATTACAAAAACCGCGGAGGACGCGAAAATTGTTATGGACGTTATTGCCGGAGTTGATAAAAATGACGCGACTACCGTAAACGTTTCGGAGATAAATTCCGAAGTTTCGGAGCTAAGTTCCGGATGCGCGCTTAAAGGCAAAAAAATCGGCATACCCAAGGAATATTTCAACGAAGGATTGGAGCCGGAAGTTAAAAAATTAGTTACGCAGGCGGTAGATGAATATAAAAAACAAGGAGCGGAAATTATTAATGTCAGTTTGCCGCATAATAAATATAGCGTTGGTGTTTATTATATCATTACTCCTTCGGAAATAAGTTCAAATTTGGCGCGTTTTGACGGAATTCGTTATGGTTTTAGCGATAAAGAATCAAAAGAGCTAATTGATATTTATAAAAAAAGCCGTGGAAAAGGTTTTGGTTCAGAAGCCAAGCGCAGGATTATGCTGGGCACCTACGTTTTGTCAGCCGGATATTTTGACGCTTATTATTTAAAAGCGCAAAAAGTAAGAACAATTATAAAAAAAGAGTTTGATCAAGTTTTAAGCAAAGTTGATTGCGTAATTACGCCAACCAGTCCGCATACGGCTTTTAAAATCGGCGAACAAGCAAAAGATCCTTTAAAAATGTATTTGGAGGATGTTTATGTTTCCGGCGCTTCTTTGTCCGGATTGCCGGCAATATCCATTCCCGTTGGATTTTCCAATGGCTTGCCGGTCGGCATGCAGATAATAGGCAAGAGATTTTTTGAGAACGCGCTTTATAAAATGGGATCTGCTTTTCAAAACGCGGCTGATTACCATAAGCAAAAGCCGGAATTATAAATAAAGGCTTTAATAAAATATTAAATTTATGCAAAGCATTAGCAAAATTTCAAAAATTTCAATTTCAATTTTTGTTTTATTATTATGCGCCGTGGTTATTTATATGGCATTTAATGCGCGAAAAATAAAAATAGACAATCAAGATTTGGTTAGCTTTGGCAATAATCAAGGAGAGCCGGCAAGCCAATTGCTTGCGGAAAACAATCAGGCTTTGGAAAAAGCTAAAACAGCGAAAAATAAAATTGTTAGAGAAATTAATGATACTGATTATGTTTTGGGAGATTTTAACGCGCCAATTCAAATAATAGTTTATGATGATTTTGATAATCAATTCAGCGCGGATTATTTTTTAGTGTTAAAAGAAATTAATAATTATTTTGAGGGAAAAATCGTGATTGCTTTCAGGCGCTTTCCCATGCGTTCCCATCAAAATTCCATAGTGGCGGCATTGGCGTCTGAGTGCGCCGGAGAACAGGATCTATTTTGGGAAATGGCGGAAAAATTATTTAACGCAAAGAGAGAAGAAAAATTAAATGAAGAGAATATTTTTGTTTTATCAAAAGCCGTTGGAGTTAATGAAGATGATTTTAGCGAATGCATGCGAACGGAAAAATATTTAGAAAAAATACAAAATTCAATTATGGAAGCTGATAATTTTAACGTAATAGGCGCGCCAACAACATTCATTAACAGCGTTCCTTATCCGGGCGCTTATCAGTTTGAAGATTTTGTTGACAGCGCCGGTATAGATAGAAAAGGTTTGAAGAGTATTATTGAAGCGGAATTATAAAGATAAGCAACAAGCAATGACAGGCAACATATAGCATTTTTGTTGTCTGTTGTTTGTATATCATTTTTTGGAGAGTTCGCCTAGAGGCCTATGGCACTTGCTTGGAAAGCAAGCGGGTGAAAGCCCACGCGAGTTCGAATCTCGCACTCTCCGCCTTCGCTAAAGCTACGGCGGATAAATCCGCTTTATGTTTTAAGGTTTATGATATAATGTTTTTAAAATTAGTTTGCGCTATATGCCAAAAATAAAATATGACAAGCATGGCGGGATAGTTAATGTTTATGAAAAGCCGGATAAAAAAGATTTTAAAATTAAAAATAAAAAACGCGCTAGGTATAATTTTTTGGAAAGGCTGTTAATCAAAAATAGCAAAAAAGTAAATTATTTGCTTGATAAGAACGGAAAATACCGCTGCCGCTCGCGAAAGATTCCAAGCGTAATAAGAATCGGCCCGACTAATCGCTGTACCGGCCGCTGTTTTTATTGTCCGCGGGAATATATTCATGACAAGGGAACCGGGTATATGGAATTTGCGTTATTTGAAAAAATAGTTGCATGGGCAAAAGAAAAAAAAGTTGATACGATTTCATTCGCTCTTTTTGGCGAGCCTTTCTTGCATCCGCGGATTTTTGATATGATAAATTTAGCGGTTAAGCATGGCCTAAAAATCAGAATTTCCACTAACGCGATTATTTTAAAAAAAGAATGGACGGATAAATTGTTAAATTATCCTTTTGAATCAATTGAAACTTCAATGGATGGATTTACTCGCGAGGAATATCTAAAAGGCAAGCAAGTTGATAAATACGCGCAAGCAAAAGAAAATATTTTGTATTTGCTTAAAAAAGCCAAAGAAAAAAAATCGCGTGTTTTATTTAATGTTCATTTTGTTGATATTGGCAATGTAAGCTTTTTAAATAAAATACGTTATATTAAATTTTGGAAAAAAGAACTAAAAGGCTTAAAATATTTGACCAGTTTTTATTATGAACCGCACAATTGGGCCGGAGCAAGAAGTCATCTTACCCGCGAAATGAATTTTATTGACAGGCTTTTAAATAATTGGGAGTTAAAAAAGCCTTGTGTGTATATAAAAGGCATGAATATAAATTGGAACGGCGATGTTTATATTTGCGCTAATGATCCGACTGAGAAAGCGATAATCGGCAACGCGAATAATAGCAGTTTAGAAAAAATATATAATAGCGAAAAAAGATTAAATTATTTAAGCGAACATGAGTCTGGGCGTTTTAAAGATTTAAACTGCGCCGTTTGCAACGTAAACAGCATCCGCCCTTTGGCGGTTATAAAGAAAAGAATCATAAACGCGGTTGTTGGGGTTTTTAGTTAAAAAATTATGAAACTATTAATTTGCACGCAAAAAGTTGATATAAACGATGATTTGCTTGGATTTTTTCATTCTTGGATTGCGGAGTTTGCGAAAAATTGCGAGCAAATAACCGTTATATGCTTGTATAAAAGCGAATATGATCTGCCTAGTAATGTTAAAGTTCTGTCGCTGGGGAAAGAGGATAATCAATTTTCAATTTTCAATTACACCCGTCAAGCGAGTACAAGCGAATTACGAATTATTCAGAAAATTAAATATTTTTTCCGTTTTTATAAATACATTTGGCAAGAGCGAAAAAATTATGATAATGTATTTGTGCACATGAATCCGATTTATGTTTTGCTTGGGGGATTGTTTTGGCGGATATGGCGGAAAAAAGTTGGGTTGTGGTACGCGCATGGACATGTGTCGTCGGGGCTGCGAATCGCAGAGAAGTTTGTTGATAATATTTTTACTTCAACAGCGAGCGGATGCCGGATGAAAAGCGATAAAATTAAGATTATCGGGCAGGGGATAGACTTTAATAAATTTCAAATAAAATCTAAAATCACAAATCACAAATCTAAAATTAACTTAATTACTATTGGAAGGATTTCGCCGATTAAGGATATTGGCACCTTGATTAATGCAGTGGACGTTTTGGTGAAAAAAGGAATTAATGTTAAATTTGATGTTATCGGGCAAGTCGGGCTTTCAGAGCAGAGAGAATATTATGAGTCTTTGCAAAAGCAAATTAAAGAAAAAAAACTCGGAAGTAATATTAATTTTGCCGGGGCTGTGCCTAATAAAGATATTGTTAAATATTTGCAAGAAGCTGATATTTTTGTCAGCGCAAGCCAAACCGGCAGTCTGGACAAAACTTTTTTAGAAGCTATGGCTTGCGGCCTGCCTGTGATCGGTTGCAACGAAGCCTTGCTCGCGGTTTTGGGGAAATATAAAAATGATTTGTTTTATTCATCCGGGGATTTTCAGGCTTTGAGTGAAAGAATTGAAAGGGTGATTGGTTTGAGCGGAAATGATTACGTTAAGATGGGCGAGGATTTGCGGGATGTGGTTGTTCGTGAACATGGGCTTGAGGGGTTTGTTAAGAGGGTTTTTGAAATACTAAAATAAGTTAAACATGCAAACAGAACAAGTAAAAAATATTAAATTTGACTTATAAAATTATTTACGCTAGTATTTAGATACCTATTAATTTTAGCGTAATAGGGTTATTTTAACATTTTTATGTATATTAAACGAAATATTGAAGAAAAAATCAGGAAATATTTAAATCGTCCTGAAATTATTGCCATAGTCGGAGCAAGGCAATCAGGCAAAACAACTACGTTAAAGCAGATCTATAAAGGCTTGGAAGGCGCTGTTTTTTTGACATTTGAGGATCAGCAAATTCTTTCTTTATTTGAAAACAATATTAAGCAATTTGCCGAAACGTATGTTCAGGGCAATAAATATTTATTTATTGATGAGTTTCAATATACCGATAACGGCGGAAAACTTTTAAAATATTTATATGATTCTTATGATATTAAAATAATTATTTCAGGTTCATCGGCGGTAGATTTAACCGTCAAAGCCATTAAATTTTTAGTAGGGAGAATTTTTGTATTGGAAATGCATCCTTTTGATTTTTATGAATATTTGCTGTATCGGGATTTAAATTACGCGAAAGTTTATGAAAAAAATAAGATTGATTTGAATAAATGCGAAAAAAATTTTTTAGCCGCTGAACAAATGAAAGTTTTTCGCGATTATTACGAGGAGTATGCTATTTGGGGCGGATACCCCCAGGTTGTATTGTCTGACGATAAAGACGTAAAAAGGGAAGTGTTGAAAAACATTTATAACACATATTTTTTACGTGAAGTAAAAGATATTTTAGGTCTTGTTGATGATTATAAATTATCAAAGCTTATAAAAGTACTGTCTTTGCAGATTGGAAATTTGGTTGATTATCGCAATATTTCCCAGATTTCTGATTTTTCTTTTTTAACATTAAAAAAATACATAAATTTTTTATCTAAAATTTATGTTTCAGATTTTGTTGCTCCTTTTTATAAAAATAAAAAGAAAGAAATAATAAAAAATCCAAAGATATTTTTTTTTGATATGGGATTGCGAAATTTTGTAATTGATGATTTTCGTAATTTTGACAGTCGAACCGATGCCGGAGCGCTTTTAGAAAACGCGGTTTGGAGCCAGCTTAAAAAGAACGGTTATGAGGCTCATTATTGGCGTGATAAAAATAAGAATGAAATTGATTTTATTTTAAAGTTGAAAAACAAAAAAATAATTGCCATTGAAATAAAACAAAACGCGCGGAAATGCGGAAAGTTTCCTTTAGCTTTTACTGATAATTATTCTGATATTTTAACATATTGCGGTTATTTAGACGGCGGCGTCAATGAACATGGTTTTTTTATTCCATTAATTTAAGCAGGCTGCGCTTCGCGCCCATGGAATGACAAAAATTAAGAGTGGCGCGCGAGGTGAGTTATTAATAATTTTAAAAATATTAAATAGTCAGATATGCGAACAGAACAAGTAAAAAATAAATATAATAAAGATATAAAAGGTAAGTATAATAATAAGTATGAGCAGGAGCGGTGGTTTAAAAATGATATTCAAAAAGCGGGGCATAAGATGACTTTGGGCGCGATTAAAAAATACGCATTAGTGAATACTTACGCGTCTTGCTTTGAACTCGGACCGGGGCACGGAACTTGGACTAAAGAGCTGTTGGAATATAATAATAATGCAAATTATGATTTATTGGATATTTCCAGCGAGATGTTAAGATTGGTTAAAGAGAGATTTAAAAATATAGAAAATATTAATTATATTGAAAGTGATTTTTTGGAATTTAATCCTGAAAAGCAATATGATCTTTTTTTTTCTTCGCGCGCGATTGAATATATTCCCAAAAAAGAAGATGTAATAAAAAAAATATCAGATTTAATAAAATCAAGCGGCAGGGGATTTATTATTACAAAAACACCGAAATATTCGCGCAATAAAATACTCGGGCGCAGTATTTCCGATTTTCATAGCGGACAAATTGCTCCAGAAAAATTAAAAAGATTACTTGAAAAAAATAACTGCGAAAATATAAAAATTTATCCCGTAACAATGAGCTGGCCGTTTTGGAGTTCTTCAAAAATGAATATGTTATTATATAAAATATTTGGAAATTATCAGCTAAATTTAATCAGTAAATTTTTTTCAGAATCTTATTGCGTTGTTTTTAATAAAAAATAATTCCTCCCTTTTTTTGTCATTCTCGACACTTTTTATTTTGTCATCTCCGACACTCCCAGCCTCGCAGAGAAATTATATTAAATGATCGGAGATCTCGTAAAAATCAACGAATATAAAAAAGAGTAAAACGTTTTAAAAAAATATTATGTTAACAACTATTATTTTAAAAAATAGTTTAGATGCTCTTAAAGAGATTCCCGATCATTTAATATAATTTCCCTGCGCGCGCTTGCGTGTCGGGAATGACAAATACAGGGTAGAACGCTTGTTAAAATAGTAAAAATATAATATTTATTATGTATGAAATTGTTTTAAAGAATATGTTAATAGAATTATACGGCTTGCCCGGATCCGGCAAAACAACTTTGGCAAAAATAATCGCCAAAGAAAAAGGATATAAAATAATAAAGATTCGCTCCAAGCGCGAACTGTTTTTTTATAATCTGATTTTTTTATTTAAGTATCCGTACAAATTTTTTGTTCAGTTATTTTATTTAATAAGCAATTCAAATAATCTGAAAATTTTTTATTTTAAATTAATGAATACTTTTTTGGATTATAACGCGAAATATCAAAAAGCGAAAAAATATAAAAACGCGATATTGGATCAGGGATATTTTTTAAATGCTTTTGCTTTGTTTGATAGCGCGGTTAGCAAGGAGAAAATGAAAAAATATTTAAGTTGTTTATTAAAACCGGATTTGTTGGTTATTTTGGATATTCCCTTTTCTTTGAGTTTAGAGCGCGCTAAAAATAGGGGGTATTTCGCAAGGGAAGATTTTGATGATGATTATAAGAATAAATGGCAAAAAGCAATAGAAGGGAATAATAAGATTTTTTTGAATATCATTGACAAGTCTATGGTTAATTATGTAGAAATTGATGGATGTGAGAGCGGAAATAAATTTTGTCAAGAATTATTAAAGAAAATACAAGATAGGTATTAAATTTTTTGTTTTTGTTTTCGATGAGCGTCAGCGAAGAGAGATTTTTAATATCTAAATTAGAGACATAATTTTATATTAAAGATTTCTCGCTTCGCTTCGAAACGACAAAACAGGTATTATGCAAAAAAAAATAATTTACATTGTAAACGCTCGTATTCCCACAGAGAAGGCTCATGGCTATCAAATTTGCAAAATGTGTGAAGAATTCAGCTCAGCAGGAGTTGAAATTGAGTTGTGGGCGCCGACAAGAGAAAATCCAATCAAAGAAAACGCTTTTGAGTATTATAATTTAAAAGAAAATTTTAAAATAAAATACATAAAAAGTTTTGATTTTATTCGGTTTGATAAAATATTGTTTAGAAAATCGGTTTATTTGCAAAGTTTGTGGTTTTTTTTGAAATTAGCCTTTAAAAAAGTTGACAAAAATGTTATAGTTTATACAAGAAATCCAGAATTGGTCTGGTTTTTTAATTTGCGCGAGATAAAAACCGCTTATGAATGTCATGATTGGTTTGGCAAGAAAAAGAGAATAGCGCTTATGTGTTTGCGCAAATGCGATTATATTATTACAACCAATAATTATATTAAAAAAGAATTTATTAAGCATGGGTTTGGAAATGATATTTTAATTGCTCCGAACGGCGTGAATTTGAAAATTTTTAATATTGATATTTCCAGAAAAGAAGCGATTAAAAAGTTGGGCATAGACGAGGATTTTAAGAAAAAAATTAATAATAAAAAAATATTATTATATACCGGCAGTTTTAAGACAATGGGAGTTGATAAGGGAATTGATGAAATTTTGCAAGCCATAAAAAGACTGAATAATAAAGATATTATTTTTGCCGCGGTTGGCGGCAATGAAAAGGATATTGCGTATTATAAAAATTTTGCGAAAGATATCGGAGTTGCGGAGTTTTGTGAATTTATTGGCAGGCGCGCGCAA
>JAYEHJ010000067.1:0-2318 GCA_034659435.1 Patescibacteria group bacterium | reverse complement strand
AGATGTATTTTTAGGAATAAAAGTTCTGGTTCAGAGAAAAGTGGCCGGCGGATTTGAAAATTTGCCGTTAAAAAATATAGAACAATTATTGCATTCAAAAATCCATGAATATCGCATGACCGCGATTATTATTTTGGTTAATCAATTTAAAAAAGCAGATGAAAAATCAAGGGATAAAATATATAAATTATATTTAAAAAATACCAAATGGATTAATAATTGGGATTTGGTTGATGTAAGCGCGCATTATATCGTCGGGGAATACCTATTGGATAAGCCGCGGGATATTTTGTATAAACTGGCAAAATCAAAAATGCTTTGGGAGCGGCGGATTGCGATTATTTCCACTTTTGCGTTTATTCGCGGCAATGATTTTAAAAATACAATTAAATTGGCAAAAATTTTATTAAACGACAAGCATGATTTAATGCATAAGGCCTGCGGATGGATGTTGAGAGAGGTTGGAAAAAAGTTTGATCAGGGAGAGGCAGAATTAATTAAATTTTTAGATAAATATGCTTTGAAAATGCCGCGGACAATGCTTAGATACGCGATTGAACGTTTAGATGAAAAGAGGCGGAAATATTATTTGGGATTGGGGAAAAATTAAAAAACTAATCAAAATATGCCCGTCAAAAAGAAAAAATTTAAAAGCAAAGTTTTGGCGATATTTTTTTTAATTTCGTTTTTGCCGGTGTTGGTTATCGCCGCCGGCAATCTTTATTTGGTTGTCAAAACAAGGCAGCAAAGCATAGCTGAATTGCAGAATTTGGCAATGGAAAATTTAAGTGAAAAAATCACCAAATATTTAAACCAAAAATCAGAAGGCTTGAATTTGGTCGTGTCAGGAGATATAGAGTCAATTAACGATTTGCCGATTAATAATTTATATTTTTTATTATTTAATTCTTTTAATCATAGTAGGCCGAATTCTCTGGAATTTATTGACGAAAACGGATTTATTATCGCGAAAGCGAATGGCGCTTATTCTTTTTTATATAATGAAAATTATTTGGCAAAATACAGTGATGATGAAATTTTATTTCAAGACAATAATGGCGTTTTTGTTAAAAAAACGGATTTAAAGATTTTTTCGCAAATTGAAAGCAATGTTTCGGAAAGTCCGGACTATGAGAACGCGATATTTGGCAAGGATTATTTCGGACAGCTGGAATTTATTGATAATGTTCCCGCAATGCGCATCGCAACGCAAATTAAAAATAAAGATAATAAAATAATCGGCGCTGTGTCGGCGGAAGTGAGTTTGGCGCAAGCGAATGAATTAATAGAGGATATTGTTTTAGGCAGTGAAGGCTATTTATATTTAATTGAAAAAAGCGGAAACGTAATAGCCAGCGGCAATGAGCGCGTGGTAAAAGTCGGAGATAATTTACTGGATATTCCGCGAGTTAGCGATTTTACGGACACCAAAGACAACAGCATAAAATTTACCAGAAATTTAGCTAACAAGGAAGCGGTTTTTTCCGGATTGCATATCAAGGCGCTGGATTGGTATGTTTTTAGCGAATGGCCGGTTAAGGATGCCTTTGGTCTAATCGGAAATATTTTGTATGGATCTTTTTTCGCCACTATTGTAATTTTAATTTTTATAATTGTTATAGCGTCTTACTTTACGAATAAAATAGTAAAGCCGATAAAAGTATTAAGCGGCGGAGCTAAAGAAATTTCCGAAGGAAACTTAGACCACGAAATCGTTTTAAAAACAGGAGACGAATTTGAAGCATTAGGCGGACAATTCAATAATATGATAAAAGTTTTAAAGGATAACCGGAAATTGCGCGATGAATTCGTGTTTATTGCCGCGCACGAGCTTCGTACTCCTGTTACGGCAATTCGCGGATATTTATCAATGGTTTTGGAAGATACATTTGGCAAAGTTCCGGAAAAAATTAAGGAAAATTTAATAATCGCGAACAAATCCAATGATAGGCTGGTGCAATTGGTTCAGGATTTATTGGAAGTGGCGAGAAGCGAGGCCGGTAAAATGAAAATAGAAACAAAAGCGGTAAATATAAAAGAGCGGGTTAATACCGTAATTAAAGAATTAAAATCCTTGTCTTTGAAAAAAAATATTAAAATAAATTATTTTTGCGAAAAAGATTTTATTGTTTTGGCTGATGAATATAAATTAAGCGAAGTTTTGGTAAATATTATCGGCAACGCGATTAAATATACTGTTGATAACGGCAGCATTGATATTAATCATGAAATCAAAGACGGATTTTTGATTACAAATATCAAGGATCATGGCATCGGCATGAGCGAAAAGCAGATGAAAAAATTGTTTACTAAATTTT
>JAYEHJ010000066.1:0-12105 GCA_034659435.1 Patescibacteria group bacterium | reverse complement strand
TCGTAAAAAGCAATAAATATTCAAAAAACATTAAACGTGTAAAAAGAATATAAATAATGCTATATAACAACATTATTTTAATAAAATGATTTAGATGCTTTTAAAGAGATTCCCGATCATTTAATATAATTTCCCTGCCGGGGGCAATGTGTGTCGGGAATGACAAATTAAGAGATCAATGGAATGGCAGATGGATGTTGCGTAAGGTGAGTAAATAAGTAGATAAAATATTTATATGGATAATAATAAAAATAGGATAATAGATGTAAATGAAAAAAACGATGATAGTGAGATTGAAATTACTTTGCGCCCGAAAATTTTAGATGAATATGTCGGACAGAATAAAGTAAAAGAAAATTTAAAAATTGCCATGAAGGCTGCCCAAAAAAGAAAGGAAACAATTGAGCATACTCTGCTTTATGGCGCGCCCGGACTTGGGAAAACCACTTTGTCTTATATTATCGCCAATGAAATGGGAGCTAATATAAAAATTACTTCGGGGCCGGCGATTGAGAAAACCGGCGATTTGGCGGCAATCCTTACCAACCTGCAGGAAGGCGATGTTTTGTTTATAGATGAAATACATCGCTTGAATAAATCAATTGAAGAAATATTATATCCGGCAATGGAGGATTACGCGCTGGATATTATAATCGGCAAAGGCCCTTCGGCGCGGACGCTCAGGATTGATTTGCCGCGGATTACAATAATCGGCGCTACTACCAGGATGAGTCTTTTGTCAGCGCCGCTTCGGGATCGCTTTGGCTTGGTTTATCATTTGAATTTTTATGAAAATTTGGATATTGAAAAAATTATCGCGCGTTCAGCCGGAATTTTAAATGTTGATATTGAATCAAACGCAACGAAAAAAATCGCGGCGCGCGCGAGAAAAACTCCTCGCGTGGCTAATCGCCTTTTGCGGCGCGTGCGGGATTATTCCGAAGTCCGCGGAAACGGAACAATTGAAGATAAATTATGTTCCAGCGCGTTTAATATGCTGGAGGTTGACGGGCTTGGGCTTGATTGGATTGATCGGAAGATTTTAGAAATCATTATTGATAAATTTAATGGCGGTCCTGTCGGTTTAAACACAATCGCCGCCACAACCGGCGAGGATACCGCCACAATTGAAGATGTATATGAGCCGTATTTAATGCAGCTCGGCTTTATTGACCGCTCTCCCCGCGGCCGCGTTGCCACTGATTTGGCTTATAAGCATTTGGACAGAAAAAGAAAAGGACAGAATAAAATTTTGTAGTCAATTTTTTTTATTTTTAAATTCATGGGCTAAGATTGATTTGATAAAAAGTTTTGCCGCGAAAAAAATTAAACAAAGTTATTAGACTTTTATTATGAATAAAAAAATTAAGCTTTCAGATTTTGATTATGATTTGCCAAAAGAGCTAATTGCCCAAAAACCAACAACACCGCGAGATCATTCGCGGCTTCTTTTGTTAAAAAAAACAAGCGGCGAAATTATCCATAAGCATTTTTATGATATAGCGGATTATTTTAAGAAAAGGGACGTTTTAGTAGTGAATAACTCCAAAGTAATGCCCGCGCGTTTAATCGGCAAAAAAGAAACCGGCGGGAAAATGGAAGTTTTTTTGCATAGATTTATTAAAAAAAATAATTGGCAATGTTTAATAGGCGGGCGAGGAGCGCGGCAGGGTTTAAAAATATTTTTTAGTGAAAATTTAAAGTGTAAAATTTTAAAAAATAATAATGACGGCACTTGGGAAATAGAGTTTAATCTGGGATATGGCGAGATGATGAAAATCGTGGAAAAAATCGGGCAAGTACCGCTGCCGCGATATATACACAGACATCGGATGCCTGCAAGCCTGCAGGCATCCGATGTCTGCGGGGTGAATGACAAAAAAAATTATCAAACAGTGTATGCTGATGATTCTAAATTGGGATCAGTGGCGGCGCCGACGGCCGGTTTGCATTTTACGCCGGAGTTACTGCGTAAGTTAAAAGACAAGGGCGTGCAGATTGAGTATATAACTTTGCATGTGGGGCTGGGAACTTTTGCGCCGGTTAAAATAGATGATATTACGCGGCACAAAATGCACGCGGAGTTTGTTGAAATTTCATCCGGCACTTTAAAAAATTTAAGAAAAACAGTAAATGAAAATAGAAGAATTATCGCAGTTGGCACAACTTCAACAAGAACTTTGGAAGCCTTTTCTGAGATAATTCAAAATTCAAAATTCAAAATTCAAAATTATTCTTCTTGGGTTGATATTTTTATTTACCCCGGCTATAAATTTAAAATTATTGACGCCATGATTACTAATTTTCATTTGCCCAAATCAACGTTATTGATGCTTGTATCCGCTTTGGCCGGAAAAGAAAATATTGATAAGGCATACAAAATCGCCATAAAAAATAAATACCGGTTTTACAGCTATGGCGACGCAATGTTAATTTCTCATTGAAAGACAAGCCTGAAGCGGCAAAGAGTTTTCAACTCCCGCCATCTCCACATTTTAATTTTTACTTATTTAACCCATTTTTAATATTCTTATAATATAGTATAATAATAATATACTAAGCAAAAAAATTTATGACTATTTTAGTTGTTGAAGACGAGATTAAAATTACTCGTTTTATTAAAAGGGGCTTGGAAATGGAGCATTATACTGTTGATACGGCGTATGACGGCGAAGAAGCCCTGGAAAAAGCCGAAATAAATAATTATGATTTGATTATTTTGGATATTATGATACCCAAAATTGACGGCATTGAAACCTGCCGGCAAATCAGGGAGAAAAAAATTGACACGCCGATTATTATGTTAACCGCGCGCGACACTGTTGAGGACAGAATCAAAGGACTGGATGTCGGGGCTGATGATTATTTGGTAAAGCCTTTTGCTTTTGGTGAATTAGTCGCGCGCATCCGCGCTTTGCTTAGACGGGAAAAATCAGTTAAAAGCACAAAACTTCGGGTTGGAAATCTTGTTTTGGATCCTGCCAAGCATGAAGTTTATCGCGGCGACAAAGAAATTAATTTATCCAGCAAAGAATACCGTTTGCTTGATTATATGATGCGCCGACCAGGACATGTATGCACCCGCACCATGATTGGCGAGCATATCTGGGGTTATAATTTTACTGATGAGTCCAATGTAATTGACGTCTATGTCAGCTATTTAAGAAAAAAGGTTGACAGCGGCTTTCAAAAAAAATTAATTCATACTGTGCGGGATGTAGGCTATAAAATTCAAGACAAAAGCCGTAATAAAAAATAGCATGTCAATCATAGATAAATTCAGCAAAACAAAAAAACTGAATGAATTTAACAAAAGAATTTTGGACAGCGCTCCCGTGAGTTTTGTCGCGCTCAGTAAAGACGGGGCTGTTGTTACCGCCAACAGATTGGCTATGGAATTAATGGATGAGCCGCAAATGTCCATAACAGGCAGAAGGCTTGTTGACACTTCTGAAATAAAAAACAATCAAAAATTAAAAGAGTTTTACGAGGACCTGCTGGGAAAAGGCAAGCCTTTTTATTATGAAAATTTATCTTATAAAAAAAAATCTTCGCGCGAGAGGCATTTGAATATTATCGCAGTGCCTTTTTTTGATGATGATAAAAAACTTGACGGCGCGATTTCAATGGCCATGGACAATACAGAGGCTACGCGCGCCAAGCAAAGGCTGCAGGAATTAAATAAAAATTTGGAAAAAAAAGTTTTGGAAAGAACAAAACAGCTTGATGATATAAATAAAAGGCTTAGGGAGGCGATTGAATTAAAATCAAAATTTATCGCCGATGCTTCGCACGAACTGCGCACTCCGCTCACTGTTATCCAAGGCAATCTTGATTTATATATCCGCGAAGCTAAAGTAAAGAAAGCTAAAATTCCAGATGTCTGCTCTTTAATTTTAAATGAAATAAAAAGAATGACAGGAGTATTATCCGATCTTACCATATTAACCAATTTTGACGCTAAAACCGAAACTCTTCATTATGAAAAAATAAATCTGGGAAAACTGATTAAGGCCGCCGGCCAATCTTTGCGGATTCTGGCAGAGCAGAAAAAAATTCGCCTAATCTACAAAAGAGGCGCGAAAAATATTAAAATTCTTGGCGATGAAGCCAAACTGGAAAAATTATTGTTAAATATTATACGCAATGCCATTAAATACACGGAAGAAAAAGGTAAAATCAAAATCTGGATAGAAGATAATAATAAATTTGTTAAAATCAATATTCAGGATAATGGCATAGGCATCCCAAAGGAGGACTTGCCTTATATTTTTGAAAGGTTTTATCGTGTTGACAAAGCCAGATCCCGCAAGGAAGGCGGAACAGGACTCGGACTTTCAATCTGTCGCTGGATTGCCGAAGCGCATGGCGGATATATCAGCGTTGAGTCAGAACAAGGAAAAGGCTCTATTTTTACCATCCATTTGCCTCGCAATAAAAAAGCGGTTAAGGGGCTTGATTTGCGGTATAAAAATTAAATTTGTTTAAAAAATCATTTAAGGGTATAATTAAATCATAAATTATAAATCATAAATAAAATATGCATATCCCCTTGTCCGTTCCTCGTGAAAAGGAGCGGGAATATCAAAAAAATTTTAATCTGGCAACGCGTAAAACAGGAAAAATGATGATGTTTGCCGGTGATCAAAAAGTTGAGCATTTAAACAACGATTTTTGCGGAAAAGGAATTCCTGCCGAAGTGGCTGATCCGGAACATTATTTTAAAATTGCCGACAAAGCGCGTATTGGAGTATTTGCCACACAACTCGGATTAATCAGCAGATACGGCCGTGGTTATCCGCAAATCCCATATTTAATTAAGATGAATTCCAAAACTAATATTTTAAAAGTTGAACATAAAGATCCGTTTAGCAATAATTGGCTGCAAGTTGAAGACGTTGTTAAATTTAAAAAGCAGTCAGGCGCGAATATTGTCGGCGTCGGATATACTTTATATGTCGGCAGCTGGTATTCATCGGCTATGTTTGAGCAGGCATCCCGCATGATTTTTGACGCCCATCAAAACGGATTATTAACCGTGCTTTGGGTTTATATGCGCGGGCAGGCAGTGCCAAACGGCGAAGATATCCATTTAAACGCGGGTGGCGCCGGAGTGGCGCTTTGTTTGGGAGCGGATTTTATTAAAATAATTTGCCCGAAAGACAAAAAAGGCAGGCAAAAAACCAAAGCCTTTAAAGAAGTGATAAATGCCGCCGGACGAGCCGGAGTAATTTGCGTTGGCGGCTCAAAACAGCCGGAAAAGAAATTTTTTAACGATCTTTACGGGCAAATCCATGAAGCCGGAACCCGTGGCTGCGCGGTTGGCAGGAATATCTACCAAAGGCCGCTAGCAGAAGCTATAAGAATGGCTAACGCAATATCCGCGATTACCCTTTATGATTACACCCCAAAAGAGGCTTATGATGTATTTATTGGAAAAAGAAAATTTATCCACAATTGACAAATAAAGATATATTTGCTAGAATAGTATTATAAGTTCACAATACCGTGGACTAAAAGCAAAAATAAAAACAAAAAAAGCAAAAATGAATATTAATACACAAATTTCTCAGCCGGAAAATTTTTTCAATATCCGAAAAAACGGCTGGAAATATTACAATAGCATAAAAAAGAAAGCAATGGAGCAGGAGTTCAGCTGGGCTGGACTTTTACTTAGCATGTCCATTGCTTTTTTTATTGTGGCTATTACCGCTTATAGCCTAACATTACTGCATACTTCATTTAAAAACGCTCAGCTTGAGCAAACAATCAACCGGCAAATTTATTCATTGGAAGTTAGCCAAAACGCATCAGAAAAACATTATATTCAAGTTGATATTATTGATATTAGCAAAATAAATTCAGCTAATTTCAGCTCTTTTATATAAATTTAAAACTTTTGATTAATAATAATTAATAAGCTAATAATAGCTTATTAGCTGTTATTAATTAAATTTTTATTTAATTAGTAAATTAGAAGTCGGCTGAATAAAAATAGCCGCAATTAGCTGCTAAAATTAGCAGCTTAGCCGTTCTTTATGATAAAAGAGCCGAAAAAAAGGCTCTAAGCAAGGGGCTGTGCCAGACACATTTTGGCACAGAAAATCAGCAATAATTATGAAAAAAGTAGGTAAATAGGTAAAAAATTTTTGCACAGCTCCTCTTTTCTCTTTTTGTCCCCCTCTTACTTTACCGCTCGCGCGGCAAAGTGAGCATGGGGATAAAATTCCGGTCTGCCTTTTGGAAGACCGGAAAACAAAAACACCGTTGGACTCTTAAGACGGTGTTTTTGTTAAAAATTATTATTAAAAATATGAAAATTATAACCAGCTCTAAAAACATAAAAATCAAAGAAATTAATAAATTGCGAAAAAGTAATAAAAGAAAAAAAGAAAATTTATTTATAATTGAAGGCAAAAAAGAGATTGACTTGGCAAAAAAATCCGGAATTTGCGTTAAAGAATTATTTTTTTTAGAAAATGTTTATGGGGAAGAGCTTAATAGTTTTTCCGGTATTACAAAAAATTCTGTTGCTGATGAAGTTTTTAAGAAAATATCTTTTCGTGAAAACCCTGATGGATATTTGGCAATCGCGCAAAGCAAAAATTTTCAATTAAAGAATATTAAGTTAAGCAAAAATCCATTTTTATTAATCCTTGAAGCAATTGAAAAACCAGGCAATCTCGGCGCTATTTTACGAAGCGCTGATGCCGCGGGAATTGACGCGGTAATTATTACCGAACCTAAAACTGATATTTTTAATCCAAATGTTATTCGTTCCGGTTTAGGTACGATTTTTACCAACCAAATCGCGATTTGCAAAAACAAAGAGCTTTTTTCATGGCTTAAAGAAAAAAATATCAACACTTTTGCCGCAACTCCAAATACTGACAATTTTTATTGCGGCAGTAATTTTAAAAATTCATTAGCGCTTGTTATCGGCGCGGAACACGAGGGTTTAAGCAAAGAATGGCTTGAGTTTGCCGATAATAAAATAAAAATACCAATGAACGGCAAAATTGACTCTTTAAACGCCTCAGCCAGCGCCGCGATAATTTTATTTGAAGTTGTTAGGCAGAGAAAACCCCGAAATAATTTAAAAAAAACCGCGATTTGATTGAGCTGTAATAGTCAAATCGCGGGTACGTGCGTCATTAATCGTTAGACTCTCACTTCCAAAATAAGATAATTTTGGAATACAAAAATTTATTTTTCTAAAATTTTACAATTAAATTCTTGACAAAAACTTAAAATGGGTATATACTCAAAATATGCGAAATAGAATCGGGCGTCCGCGCTTAAAAAGAAAAATATGTTTTAATCCTGAGATGAAATATTTCAAGCCGCAGGGTGTTCCTATGTTTGGCTTGGATGTGATGGAATTAAAAAAAGAAGAACTGGAAGCGATGCGCTTAAAAAACATTAAAAATTTAAACCAGCGCGAATGCGCGGAAAAAATGAAAACTTCGCCGGCAACCTTGCAGAGAATTTTATCATCCGCTTATCAAAAAATCGCCATTGCCTTATCAGAAGGCAAAGCGATTAAAATTATTAATTAATTAAAAAATATGAATCAAGAAAACAAAACTATAAAAATTTGCGCGGCCGCGAGCGCTAAAGATATAAACGCGGAAGTAGATTCTCGTTTTGGGCGCTGCGGGTATTTTGTGTTTTTTACAATACAAAATAAAAAAATAATAAATACGGAAATTGTCCGGAATAGCGGGGCAAGCCAAGGAGGAGGCGCCGGAATTAGAGCGGCTGAACAGCTTGGAGAGGCCGGAGCGAATATATTAATCGCTGAAACAATCGGCCCCAAAGCGGCAAATATTTTAGAACAATTAAATATTAAGGTAGTAAAAAAATCAGGAATTGTTAAAGCGGTTGTTGAAGAGTATATAAAATAATTAATAAAATTAAAAAGTATGCTTCAAAAAATTTTTATTCCCTTGCTAAACAATAATGGAGAAGATTCGGAAATCTCTCTTCATTTCGGCCACGCGCCTTATTTTGGCCTGTATAGCGCGGATACAAAAGAATTAATAATCAAAGAAAATAAATTGGATCATAATGATGCGCGAAAAAGCCCTGTTGAACAAATTATAGAAAGCGCTAATCCTGATATTGTTTTCGCGCGAGACATCGGGCAAAGGGCAATGATGCTTTTTCAGGAAAAAAATATAAAATTAAAAACCGGTCGCTGTAAAACAGTAAAAGAGTTAATTGAAAACGTTGAAAGTTTAGAAGATTTAAAAAGCGGCTGCGGACATTAGGTTTTGCCGCGTGGCAATCATTTGAATTTTATGGTAAATAAACAAGTACAAATAATCGGCATTACCGGCGGCAAAGGCGGTACTGGCAAGACACTCGTTGCCGCGGCGCTTGCTTGTGAATTGGCTAAAAATTTTAAAACGCTTTTGGTTGATGCCGATGTGGATTGCCCTAATGACCATCTGCTTTTAAGCATCGCGAGAGAAATCAAGCAGAATATCCGGCAAAGAGTTCCGAAATGGGATTTTGCTAAATGCAATCAGTGCGGTTTATGCGGAACGGTTTGCAAAACAAAGGCGATTGCCGCGATTAAAAACAAAAGGCCGATTTTTACCAGTGAGCAATGCAATGGCTGCGGAGCCTGTGTTTTAAAATGTCCGCAAAATGCCATCGGTTGGACTGAAAAGCAAATCGGCAAAATTTATCAAGGAAAAAATTATAATGTTGAGCTTTTGTCAGGAGAATTAAAAATTAATGAACCGGTTTCCGAATTTGTGGTAAACGAATTAAAGAAACAAATAAAAAAGATTAAAAAAAATTACGATTATATAATTATTGACACAGCCGCCGGCATCCATTGTCCTGTAATTGCCGCCTTGGAAATGTGCGGACAGGCTTTTGCCGTAACCGAGCCGACGCCTCTCGGACAGCATGATCTTAAATTGATTTTACAGCTTTTGAAAAAATTAAATATTAAAGCAAGAATAATTTTAAACCGCTCGGATATTGGCGATAAAAGCATAATTTATGATTTAGCGGCAAAAATGCAAGCGGAAATTGCAGCTGAGATCCCTTATTCCAAAAATATTGCTAAAAAATATGCCGAAGGAAAACCGATTCAGGATGAAAATATAAAAAAAATAATTGGGATTTTTTAAATATTTAAAATGCCAAAAAAAGAAGAAATTTTAAAAAAGGGCCAAAGAACAGCCATGCTTGCCACTTGGGCGACAATACTTTTGGCCATAGCAAAGGCGGCAGCCGGAATTTTATCCGGCAGCATTCTTTTGCTTGCGGATGCCGTTCATAGCGCTGTTGATACGATGGCGATATTTTTTTCTTGGTTCGGCTTGAAAATTTCTCAAAAAAAATATAGCGATAAATTTCCCTACGGTTATTTTAAAGCGGAAAATTTTGCAGCTTTGATTGCTTCACTGTTTATTCTGTATGCCGCGTATGAAATTTTTTTCGCGAGTTATAATAAATTATTTACTCCGGCGGAATTAGGCGCGCCAATAATCGCATTGGCGGTTCCGCTTGTTTCCACTTTAGTTTCATACTTTATCGCGGTTTATGAAGACAAGGTCGGCAAGGAAATAAAATCGCAAAGCTTGATTGCCAACGCTCAGGAATCAAAAATTGATACGATTTCATCTTTGATTATTTTTGGCGGAATACTGCTGTCGTATTTTAATATCGGATATATTGAAAGTGTTATTGGAATGATTTTATCTTTTATGGTTGCTAAAATCGGTTTTCAGAATGTTAGAATCGCTGTTTATTCTTTAATGGACGCTAGCCTTGATAAGGATTTGGAGCGAAATGTTAAAAAATTAATTTTAAACGCGAAAAATGTTCAAAAAGCAAGCAAGCTTAAATTAAGGCAATCAGGACTTTTTGTTTTTGGCGAAGTTGCCATAAAAATAGCCGGCAATATAAATGTTAAACGCGCGCACGAAATCACGCGTGAAATTGAAGAAAAAGTTAAAAACAAATTTCCCGAAATTGAATCTTTGGCAATTCATGTTGAGCCTTATAGGGCGGAAGTATTAAAAATACTTATTCCAATCGGCGATGACAGAGGCTTAGACTCAAAGATAATAGAGCATTTTGGACGGGCAAAAAATTTTTTGCTGGTTACGGTTAAAAATAAAAAAATATTATCTTTTAAAATAAAAAATAATATTCATATCAATGAAAAAGTAAGAGCCGGGCTTGCGGTTGCGAAGAATGGGTTAAGTGAAAATATTGATATTGTATTAACAAAAGAAATCGGGGAAATATCATTTTACGCGGTAAGGGATAATTTAATTGATATTTATGCGGTGCAAGGCTACACGGCAAAAAAAGAAATAAATAATTTTTTGGAAAATAAATTAAAACGTCTTGGAAAAGCAACGCATCCAAGCAATAAACCTAGCAAATGAAACAAATAAGCATTCTTTCCGGAAAGGGCGGCGTGGGAAAAAGCAGCATTGCCGCGTCAACGGGAATTCTATTGGCAGAAAAATATAAAATCGTCTTAGCGGACTGCGATGTTGACGCTCCTAATTTGGGTTTGGTTTTCGGGATCAAAGAAAAAGATTTCCTGGAATGGGAAAATATTTCCACAAATGAAAAGGCTGTATTTGATTTAAAAAAATGCATAGCCTGTAAAAAATGTTTTGATATTTGCTATTTTAAGGCAATTGATTGGATAAATAATAAGCCAAAATTAAAAGAATTCGGCTGCGAGGGATGCGGGGCTTGCGAAATTGTTTGTCCGGTTGATGCCATAAAATTAAAAAAAATTAACAACGCTAAAATCGGCTGCGCTAAAACCAAATATGGTTTTAAATTGGCTTCATCCCAATTGAATATAGGCGAATCAGGATCCGGAAAATTGGTTAACAAGGTTAAAGAAAAAGCCAAAAGCATATCCGCGGAAGCGGATATTATGCTGGTGGATTCAGCCGCCGGCATCGGTTGTCCGGTAATCGCCTCTGTTTCCGGAAGCGACTACGCTGTTTTGGTTGTTGAGCCGATGCCTGCCAGCTTATTTGACCTGAAAAGGGCGCTTGCGCTTGTTGAACATTTTAATATTAACAAGGGGATAATAATTAATAAATTTGATATTAATAAAAAATATTGTAAAGAGATTGAAGAGTTTGCCCAAACGCAAAAAATAAAAATTATCGGTCAATTACCTTATGACAAAAATTTTACTAAAGCCTTGGTTGAGATGAAACCTGTTATTGAGATGGATAAAAATATTAGAAAGCTGTTTGATGGTATCGTTCGCCACTTGACTTTTTTATAATTTTTTGCTAAGATTTTTTAATTATAAAATTAATTGGAGGATTGTTCATTTTATTTTTAATGTTTTACTTAAGAGAGGGGAGGACTGTTTTTATGATAAAAATACCACCTGAAAATGCGTATTCGTTTGATGATGTTTTGCTGATTCCCGGCTATTCTGATGTGCTGCCAAGCGACGTGAATGTCAGCATTCGTTTGACTAAAAACCTTATTTTAAACATCCCTATTGTCAGTGCCGCAATGGATACCGTAACTGAGGCGGAAACATCCATAGCTATGGCGCGCGAAGGAGGCATTGGTTTTATACATCGCAATATGAGTATAAAAGGTCAGATTCTGGAGGTAGAGAAAGTAAAAAAATCGGAAAGCGGTATGATTGTTGATCCGGTTACAGTTCATCCTGATCAGTCGGTGCATGAGGCGCTTAAACTTATGAAAAGGTGGCGCATTTCCGGACTTCCTGTTACACGTTCGCAGAACTTGATAAACGGAAAAACAATAACCGACCCTGCGCTGTGTTCAGAACTGGTTGGCATTGTGACAAACAGGGATTTGAGATTTGAAACCAACATGGAGAAAAAAGTTTCAGAAGTAATGACCAAGAAAAATCTTGTTACGGTATCAGAGGGAATTACAGTAAAAGACTCCAAAAAATTACTTCATGAATACAAAATAGAAAAACTTCTAGTGGTTGATAAAAATGGGCTGCTTACAGGTATGATAACCATAAAGGATATTGAAAAGATAAAAAAATATCCTAACGCCTGCAAGGATGGCATGGGCAGACTAAGAGTCGGAGCCGCTGTTGGCGTTGGT
>JAYEHJ010000065.1:0-12262 GCA_034659435.1 Patescibacteria group bacterium | reverse complement strand
AAAAAATTTACAAACTGATATTTTATTTTTTTGCGACGGTGATTTGCATAATTTTACAAATCAACATATTAATCAACTTTTAGAGCCATTAAAGAATGGCGAATGCCTAATGACTGTTGGGATTAGAGACAGAGGGATAATACATAATACTTTTGTTAAAAAATTTGGACCTTTAATCACAGGAGAAAGAGCGATGCCGTATGAAATTTTTAAAAAAACAATGGATGATCCGTTTAACAATAAATTAATGAGTGGATATAATATGGAGATAGTCTTGAATAATTATTGTAAAAAATATAATATTCCAATAATTAAAATGATATCAAAAGGGGTTAGTCAAATCTCGAAGCTTTATAAAAATAAAAACGGTTGGATACTTTTAGTAAAAGAAATTTTTGGATTTATTTCAGTGTTTATAAAATTAAAAACAGTATGTCTGAACAAAAGAAAAAAAGACCGCTAATCGCCTTATCACTTGGCGGAGGCGGCGCTAAAACATTTGCCCACCTGGGAGTGCTTGATGCTTTTAAAAAGCATAATATACCAATAGATTTTCTGGTAACTTGCTCGGCCGCTTCGGTGATTGGTTTATTGTATAATGCCGGTATCAGCAGTGAGGAAATTAGGAAAGAATTTAAACGCAAAAGAAAGTGGCTTTATATTGCCAGACATTCAATTTTTAGAAGAGTATTGGAAAAATTTATCAAAAAAAAGAATATTATAGACATTAAATATTTGAAAATTCCAACATCAATAGTAACGGTTGATCTCAAAACAGGGAGAAAAGTAATTTTTGAGGACGGTGATCCATTATTGATTCCTTTAGGTTCAAGCGCGTATCCGGGAATTTGGAAACCGATTAAGTATAAAGATTATGAGTTGATTGATGGCGGAGTTTTAAATCCTGATCCTGCTGATATAGCGAGAGGTAAAGTTGGCCCTGATGGTTTAGTTGTCAGTATTACTTTAAAAATGGAGTTTGCGAAGGAAAGCACTAAAACCCGCTTTAGTACGGTTTTAAAGTCGCTTTACCTTTTGTCGCTGAAATACAGAAATCAAATAATTGAAAAGAATTCTGATATTATCATTACTCCATCAAATGGATTAAAGATTAATTTCCGAGATTGGCGGGAGACATTTGTCGGATATTTTAGCAATAACAAAATTAATAAGTATTATCAAAAAGGATTTGAAGAAGCGGAAAGCAAAATTATTAAAATAAAAGAATTAATTAAATTTAAAGAAAAGATATAAACTATGAAATTAAAGATAAAAAAAATTAATATTACAAAAAACAAAAGGATGGCAGTGGTCGTAGCTGTTTTGCTGTCCGGGCTTCTGATATCAATGAACAGCTTGTTCGCGACAAAAAATAAAAATAAAATCAGCGAAGGGAATAACTCTGATTCGCAAAAAACTTCGGTTGAGGTCGTGCTTGTTTCTTCTCATAATTTTGCGGAAAACATTAATGTTTCCGGCATAGCAAAGCCCATGGAAGAAGTGTTGGTTAGTTCAAAAATGTCTGGGAAATTAATCAGTTTTTCGATTGAAGAAGGCGGCAGCGTCAACACTGGACAAGTAATTGCCCAAATTGAGCAGGATGCTATTTTATTGTCATCATACAATAACGCGCGAACCGGACTGATCAACACCATTGCGGCGGCCAGTCAGGAGGTAAGTAATGCTGAATTGGCGGTTGTTACTGCTGAAAGCAACTTGGTAAATATAAAAATTAATACCGAAGAAAGCGTAAAAAACGCTGAATTAACAGTTGAAGCCGCGGAAATAGCGCTGGCTGGCGCCGAGAAGGGGCTGAATAACGCCGGAGATAATAGTGAACAGTTAATTAAAAATGCTTATGACAACATGATGGTTTCTCTCCAGAGCAATTTGCTTATTATCAAAACATCCTTGACAGCTATGGGGGATATAATTGGGGAAGATCCCGGAGAGAAAACCAGCAATGATGATTATGAGAGTGTTTTAGGTGTAAAGAATACACAAAGCTTATCTAATACAAAGGGCATGTTTTTTAAAGCCAGGAGTAGTTATGAAAATGCATATGCCGACTATCACGCTTTAAGTGTAAATTTAAAGCTCCAAGAAATTGAGAGTGCCGCTGAAGAGATAAACGAAGCATTAAATTTGGCTAAAGACGCATTAAATCAAACGCTTATAATGCTAGACAAGACAATAACTAAAAGTAATTTTAGTTCAAGTGATTTGTCTGGCCTAAAAACCATTGTTAACAATAATTTAGTTGCTGTAACTACTGCTATTTATAATTTACAAGCCAGCCAGCAAGCAATTATTGGAGCCGGTCTTGCGGACACTAATACTGTTGATAATATGAGTTCAAGTTATAATACTGCTGGTAAAAACTTAGAAAGAACAAAACAGGGGTTGGTTTTAGCAAGGGCACAGGCAATATCTCAAGTGGATATTTACTCAAAACAATTGGAGGCAGCGAAAGCTAATTTAGAAAGCGCAAAGAAAAGAACAGAATTACAAATAAGTTCAGCCAGAGCTCAGGTAGATTTAGTGTCAGCTCAATTAAGCAATACTGTCATAACCGCGCCAATTTCCGGAATTTTGAACAAACGATTGACTGAAGTTGGTGAAATGGCGCTGGCTGGTAGTCCTGTGGCCGGCATTGTTAATGCGGATAGCATAAAAATTGAATTGGCCGTAACTGAATTTGATATCGGGAAAATAAACGAAGGGCAAGAAGTTGATGTTTTTTTATCTGTTTACCCCGAAGAAAATTTTCAGGGAATAGTGTATTATGTTGGTTTAACAGCTGATACAGCGAGTAAAAAATATCCTGTCAAAATTCAAATAACAAATAACGACAAAAAAATAAAAGCCGGGATGGTCGCGGAAGTAAAAATTATATTTGATGATGAAAAACGCGTGTTAGCAATACCTGAAACAACTTTATTTGATTTAGATGATCAAAAAAAGGTTTATGTGGTTAATGAGAGCAGCAAGATAGAAGTTAGAACAGTTGATGTCGATTCTATAAGCGAGAGCCATGCATTTATAAAAAGTGGAGTGGTTGAAGGAGAAAAAATAGTGGCAAATGGTAATTTACTATTAACAGAAGGAGAGGAGATTAATATAAAATAATTAAATTTATATATGAATTTACCGAAATTTTCAGTCGACAAACCGGTCACTATCACAATGATAACTTTGATCATCGTGGTTTTTGGTTTGATTTCTTATAGCCGCCTAGGTCTGGATATGTTGCCAGATATTGAATATCCGGTCGTGTCGGTCGTTACAGCTTATAACGGCGTGGGCAGCGAGGACATTGAGGATATAATCACTAAACCGATTGAGGATATCGTGGCCACTGTAAAAGACGTAAAAAAAGTTAGTTCGATTTCTCAAGAAAGCATGTCAGCTGTAATGATTGAGTTTAACAGTGGGACAAATCTGGATTTTGCGGCGCAGGACGTACGGGATAAAATCGGTTTAATCGTCGACTGCTTGCCGGCTGATGCCAATCAGCCGATGGTTCTTAAGATGGATGTGGGAGCGATGCCGATTATGGCATATGGTATTACTTCAGATAGTATAGGCAGTCTGGAACTGAGAAAAACAATCGAAGATAGCGTAAAAGAAATAATTGAAAGAGTTGACGGTGTAGCATCTGTCCAGCTTCGAGGCGGACAGGAGCGTGAGATTTTGGTTAAACTAAATAAACCGCAATTGGAAGCGTATGGACTGGCGCAGGCGCAAATAGCGCGAGTATTGGCCGGAGAAAATATAAATTTATCCGGCGGATTTTTAGAGCAAGGCGCGAAGGAGTTTTCTTTGCGTACCGAAGGCGAATATTCAGGCTTGTCGGAAATAGAAAATACCGTTCTTGCTGTCAGGGGCGAAACTCCGATATACTTAAAAGATGTCGCGGAAATAATCGATACCCACCAGGAAATACGGAGTTATTGCCGCACAAACAAGAAAGACAGTATCTTGCTTCTTATAAACAAACAGTCCGGATCAAATACGCTTGAAGTCGCTCAGGATGTGAAAGAGAAACTGTTTGAGTTGAAAAAAAATTTTTCTGATATAAATATTAATCTAGTAATGGACCAAAGTTCGCTGATTCGTATGGCCACCAATTCAGTTGTTCAAAGCGGAGCGATCGGCGGGCTTTTGGCGATATTGATCATATATTTATTTTTACGTAATTTTAGGCCCACGCTCGCGATTGCGCTAGCTATTCCCTTGTCGTTGATTGCTACTTTTATCCCCTTGTATCTTATCGGCTATACTTTGAATTTAATGACTTTAGGCGGATTATCTCTCGGGATAGGCATGTTGATTGATAATTCCGTGGTGGTAATTGAAAATATTTATCGGCATTTGGAAAAAATTGGTAAAAGGCAAAAAGCTACCATAATTGGCGCTTCGGAGGTTGGCATGGCAATCGCCGCTTCTACCATGACAACGATTGTTGTTTTTTTACCAATGTCTTTGGGAACAGGGATTACTGGCCAGATATCGCGCTGTTTGTCTTTTACGATTATTTTCGCGCTATTATCTTCGCTGTTTGTCGCTCTGACTTTGGTGCCTATGATTGCTTCTAAAATATTTAAAAAGAGAGAAAATACAAGCGAATACGCGCAAGCTTCAGGATTAAAGCATTTTGAAGCAGTAAAGAGTTATTACAAAAGAATCCTTATTTGGTCGCTTAACAATCGTGCCAAAGCAATCGTTGCCATTATCGTTTTATTTTTTTTAAGTTTAGCCACTATCCCTTTTATCGGTACAGAATTTATGCCAATCAGCGACCAGGGCATGATGATAATGGGGGTGAGAATGCCAAACGGAACTTCTCTGGAAGAAACGAATGACGCGTTGGCGCAAATTGAAGAAAATATTATCGATATTGACGGAGTTGAAGCAATTACCAGTTTTGTCGGTTTGGGTGAATCAAGCCGGAATGGAAGCGTTTCCTTGGGCCTGGGAGCGGCCGGAATCAATGAAGCGCAGATATTTGTTAAATTAAAAGACAAGAAGGACAGAAAATATTCAGCCAAAGAAATCCAGGATTTATTCAGGCAAAATTTGCCTAAAATCAAAAATCTTGAAATTAGTTTTGTTGATATGTCCGAGATTTTATTAGGCGGAGCAAGCTCGCCGGTTGAGATAAATATTTTTGGGAAAGACCTTGATGAATTAAAAAAAATCTCCAACGCGGTTACCGAAAAAATTAAAAATATTGAGGGGTTGCGTGATGTTGATAGCACTTTGGACAAAGGAAAGCCGGAATTGGTAATTAATATTGACAGGGGAAAGGCTTCTTATTTAGGATTGACAGCCGGTCAAATCGGTTCGGCAGTCAGAACTTCCATGCAAGGAGTAGTTGCAACGCAATTGCGCGAGGGCGGCGAAGAAATCGATATCAGGGTTCGCTATGACCAAGCTTACCGTAATGACATAAAAATGGTGGAGAATTTAACGATTATAACTCCGCTAGGAAGCCAAATACCGCTTAAACAGATTGCCGCCATTACTGAGGGGACTGGCCCGGTAAAAATAAACCGGGAGAGTCAGTTGAGGAAGGTAGCGGTTACAGCGAGCGTATTGAATCGCGATGCCGGAAGCGTAGTTAAGGATATTGAAGCTAAATTAAGTAGCTATAAACTGCCATCTGGATATTTTATTGAATACGGCGGTTCATACGAGCAGATGCAGGATTCATTCAGGATTTTAGCGTTTGCTTTGGCGTTGGGCGTATTATTAGTATATATGGTAATGGCTTCGCAGTTTGAATCATTGATTCATCCTTTTATCGTGATGTTTGAAATCCCCTTGGCGTTTATCGGCGTGGGGATAGCTCTCTTTATTACCGGGCAGACTTTATCACTGCCATCGTTTATGGGAATAATTATGCTGGTCGGCATTGTCGTAAACAACGCGATTGTGTTTATTGACTACGTAAATCAACTCCGTAAAAACGGAATGAGCAAATTTGATGCTCTGGTCGAGGGCGGGACAGACAGGCTGCGCCCGATTATGATTACCTCTTTGACTACGGTTTTGGGAATGTTGCCGATGGCTCTAGCAAGACAGGAAGGGTCGGAGATGATGCGGCCAATGGCGATTGCTGTAATTGGCGGCCTTTTGGTTTCTACTTTTTTGACGCTTGTCGTAATTCCGGTAATTTATAGTTTGGTGGAAAAGTTTTCAAAGCGAGCGTATGTAAGATTTGAAAAAGTAGTAATTGGAATAAAAAAATAGAAGATTGTTTTACACCCTCATTTACCAGCGTTATTAACCTGGAATTTAGGGCAAAACCGGCATTTGGCGACAGTCCCGAATAGCAAGCAAACCATTATTTGCAAAATTTTTTTGCCCAAAATTCAAAAAAATGATATAATTAATTATAAGATAATTTATTAATATTTTAATTTATATTAATCGCGTTTAATATAAATTTAAGGAGGAAATATATGCGCATACTTGTTGTTGAAGACGAAAAAA
Source organism: Patescibacteria group bacterium (assembly GCA_034659435.1). Taxonomy (GTDB): domain Bacteria; phylum Patescibacteriota; class Patescibacteriia; order Patescibacteriales; family UBA12075; genus JAGLYP01. The sequence continues at coordinate 5,764 of JAYEHJ010000065.1, read as the reverse complement.
ATATTTGTGATTTTTTAAAAAAAAGCTTGGAGTCGGAATGTTATGCCGTTGACACGGCGGCTGACGGAGAAAAAGGCTTGGAAATGATTCGCGGCGGTAATTACAATATTGTGATTTTGGATAATAATATGCCGAAAAAAACAGGATTGGAGGTTTGCGAAGAAGTAAGAGTTGAGAAAAACAACATTCCAATTCTTATGCTTTCGGTGCAATCCGAAACAACAACAAAGGTTGATTTGTTAAACGCCGGAGCCGACGATTATCTCACAAAGCCGTTTTCCATTGATGAATTGCAGGCCAGAATCAAGACTTTATTAAGGCGCCCGAAAGTTATAGCGGATGAAATATTAAAGATTGACGATTTAAGCTTGGATATTGACAGGCACTCAGTCAAAAGGGGCAAGAAGGAAATAAGCCTGACTAAAAAAGAATTTACTTTGCTGGCTTATTTGCTAAAAAACATAGGAATCGTTTTGTCCCGCAGCATGATTATGGAGCATGTTTGGGATATGAACGTAGATCCGTTTTCCAATACGATTGAATCGCATATCATGAGCCTGCGAAAAAAGATTAATTTGCCAAAACACAAGAAACTTATCCATACTGTAAGCGGAAGGGGTTATAAGATAGATGCTTCCGGTTGAAAAATTAAATAAAATTTTAATAAAAAACCGCTAGTAATAAAACTCATTAGCGGTTTTTTATAATTATTTTATAAAGATTTCATAATTATTTTAATTTTTATTCATCGGATTTTTGTTATAATTTAACAAAGTGTATTTAAGGTAGGGATGTGTAATTGTCCTTTTAAAATTACAAAAAAATAAAATTTTATGAGGAGGACACAAATTTTTGCGGTATTTTTTTGATTCAAACAATTGCGTATTTATAATACAAGGAGGGAATATGAAAATTGTTAATCGTATATATGATTACTGCGATATTAATTCATTATCGCAAGAGATTATTGACAGTTTTGCCGAATGTTATAAAGAAATATTTAATCAATATTGGAATGAAAAATGGACAAAAAAAACAGCAGAGAATATAATAAAAAAGGGGCTGGTTGCCGCTAAAGAGAGAAAATCTAGTATATCTTTATTATTTAATAACAAAAGGGTTGTTGGATTTGCATGGATTGTTCTTGCTGACGCCGGCTCAATCAGCGTTGACGATATGCCGTATGAATTGACCGAAACTGAAAAGAAAGATGGGATAAAGACCATAAAATATTGGCTTAATTTGGTAAGTCAGAAAAAGGTAGTTATATATAGGGAACTGGGAATTTATAGTAAATTCCAAAATTTAAAAGGTGAACATGTAGCATCCATGATTACTATACCATTAGTAAAAATGGCTTATGACGACGGGTACAAAGCTCTTTTTTACTGGACAAATCCGAATAATGTAACATTTAAACTTGGTTTAGGTTGTTGCTGGTACCCAATTCATTATTATGTGAATCATGATAGAGTTATTATGGCGGGCGAGGTTAAAAAATTTATTTATTATTTACAAGGCGCGTTAAATAAAGATAAAAAAATATTAAAAGAAATGTTAAAAAACAGAAAAAATTATTTGCAATTATAAATTTTAAAATGGGGGCGCAATTAGCTATTTTCATTGCCCCCTATTTATTATTTGATAAAAATGTTAAAAAAATATGAGATTTTAATTAATTCAATAAGCAGCCAAAAAAAATATTGCGAAGGCATTTGGGGCGGGAAGCTCTCTAATTATTATTCGTCAGGCATGCAATTAGCGGCTGTTAAGTCCTTAGAAAAGTTTTCCCACAAAGGTTCAGATAATTTAGATAAAATATTTTGTTTTGATTTAGCGGAAACTGCGAATGCGAATTTCAGTCAAATAAACATGATTAGCGTCTCTTCATTTTGCGGGGTAAATGGATTGATATGGGGTTATGATATTTGTCCGATAGAAAAAAAATTGTTAGGTTTTTCTATAAAAAATAAAAATATTAAAATTTATGATATTAACCCTCTTTGTGGGGCTTTGAAAAAATTACTAGGAACGGTAGACAAGCCAAGATTTCCTTTTTTAGCCGGCTCTCATGTTCCATGCGCGTCAAAAAATATAATTGTAAAAGGAGAAAATTTTATCTATGCAGCGGAAGGAATAGGGATTCCGGTAAATAGAAATAAAGACGCTTGTCTTTTGATGGAAGACGTCGGACATATTCCGTTAAATATTAAGTATGTTGATGAGTATAAGGCAGTAATATTAAAAAAACTAGTTAAAAGTATATTACATGTCGGGTATAATCAAAAAGTTAATTTTAAAGAAATTTTTATTGGCATAAAATCCATTAAGGTTGACAATGGAGAATATGGATGCGCGATTGTTATTTCTCCTTATTTTAGTATTGCCGAAGATGCTGTTCCAAAATATAATGATATATTTTTATTAGATATTAATGCTTGGGAAAATATAGTAAGAAATAATTTTTTATATAATTATGGAAATATTTAATACTATAATTTACATTGTTATTGTAATATTTGGTTTATTTCTCGCATTATTTGTTTACTTAAAAAATAAAAAATTTTTTGTAAATATTTTTTTTTCGCTGTTCGTAATTTCACTTATAGGATGGATAGCAACTCTTTTTGTTTTTTATAATTGCAGTCAGCGATTAGTTTTGCTGGTTGGCAGATTAAATTTTGCCGCTACGGAGATGGTTGGTTATTTTGGTTTTTATTTTGGTTACTTTTTTCCTAAAAAAATATTTTGTTTAAATAAAAAAATACATATTACATTGTTTTTGTGGTTAATTTTTTTGGTTTGCATTACAATTTTTACGGGTTTAATTAGTAAAGATGAAATAATCGGTCCAGACGGCATTGAAACGATTTTTGGTGAATTTTATTTTATTTTTATTTTACATTTTGTTATTTTAGCGTCATTGATATTTGTTTTGCCTTTATATAAATACAGAAAAGTGAACAAATTGCAAAAGCAGCAAATAAAATATTTTGCGCTAGGATCATCATTATCAATTGTGGTAGGAGTAATAACTAATATTGTATTGCCTTTTATTTTTAATTATTATGATTTACAAATTTTTGGTCCGATTTCACTTTTTTTCTTTTTTGGTTTCACTTCTTACGCCATCATAAAACACCAGCTCCTTGACATTAAAATCATAATCCAGCGCGGTATAATATATTCGGTTTTATTTTCTGTCATTATCGCGATATATCTTTTTTCAGCATTTTTATTGGGGTATTTTTTGCAGCAGCTTACGGATATTGCCGCGATTTTAGCGGCTCTAGCCACAACCATGATTTGTTTGTACACCGTTCCTATAATTGAAAAATATTTTATAAAAAAAACAGATAAGATCTTTTTTAAAGACAAATATGATTACTCAGAAGCGGTTTTTGCGTTAAGTGAAATTTTAAATAAAAATATTAATTTAGATACTATTTTAAAAGAGTCGGCTAAAAAATTAAAAAATATTTTGAAAATTAAAAATTTAATGATTATTTTGCCAAAGCAAAATATGCTTTTAGATATTGGCGGCAAAATAAGACATAAGTCATTTGACTTTATCAGGGGTTCTGTAAAAGCGATTGAAAATGACGATATAACCTGCTTGAATCATGGCGAGATAATGAACTTATTAAAAAATATAGATAAAAAATCAGAAAAGTATAAGGCTTTAAAAGCGGCGGAAGGCTATGGCAGAAAATTTAATATTTCACTTACAGTGCCGGTTAAGCTGGAAAATAAATTAATAGGCTTTTTGGCGTTGGGCGAAAAGTTGTCTGGAGACGTATACACAAGCGAGGATTACAGCCTTTTAAAAACTTTTTCAATTCAGGCCGGCGTTGCCATGGAAAAAACGCGATTGTATGAAGAAGTTAAAAATTATTCTGAAAGCCTTGAACAGAAAGTAAGCAAAAGAGTGTTTGAGATAAAGGCATTGCAAGAAGAACAAAGGCAGATGATGTTGGATATTTCCCACAGCTTGCAAACGCCTTTGACGATTATTAAGGGCGAATTGCATAATCTTGGAAATCAGGTTGAAGATAAAAAAAGTATTGAATATTTGGAAAAAAATTTGGATAGAATTTCCGCGTTTATATATGATATGCTTAAACTTTCCAGGATGGAAAACCAGAAAAATAAATTTGAAAAAGAAAAGTTTAATTTAAGCGAATTGCTTTTTGATTTGATTGATAGTTTTAAAATTATTACGCAAGAAAAAAATATTTCAGTTAAGAGCGATATGGAAAAAAATATATTTTTAAACGGCAGCAAAAAAGAGATTGAGGAGATGGTAATGAATATTGTAAGCAATAGCGTAAAATATTTTGGTGATAAAAAAAACAAGGAAATAAATTTTATTTTAAAGAAAAAAAACAATACGGCAAAATTGATTATCGCGGATACCGGCATAGGAATAAAAAAAGAGAAAATATCAAAATTATTTTCTCGTTTTTATCGTGCCGGAGAAGATAATAGAGGCACTGGGCTGGGCTTGGCAATATGCAAGGAAATCGTCCATCGCCATTTGGGAGAGATAAAAGTTGAAAGCAAAGAGGGCGAGGGCGTTAAAATTATTATTTTACTGCCGTTAGCAAGAGATAAAAATAAAAATTAAATAATTATTGATGAAAAAAAGAATTATAAAAACTAAACGTTATATATATTTAATAATATTTTTAGCCATATTGTTTTTTTGCCAAATGTTGTTAATACCGTTTAATTTGGTTCTGGCAGAGACGAAAAAAGAACCAATAAATAATGAATTTGTGGAATACGCGATCAGTGCGCAGACCGAAAATGTTGTTAAACAGATAGAGGTTTATTTGCAGGCAAACCCTGATAAAACAATAAAAGATCTGTCTCAAGATGAGATTTTTAAGGATATTGTTTTTCAGCCAGTCGGAGAACGGGGCTATGGAGCGATTGCTGATCCGGCAACTGCTTATCTTAAACTGCATCCCGATAAAGCAATGCTTAATAAAGATTTATCTTTTATTGGGGAAAAAGCGCCTGAGTGGTGGGCGTTGTTTAATAGAGCAATGAAGGAGGAATTTTGCGATTATTATATTTGGCCGGAAAATGACGGCAGTATGTCTAATAAGTATTTATGCGCAAAATTTATTACTATCAACAACAAACAATACGGTTTTGCTGTAACAGCCTATGCTAATGAATTTAGAGATGTGATAAAAAATAATGATGCTGCGACAACTTATTTTGATGAATATGAAAATATGGAAACAAAAACAAAAAGCGAAAAAGGCGCAGAAAAAATTTGCTTAACAAAAATCGTATACGGATTTTTGGGCGTGTTAGCAGTTATTTTTTTAATGTTATCTATTTTTAATCAATTAGGCATAATTAAAATTGAAAGGAACACGTTTTTTTATTTGCTCCCGATAGCATTATTAATGATTATTGGGTTGTTTTTATTTAGTACTTGGCGGATAACGCGAAATATGAAAGAAAAAATATCAATATCAGCGGCTGAATCATTAAAGGCTCTGGTGGTATCCAGAACAGAACATATTAACACGTTGATCGATGGATATAAAAATACTACAGAAATATTGGCTGTCGGAAACCCTTTTAGAGACGTGTTTGATGAAAAAATTGAATATAAAAAAAGAATTCAACAAACCAACAGAAGAATAAAGGCAGTATTGGGCGCGGATTTACAAATTAGTAGGATAAGAATTTTAAATAAAGATGGCGGTATTGTCGCTTCAAGTTTTGAAAATGATACTATTAC
>JAYEHJ010000064.1:0-12608 GCA_034659435.1 Patescibacteria group bacterium | reverse complement strand
CCGTTTTTATTATCAATTTTTAATAACGGTAATTTAATTTTAGTTTTGCTCAGTTTTGGCAAAATTAAATATCTGTGGTATATTAAAATAAGTTTTAACGTTAAATTAAAAATATTTTTGAAAGATTTTTGGAATTTAGCGAATTTCATATAATGCGCCGTAAAGCGCGATAATTTATTACAACAAAATTATGTCATTTACAAATGGGAAATTTGGGGAAAGATTTCAAGGAGGACAAGATGGTGTTTTTGAGAAAAAATGCGAAAGTATTGATGAGATGCTTGAATATTATGTTAAGGAAATAAAAAAGAATTTTAAGAAATATGATGATGAGGGCTTTGTTTGCGGCGACGGGTCTATCAGAATGAGCAGTTTTATCAGGAAGAAAAATGGACCATATAAAAAAGAAGAAGTGAAAGATGACGCAAGAATCAAAGATAAAAAGATGCGGGATTGGGCGAAAGATTTTTATGAGCTTGATAGCAATGCGTCAGAGGAAGCGCTTGAAGAAAAAATTAAAGAATATCGCGCGATTAAAAAAAGCGGGAATGGTGAAAAGCTGGAGAAATATTTGCTGGTTAATTTAAATCGGATTTTGGCTCCGGACTACTTTGTGGTGCATGCTTCAGAATATGACGATTTGGCTAACGGTGTTGATTTTGTTGTTGTTGAGGCTGACACCGGAATTGTGGCTTGTGGTTTTGATAGCGTTTATGATAAAAAGGGCGGCGGCAGGTACAAAGAAAAAGCGGAGAAATTGCGCAAGAAATCTGAACGCTATGGCTCAAAGTTGAAATATGGTTTTGTATTTGAAAATGGTGAGATGATAAAAAAGCAGCTTACAAATCTGCCTAATTTTTTCCTTAACATGGATCTTGAAGATATAAAAAAACTGGAAAGAAATATGAATTATACAGTTGGAGAGGAGCAAAAGCCCAGTGGAACAGAACTGGATACATTTGATAAAATCGTTTTAGCCTTAGAAGAACAAATGAATGATTTTTATCAGAATGAAAACATTAATCTAAAAGTAAGAGGGAATTTGAAAGTTTTTGAAGCTACTTTAGGGAGGATAAAGGAGAATCGGGCAAGATTGTAAAATTTAAATAATCAATCAATATTATTATCTAAACCGTTATGGGTCAAAAAATAGCCAAGTATGGCATTTCTAAATGGCTGTACTATAACATTGTCATATAGCTGCGACATATTACCGCAAATTCTTGATTTTTTGTTTTAAATATTGTAAAGTAGTAGCATACTAAAAACAACAAATCTGAGGAGGATTTCTGGGGATTTGTTTTTTTGTATTTGTATTAGAACCTTGAAAATTTATACATAATTGAGATATTTAACATTTCATAAATGGAGGAAAAGAAATGGAAGGATTAATATTAAGAGGAATTAACTTCGGAGTAGTTTTTGTTGCATCCGGAACACTGAATTTTTTCGGAGAAGGCTGGCCCTATCATCGCTGGTATAAAATGCTCTTTGGGAAACGGTTTAATTTCAGCGGTACAACTTTTATCTCTAAAACGACCACATTTCCTGCTCGGGTAGGTAATATGCCGCTAGATCAGAATTTACAGTCCACAAGTCTATTTCCTGATTGTGTCAGGGTATATTTTTGGGAGGGAGCTGTTTTGAATTCGGTGGATTTAAGCGGCCCCGGTGCAATTAAACTTGTGAAAAAAGGAAAATGGCAGGGCAGAACGGAACCTTTTATGATTTCGTTCATGAGTCTTGGGAATACACTGGAAGAGAAGCTCAATGAAGCAAACAGCTTTGTTGAGTTGTTAATAAAATCAAAATCTGAGTTTAGCGCGCCTTTTGGAGTTCAGGTGAATGTTTCATGTCCCAATACCGGACACCCAACAAAAGAGTTGATAAATGATTCGCTTTCAATTCTTAAGGTTTTCGAGCCTTTATCAGTTCCTCTTGATCTTAAAATCGGAGTCGTAGATGCGCTTAGTGCAGGAATTCCTTTCATCAAAGAAATTGAGAATTTCGGCCTATGTGATTGTTTGACTTGTTCAAATACAATTCCTTGGGGCAAGTTACCAGAACAGATTAATTGGCGAGAGATTTTTGGAAGCGATATTTCTCCTTTGGCGCATTTGGGCGGAGGAGGACTTTCCGGCGAGAAACTTAAACCAATCGTTGTAAACTGGCTAAAAGGTGTCCGTCAGGCAGGCATATCTATGCCCATTAAAGCAGGCGGAGGTATACTAAATAGCCGGGATGCACGTGATTACATTAATGCCGGAGCATCAGCTCTGGAAATTGGTTGCGTAGCGATTTTGCGACCCTGGAATGTTCAAGGTATAATCAAAACCGGAAATATTATTTTAGGAAAATGGTAAATTTCACATAATCGATACAGAACAAAAATGATTGAAAAATAAGAATAAATATATCTTTTAACTTGTAAAACGGAGGTATAGTCTATGAATTTTTGGGAGAAAAACAAGATCGGCGTTTTTGGATCAGCTGGTGGAAGTGAGATGGATTCATGCAAAGAGTCCGCACGAGTTATCGGTAGAGAAGTTGCCCACGCTAATGGCATTATTTGTACAGGCGCATGTCCTGGTCTTCCACATGAAGCCGCCTTAGGAGCGAATGAAAATGACGGGATAGTACTTGGATTTTCGCCGGGATTAAATATGAATGATCATATAAACAATCATAAGTTCTCGGCAACGCCATATATTCTCACTTTTACTGGCATGGAAAAGAAAGGCAGGAATCTTATCTGTACTCGCACCTGTGATGCTGGAATATTTATATCCGGCAGATGGGGAACCATGAACGAATTCACTCTCATGTGCGACGAGGGTGACGATAAGGTTATCGGCCTTTTGGCTGGTTCTGGTGGGTTTGTTGATGGGAAAATTATCCCCGCCTTGAATGAGACCGAAAAGCAAAGTAAAGCGGTTATTGTGATCAATGATGATCCGATAGCTTTGGTAAAAGAGATTTTTCAACATTTAACCGAAATCAAAAGATTATAAGGAGGACACGACATGGATAATGAGATTAAGAAATCGAATCTTTTCTTGCCACTTGATGTACCGACATTGGTTGAAGCCGGGAATCGCCTCGTAAAATTGGCGCCTTTCTATGACATTGTCAAGGTCGGACTGGAACTCATGAGCAGCGTCGGCCAGCCCACTGCTATTAATTTGCCCAAGGTGTTTGGCTGTCAGGTATTTGCGGATACGAAATATTACGATATCCCGAATACGGTCAAAGGTGCGGCCAAAGCAACAACTTCTCACGGCGTGGCTTATTTCAATGTTATGGCCGAAGGCATGAAAGCCATGATGGAAGCGGCAATTGAAGGGGCGCATGAAAGGGCGCAGGAATGGGGTATCCCCAGACCGAAAATCATCGCCGTGACAATCCCGACGAGCCAAAAGTATGAAGATCTGCTCCGCAAAGGAATGGTGCCGGAAGGGATGAAAAAGCCGAGTACGCCGGAAGAACAACAGGATTTTATCACTCACATCGTGATGATGCTGGCCGAGGAAGCGGTTTCCGCCGGGGTTGACTGCCTTTTGTCTTCGCCATTGGAAGCTTACGAAATGATCAAACGGTGGCCTGATAAAGAGGTCATCACGCCGGGTATTCGCAATCCCGATTCACCGCCGGATGATCAAAGCCGGAAAATGTCGCCGTATGAAGCCAGAAAGAAAGGCATTACCGGATTTGTTATCGGCAGATTGATTTCCCAGCCGCCCGAAGGCAAGACTATGGAAGACATGGCAAAATTGGTGCATCAGGATATTGAACGGGCAGAAGCCGAATTGGAAGGTGCGTAATGGAAAAAATATATACTGATGTCGCCGATGTGGTTTTTGAAAGAGAGGCATTCAAGTTTGGCGCATTCAAATTGAAGCTCCATGAAAAGAATCCGGACGCCCCGCTTTCACCTTTTTACCTTAATCTGCGAACAAAAGATAATCCGACCAACCCCGGTCCCCTTACGCCAGAAGATTGCGGCCTGATTGCAATGGCGCTTTGGGGCAGTATTCAGCAAAACAATCTGAATTTTCAGGCTGTAGCCGGTATACCTTATGCCGGTGACCCGATTATTGAAGCCCTTGAAAGAATTGTCCCGGAACCCAGGGGGTTTCGGATAATCAAACTTTTTAAGGAAGTGACCGATGACAAGCGCAGGATTATACCATTACCCGGCTTTGATTATCGGGAAGGCGAAAACGTTCTGATAATCGATGATCTGGTCACAAAGGCAGATTCCAAGATTGAGGCCATAAAGGCCGTTGAATCGGAAGGTTCGGTCGTCAAGAATTTGGTTGTATTGGTCGATCGCCAACAAGGCGGTCAGGCACAGCTCAAAGAGGCTGGATACAATCTGATTCCGTGCTTTACTATCAGGAAGCTTCTCGATTATTACAAAGCCACAGGAAAAATCAGTGGCCAAAAACATCTGGAGTGCGTTGATTATATCGAAAATAATTGATGCTTTCCGGTAGAATTACAGAGGGACGGTACGCTTAAGCGCTGCCATCCCTCTATTTATTTTCAAACGAATAAAACCGATTACCTTTCGTAAATATCACATGATGGAGCTGTCGCCAATTAAATTTTATCCCCATTAAAAAACAGCCGTTTAAAACTGCAAACATACAAAATTATCCACAATTTTACCATAGAAAAAAAGTTAAATTTATGCTAAAATTAAAGTATAAATAACTAATTATTAAATTAAAATCTATGGTAAAACATGAACAAAAAACAATAAAAATGGTGGAATAAAAACCGCCGCAGCGACTACGCTGCCAATGTTCAATAATACCCCATATCACATTTTCAATATTTTGTCAAGATTGTAATTTATTTAAGATTGGTTTAAAATAATTTATAGTTGTTATTGAAAATAAACATATTATGACCTCAAAAGAAATACGCGAAAAATATTTGAATTTTTTTAAAGAGCGCGGACATGCTGTTGTTCAAAGCGCTTCTTTGGTTCCTGAAAATGATTCAACTTCGCTTTTTATAAGTTCCGGCATGCAGCCTTTGGTTCCTTATTTGGCGGGAGAAAATCATCCCGAAGGAAAGCGGCTGGTGAATAGCCAAAAATGTTTTCGTTCCGGAGATATAGAAGAGGTTGGAGATAACAGGCATAATACTTTTTTTGAAATGCTGGGAAACTGGAGCTTGGGGGGTTATTTTAAAAAAGAACAACTATATTTGATTTTTGAGTTTTTAACCAAAGAAATCAAACTTGATCCAAAACGAATATATGCGACAGTTTATTCCGGAAATAAAAAAATAAACGTGGAACGAGACGATGAATCAGTTGAAATTTGGCAAGAATTATTTAAGGAAGCCGGCATTGAAGCAAAAGATTATGACAGCGCAGAAGAAAAAGGCATTAGGGACGGCAGGATATTTTATTATGGAGATGAAAAAAATTGGTGGAGCCGTTCCGGCAAGCCTGTTGATATGCCGATTGGCGAAATCGGCGGTCCGGATTCGGAAATATTTTATGATTTGGGCGCTGATTTAAAAAAACATGAAAATTCAAAATGGAAAGACAAGCCTTGCCATGTGAATTGCGATTGCGGCCGTTTTATTGAAATCGGCAATAGTGTTTTTATCCAATATAAAAAAACAAAAAGCGGATTTGAACAGTTAAAGCAGAAAAATGTTGATTTTGGCGGGGGACTGGAAAGAATTACTATGGTGAGCCAAGGGAAAGACAATGTTTTTGAAACGGATTTATTTGAAAATATTTTAAATAAAATTGAGGAATTATCCGGCGGTAAAAAGTATCGCGATAATATGCATGCGTTTGAAGTAATCGCCGACCACTTAAAAGGCGCCTGTTTTTTAATGGGGGATGATAAAGGAATCGCGCCGTCAAATCTTGACCAAGGCTATATTGTCAGGCGCTTAATTCGGCGGGCAGTGCGCTTCGTCCGCAAGCTTGGAATTGATAATATCGGCTGGACAAAGGAGATTGCTGAAATTATTATTAATGATTATAAAGATATATATGATGAATTAGAGAAGAACAAAGAATTTATTTTATTTGAAATGGAAAAAGAGGAAAAGAAATTCAGTAAAACAATTGACAAAGGACTTAAAAAATTTGATAAGATAAAATGGAAAGAAATAACGCAATTAGGGGATTGGGAAAGACCAGAAATTCTAAATAAAGTTGATTCAAGTATAGCTTTTAATTTATATCAAACTTATGGGTTTCCTTTGGAGATGATAAGTGAAGAGCTGAAAAAAAAAGGTATGTATGTTGATGATAACGAATTTAAAATAGAACTAAAAAAACATCAAGAGTTATCCCGAACCGCCAGCGCTGGAAAATTTAAAGGCGGTTTGGCTGATTCAAGCGAAGAAACAACAAAACTTCATACAGCGGCTCATCTTTTGCTTGAAGCTTTGCGAAGGATTTTAGGCGATTATGTTTATCAGCGCGGCAGCAATATTACGGCCGAGCGCTTGCGCTTTGATTTTAATCATGGAGAAAAATTAAGCGATCAGGAAAAACAAAAAGTAGAAGACATGGTCAATGAGCAAATTAATAAAAAATTGAATGTAACAATGCAAGAGATGAATCTTGAAGAAGCAAAAAAGCAAGGCGCTACCGGAGTTTTTGAATCAAAATACGGTGAAAAAGTTAAAGTTTATACAATCGGCAAAGGCAAAGATATATTTTCAAAGGAAATATGCGGCGGTCCGCATGTTGAAAGTATTGGAAATTTAGGAAAATTTAAAATAAAAAAAGAAAAATCTTCCAGCTCAGGAGTAAGACGGATTAAAGCAGTGCTTGAATTTAGCTAATATTAAATAATTATTTTATAATTTTAAAAACATCATTTTTTTGCTTGACAATAAAATTATTTAGATATATAATATTTTTATAATATTCAAGTAAATTATTTAAATATTACCAATAGTTGTTTGGTAGAATTTTTAGATTTTGCCAATTTTTTTGTGTTTGCTGAGGGTGATGAAATTAATTTTATCCTTAAACAACAAATTTTATTTAATGACAAAAAAACAAGAAAAAAAAACAGTGGACTCAAAAGAGTTTATTGAAGTAAAAGGCGAGGTATTGGAATTAATGCCTGCCACAACATTTAAGGTTTTATTAGAGAACGGGCATGAAATATTGGCTCATCTTTCCGGACGAATGAGGATGCATAGAATTCGCTTGTTGCCGGGTGATAAAGTAAAAGTGCAAATGAGCCCTTATGATTTAAGCAAGGGAAGAATCACATATAGAATGTAGTTTTTGTTAATATTATTTTATGAAAGTTAGAGCTTCGGTAAAAAAAATTTGTAAAGATTGCAAAATCATTCGCCGCAAAGGGCGTGTGGTTGTTTTGTGCAAAAATCCGAAGCATAAGCAGAGGCAAGGATAGTTTAACAGTTAACTGTTAACAATTAACAGTTAACAGTTAATTTTATAAATTTATATTTGTTAATGGTTAATGGTTAATTGTTAACGGTTAAAAATATGGCTGTAAGAATAGCAGGGGTTACAATACCAAATGAAAAAAGAGTTGAAATTGCTTTAACTTATATTTATGGCATTGGCTTAACAAAAGCCAATGATATTTTAGAATTGGCAAAAGTAAGTCCAAGCACAAGAGTAAAGGATTTAAAAGATGACGAAGCCAATAATTTAAGAAATATTATTGAAAAACAGCATAAAGTTGAAGGGGATTTGCGCAGGGAAGTTCTTGGCAATATTAAACGTTTAAAAGAAATTAACAGTTATCGCGGTTTAAGGCATATTAAAAATTTACCGGTAAGAGGACAGAGAACCAAAACAAATAACCGCACGGTTCGTGGAAATAAAAAAGCAACCGCTATTTCAGGAAAGAAGCAAATAGCGCAAAAAACATAAAAAATTAATATTAAAAAATGACAGAAGATAAAAAAAATACAGCTAAATCAGACAAAGCAGTTTCTGAGAAAAAATCCGTTGCCACTAAAGTTAAAGCAGGCAAGGAAGATAAAAAAGAAGCTAAAAAAGAAGCTAAAAAAGAAGCTAAAAGTAATAATGCTTTAAAAAACGAGGCTGATTTAGGCTTGGAAGAATTACCAGAAGAAATTAAGAAAAAACTGGAAAAAAAGAAAGCTGAAAGAGACCAAAAAGCAAAAGGCAAAAAAATTCGCAAAAAGAAAAAGAAAACAGCGCATGTTAATATTTCGGTTGGAAAAGTTTTTATAAAAGCAACGTATAATAATACAATTGTTACTATAACAGATTTGCAAGGCAATGTTATTTCATGGGCAAGCGCTGGGATTGCGGGGTTTAAAGGGCCGAAAAAATCAACTCCTTATGCGGCATCCATTATTACCCGTTTGGCAGTTGGCAAAGCAAAAGAAGAATATGGATTATCCGAGGTAAGCGTTTTTGTAAAAGGCGTTGGCACGGGCAGAGAGTCGGCTGTCAGAGCATTAAATAGCAATGGGCTGAATGTTACTTTAATTAAAGACGTTACGCCGATTCCTCACAATGGCTGCAGACAGAGAAGACCAAGAAGAGTGTAAGACAACAGTTAACCGTTAACTTTTAACTGTTAACTCTGGATTGATAATATATTTTTAAAAAATTATAAATAATTAATTGTTAAAAGTTAAAAGTTAATTGTTGTTACGTATGGCAAAAGATTTAAATCCAAAATGTAAAAAGTGCCGAAGGGCCGGAGAAAAATTGTTTTTAAAAGGAGATCGCTGCAATACTCCGAAGTGCGCAATGGTAAAAAGAAATTATCCGCCCGGATTTCACGGTTCAAAAGGAAGGCGCAGAATTACAGGCTATGGCATGCAATTAAATGAAAAACAAAAAGCTAAGCGCCAGTATAATTTATTGGAAAAACAATTTCGTTTGACTTTTGATAAAGCGCGTAAAAAAAGCGGAGATGCCGGTGAAAATTTTTTGCAATTTTTGGAAATGAGAATTGATAACGCGATTTATCGCGCCGGTTTAGCCAGTTCACGTTCTCAGGCAAGACAATTGATAAATCATGGGCATTTTACGGTTAATGGCGAAAAAGTAACAATTCCATCTTATATTTTAAAATCAGGCGATTTAATTACGGTAAAGAAAACGAAAAAAGACAGTAAATTTCATAAAGTGATGCTGGATGTTTTACAAAAAAAGGAGATTCCGGGGTGGATGAATTTTGATAAAACTAAAAATACGGTAAAAATTCTGCATAAACCCGGTATGGATATGATAAAACCGAATTTCCAAATACGGCAAATTATTGAATATTATTCAAAGTAAATTTTATTAATTAATTAAATATTAAAAATATGGAAAATATCGCTTTACCCAAAAGTATAAAATTTAACAAAGGTAAAAGTGATAATGATGCTCAAATCACGGTTGAGCCTTGTTTTCCCGGCTATGGCATAACTTTAGGCAATTCAATCAGAAGAGTTTTGCTTTCAAGTTTGCCGGGCGCTGCTCCAGTTGGTATTGTAATTGAAGGGGTTAGCCATGAATTTATGACATTACCGCATTTGAAAGAAGATGTTTTGGAGTTTATTTTAAATGTTAAACAATTGCGCTTAAAAATGCATACTGACGAAACTGTTATTTTGAATTTGGATGTTCATGGAAAAAAAAGAATCAAAGCATCTGATATTGAAGCAAATCCGGAAGTTGAAATTGTTAATCCCGACTTGGAATTGGCAGCGATAACCGATATGGCGGGAAAAATAAATGCCAAGATATATGCTCAGAAAGGAATGGGTTATGTTACTATTGAAAGCCGTGAAGAAAAACAGGATATTATAAATTACATAGAAATGGATTCTATTTTTTCTCCCATTGTTTCAGTGGGGATAAAAATTGACAATGTTCGCGTTGGCAAAATGACTAATTGGGAGAAGCTGGTTTTCGATCTTAAAACAGACGGCACAATTACTCCAAAAGAAGCTTTTAACAGTTCGGTTGAAATATTAATTAAGCAATTTTCAGCGTTAATGCCAAAAGAAAGCATAAAAAAAGAGATAATAAAAGATAAAAATAAAAATATTGAAGAAAATAAAGAAGAAAAAGAAGTTAAAAAAATTAAAGCAAAAGAAGAAGAGCCGAAAGAAAAAAAGAAAAAGCGAGGACGCCCAAAAAAATCATAAAATAATTTAGCAAATAACCATGAGGCATAGAGTTAAAAAAAATACATTAGGCAGAAAAAAAGAGCCAAGAGAAATGATGTTAAGAAATTTAACATCAAGCGTTTTGATATATGAAAAGATAAAAACCACCAAGGCCAAAGCAAATGCCGTAAAACCGTTGGTTGAAAAGGCGATTACCACGGCAAAAAAAGGCGATTTAACTGCCAGAAGATCTTTAATCAAAAAATTGCCGCAAAAAATGGCGATTAAAAAAGCCATGGAAGTTCTCGGCGAAAAATATAAAGAAAGAAAAGGCGGTTACACAAGAATAATTAATTTATCTCCAAGACAAGGCGACGGAGCTGAAATGGCGCGGCTTGAATTAGTTTAAATTATGCAAAAAATAACTAGAAAATTACATAGAATTGATGCTGAGAATAAAGCAGTCGGCCGTATCGCGACTGATATTGCTTTGATTTTGCGAGGCAAAAATAAGCCGGAATTTCAGCCTAATTTGGATTGCGGAGATGTAGTTGAAGTTTTTAATATTAAAAAATTAAAGTTTACCGGAAAAAAACAAGAGCAAAAAAAATATTATCATTATTCAGGTTATCCGGGCGGCTTAAAAGAAAAAAAGATGTTTGATTTACTGGAGAGTAATCCCGGAGAAATATTATCAAGAGCGATAAGAGAGATGCTGCCGTCGGTTAAATTTAGAAAAGCCATGCTGAGGCGGTTGATTATTAAATAAAATTATGCAAAAGATTCAAAAAACAAAAGACAAGGAAAAAAAGGATAAAGCGGAAATTATTAAGTTTAAGGGAAAATATATCAGCGCTATCGGCAGAAGAAAGACTTCGGTTTCCAGAGTGCGTTTATACAAAAAAGGCGATGGCCATATTATGGTTAATGAAAAAAAAGCCGATATTTTTTTTACTCCTGATTGTATTTTAATTATTAACCAGCCTTTAAAATTAACAGGACATCTTAAAGATATAGATATATCAATATTATCAAAAGGGGGCGGTAAAAAAGGGCAAGCTGATGCCGCTCGCCACGGAATTGCCCGCGCCTTAATTTCTTTGGATGAAAATTTAAAACCGGCTATTAAAGCCAAAGGTTGGCTTACAAGAGACGCGCGCAGAAAAGAAAGAAAAAAGCCCGGGTTAAAAAAAGCGAGAAAAGCGCCGCAGTGGTCAAAGAGATAGCAATTGGTACCACAATGGAAAGCGTTGTGTAACATTAGCAGAAAAACAAACCATTATATATACAAAAAACTACCGTAATTATTTACGGTAGTTTTTTTGTTAATTAACTGTAAACCCACAGTTATTTGATAAAAAAATAAATTTATCAATTAATTGTGGGTTTTTTGTATGAATAAAAGAAATCTTGAATTTCACATTAAAAGCGATGATTACTTTGGGACATTGGCCACGGTATTAGATTTACTAAGGCAAAATTTAAATCCATTTAATCAAAAGCGTGAAAAAAAAACATTAGAGAAACAGGTTAAAGAACTAATGTATTTACAAAAAAACTACAAAGTAGTTAAGAAGTAGATTAACAATTTAATAAATTAATTTATTTCGGCAAGAGTCCGAGATAACTAGAAAGGGGGTGATTCTATGGATCAAGAACCCCAAGAGGTTACCATTGTGAATGAATCTTCTGAAGATTACCCAATGGGAGGATCTCTTGAACCTTATGATATTTGGCGTGATTTGCAAATGCTTGAAAATGCAAGACACAGATTAGGTCAAATAAAATAAGACACCTACCTGTGAATTCTCAAGGTAGATGTCTTAAGTGTTACGAATCTCTTTTAAACAAAGTGCATTCTGTTTAAAAGATTCAATTACAACATATCAGCAAATTGCTGATTAGTCAACTAATTAAAATTAATTAATATCAATTCTTATAGGGGATTGATTAAGAAAAATTATGCAAACTAAAACAATGACCAGAACTGCGGTTAAGCAGAAAACTGGCAATCTAGGTAACTTCTTTATGGAGGTTGCCAACACTAAGCCGTATTTTAAGGCGGCGTTTGAAGGTTTTGCTGGAACAGGCAAAACATATACATCAGCAATGGTGGCAATTGGTCTTCACAAAAAAATTAAATCAAAGAAACCAGTTGTTATGTTCGATACAGAAAAATCAGCTAAGTTCTTAAAAACTGTATTTAATGAAGCAGGTATTGAACTACTAGTAAAAGAATCAAGAACACTTGCTGATTTAAAGGAGACAATGAGATTACTTCGAGAAGAGGAAGTTTCTGACATTTTGTTAATTGATAGTATATCTCATGTTTGGGAGGATACTGTTGAGGCTTTCAAACGAAAGATGAAGAGAAACTATAGTGGTCGGGTTTGTCAAGACAATAAAATTGAAAAAATGAGATAGATTTTTATTAAAATATTTGAACCGATTATTTAAAATAAATTTCTGCCGGAGTCATATAGTTTAATGATTGATGGCGG
>JAYEHJ010000063.1:0-12722 GCA_034659435.1 Patescibacteria group bacterium | reverse complement strand
CTTCAAGTTTTGAAAATGATACTATTACGAATAAAGATGTATTTGAAAAATCCTTAAAAGAAACAGTTATCGGAGAAGTTCATGTTTCGGAAAAAACCAAGCAAAAAATAATAAATATTTCATCGCCGATAACACTAAATGAAGAATTTGTTGGAGTTTTAGTTATTTCTTATGATTTTGAAAAAATAAATCAAGTTTCTGACAATAAGTTTGAATTAGGAGAAACCGGTGAAACATATTTGGTAAATAAAGACGGCTATGTAATAACATCTCTAAGATTTAAAGAAGATGCATTTTTAAAACAAAAAATTGATTCTGTTAATTTAAAAAATTGCCTTAAACATGCTGGAAACACGCATTTGAACCATAAAGAAGTGATTAGTTTTATTGATTATCAGGGCGTTAAAGTTCTTGGCGCGCATAGTTATATTCCAGAAACACAATGGTGTTTATTGGCAGAAAAAGACGATCGGGAAATTATGGCAAGTATTAATCATGATATTAAAAAAACTTGGATGTTTATTTTTGCTATTGTTGGTTTGATTACTGTTGTAGGTATGCTTTTTAATTTTTTGTTAACTAGGTCATTAAAAAAAGAAGTTGATGCAAAAACTATAAATATCAAAAATCAATCAAATAAAATAAAAGAACAGCTAAAAAAAGAAGAGTTAATTACAAAAGAAAAGGATAGATTGCTTGTTGGGCAAAAAAAAGCGCAGATAAAACTAGAAGAACAAATTAAAGAAATGGAAAAATTTCAAAAATTAACAGTGAATCGGGAGTTAAGAATGATTGAATTAAAAAAAGAAATAAAAAAATTGGAAAGTAAGTAGTTAAAAATAATTATTTAATGACTAATCAGGAAAAAACAAAAAAAATAAACAAAAAAGGCGTTAAGTTGAGAACGCGTATTTTGTTGTATTGGTCTATTCTTTTATTAGTAATATTTTTCGTTTTTATATTTTTGTTTACAAATGCGATTGATAAAGTTGGAAGCGATATTCAGAATATTAATTCTGAATTCATGCTTAATCAATCAAAAGAATATCTTGCTGTCTTTAATCGTATTGGAAATACAGATTTTGTTGTTAGTGATATTATTAAAAATGATGATATTTTTAGCGCCTCAAAAGTAATGCAGGCAGAAATTAATAAGTCAATAAATGATTATATTTTTTATTTTATATTACCAACCGGAGTTATATTTTTTATTGTAGTATTTATTTTTGTATTTTTTTTCTCTAGCCGTATAACCAGATCGCTTGCAAAAATGAATAAAATAGTAAAACGTGTTATTGAAGGCAGATGGCGTGGAGAAAAAATTATAGTTACATCCATGGATGAGATGGGTAAATTGGCTGGTAGTTTTAATAAAATGATCGAGAAATTGGATAATTCTGACAAAAAATTGGCAGAATATAATAAAAATTTAGAAAAAGAGGTGGAGAGTAAAACAAAAGAGTTGAGAAAAGTTTTGATTGGTACGCAAGACGAGAAAAAAAATTTAGATAATCAACGGTTAGCTACTTTGAATATTCTTGAAGATGTTAATGAATCAGGAGATGAACTTAAGAAGATTAATGTTTCCCTAGAAAAGAAAAAGGCTGAACTTGAAGCTCTTCGGTCGTTAAGCGTGGAATTGACCGGTGTATTGGATATTAAGGAGGCGATAAGAGTTTTTAGTACATATTTATCAGAGCTATTAGATTTTAGCGTAGCTGTCTATGTTATCACCAATTTGGAGGAAGATGGTGGATTGGCGTATATGACCTATTTAAATGAAGAAGTGAGTGAAGATTGTTTGAATGTTATTAAAAAGAATTTATTAAAATATTTAGCTAAACAGCCTAAAACAAAATTGGGAAAGGCGATTAATATAATAAAAAATATAAAATCGTATATTTTTGGCAGTAAATTAAATAATACAAAAAATTTTGAGTTAAAGCAAGAAGTTATTTATCCTTTAATGGTAGGTTCTGAAATATTGGGAGTAATACAAATCGTATCATGTAGAGATGATGGCGCTGTTGATGTAAATAAAGATCTTGTTGACGCAATGTTGACTAATTTTTCTCTTGCAATTTCTCGTTTGCAAACCATAGCTAGATCGCAAAATTCCAAAACTGGTTCCTTAATTGAAAGTTTGAGTGATGGAGTTGTTATGTTTAATTCTGAAAAAAATATTGTTCTTATTAATCCTAGGGCTAGAAAATATATGGATTTTTCCGCTGAAAACCCGAGTTTAAATGATATTTATGCTGTATTTGAAAAAATTGATTTTGCAGATAAAATTAACTTAGCCTTGCTAGAAGGTAAAATTTTTCATATAGATGAAGCCGTATTGAGTGAATATTATTATGAGATTTTTGTAATTCCGGTAAAAGATATGTATGATAAGATAGTCGGTGGAGCTATAATATTGCATGATGTTACAGCGTTCAAAAAAATTGATAAAATAAAAACTGAATTTGTATCAGTAGCCTCTCATCAGTTGCGAACTCCGCTTACAGCTATTAAGCTTTTTACTGATATGTTGGTTCGGGGAGAAGTGGGAAAGTTAAATAAAGATCAGACAGAATATTTACATAATATTTATGAGTCTACCGAACGAATGGTGCACTTGGTAAATGATTTATTAAATGTTACTAGAATGGAATCCGGCAAGCTTCGCACAACGCCGGAGCCAACGGTTTTAAAAGATTTTGTAAAAGCTATTATTGTTGAAGCAAAGCCCTTGGCAAAGAGTAAAAAAGTAAAAATAGATTTTATTTCTGATAATGATTTAACTAAAATTCCGCTTGATCAAAATTTAATGCGCCAGGTGATACATAATTTGCTGGTTAACGCGGTTAGATATTCAAAAATTGATGGCGGTAAAATAATTGTTGAAGTAAAACGTAAAGATAAAAATTTATTTTTAATTACTGTAAAAGATAACGGTATTGGTATTCCTGGGAAAATGCAAGGGAGAATTTTTGAAAAGTTTTTCCGAGCTGATAACGCGATTAAGTCAGTTACAGAAGGAACGGGACTGGGGCTTTATGTTTCAAAAATGATAGTTGAATCTTCGGGTGGTAAAGTATGGTTTGAGTCAAAAAAGAATAAAGGCACATGTTTTTTTGTAGAAATTCCGGTTAAAGGCATGAAGATGCAGGAAGGAGAGAGAGGATTGGCGATATCATAAAAGTTTATTCGCATAATATAATCTAACTAACTAATCTTACGTACTCACGTAATACGCCAATTAATTCCATCTTATTTTTGTCATTCCCGACACACATTAGCCTTTCTTTTTGTCATTCCCGACACACATTAGCCCCGCAGGGAAATTATATTAAATGATCGGGAATCTTTTTAAAAGAAAAGAATTTAAAATAACGCTAAAAGGTTAAAAAAGAATATAGCTGTTGAATGAGTAAGATAAACGCGATTTAAATCTTATAGATGAATATTCCATAATTAATATTTAGATATTTTTTATGAGATCTCCGATCATTTAATATAATTCCTCTACGAGGTTAGGTGTGTCGGAGATGACAAAAAGAGGATGGTTTATTTGGCTGAGCGTGTCGTAAACCGCGAAAGTGGTGCGTAAGATGAGCAACTAATTAAAAATATGGACAATGAAAAAAAAATAAAAATTTTGTTAGCCGAAGATGATAAATTTATTTCCAAGGCTTATCAAGACGGTT
The DNA here is from genome assembly GCA_034659435.1 of Patescibacteria group bacterium. Lineage (GTDB taxonomy): Bacteria > Patescibacteriota > Patescibacteriia > Patescibacteriales > UBA12075 > JAGLYP01. The sequence continues at coordinate 9,030 of JAYEHJ010000063.1, read as the reverse complement.
TGGGGCGCGCCGGTTTTGAGGTGATTGCCGCTTATGACGGCAATGAGGCTTTAAAAGAAGCAAGAAAAGAAAAGCCTGATATAATATTGCTTGATTTGGTTATGCCGGAGAAAAATGGTTTTGAAGTCTTGGAAGAAATTAAGGCTGACAATGATTTAAAGGATATTCAGATAATTATTTTGTCTAACTTAGGCCAAAGCAGCGATATCCAAAGAGGCAGGGACTTGGGCGCGAATGATTATTTAATAAAATCAAATTTTTCAATTAAGGAAGTAATTGAAAAGATAAAAGAGTGTGTGTGATTTTGGATTTATGATTTTAGATTTATGATTTATGATTTGTGATTTATGAAGATAACAAGAGAAAAATTAAAAGAGATGCTGGTTAATCCCGGGTATTTGAGCGAGGATGATTTTGAAAAAGCGCTTAAAGCCGCGCAAAACAAGAAAAAAGCGTTAATTGATATAATTATTGATGAGGGTTTAATTAAGGATGAGCAGTTTGGGCAGCTAGCCGCGCAAAATATCGGTTATCCGTTTGTTAATTTACGCGCGGAAAAATTTAATGAAAAAATATTTTACAGCATTCCGGATTTAGCGGCAAAATCAAAAAAATTAATCGCTTTTGGCGAGGATGAAGATTGTGTTAAAGTCGGAATGGTAAATCCAAAAGATTTGGAAATGATTCATGTTTTGGAAAAAAAATTCGGGAAGCGAGTAAAGCCGTATTATGCCACAATTCGTGATTTAAATCAGGCGTTTTTGCGCTATCGCGCGGGGCTTAAAGAGGAGATGGACGATGTTTTGCATCGTATAAAAAACGTGGAAGATGACAATGGCGAAAAGGATGAATTAATGATAAAAATCGTGGATTTATTTTTAGAATATGGATATATAAATAAGGCTTCTGATATTCATATTGAGCCGAGGCGTATTGACGCGGTTATTCGTTTTCGCGTTGACGGAGTAATGCATCGCGTTCTTTCTTTGCCAAAAGAATTTTTGGATTTGATTTTGAGCCGGATAAAAATAATGGCAAAAATGAGGATTGACGAGCATAAAGCCGCTCAAGACGGAAAGTTTCAATTTAAATATCAAGATAATTATATTGACGCTCGCGTTTCAATTGTGCCTGTTAGCGAAGGAGAAAATATTGTTATTCGCCTTTTGACTTCGTCAAGCCGGGAAGTGAATTTGGATGAAAGCGGACTGTCAAATGAAAATTTAAAATTAGTTAAATCAATAATAAAAAATCCGCATGGAATGATTTTGGTGACAGGTCCGACAGGTTGCGGAAAAACAACTACAATTTATGAAATATTAAAAATTTTAAATACAAGCAAAGTCAATATTGCCACAATTGAAGATCCTGTTGAGTATGACATTGAAGGAGTGGGGCAGATTCAGGTTAACGCAAAAACAGGTCTTACTTTTGCCAAGGGCTTGCGCGCGCTGGTAAGGCAAGATCCTGATATAATTATGGTGGGAGAAATTCGCGATACTGAAACAGCGAAGATCGCGGTGAATTCCGCCATGACAGGGCATTTGGTATTGTCCACCTTGCACGCCAATGATTCCGCGACTACTTTGCCGCGCCTTTTGGATATGGGAATTGAGCCTTATCTGATTGTTTCAACAATAAAAATTATTATTGCCCAGCGATTGGTTAGAAAATTATGCGAAAAATGCCGTTATTCATATAAATTAAGCCGGGATGAAATTAAAATTATTAATAAAGATGAAAAGTTTAAAAAAATTATTTCTGAAAAATATAAAAAAGATTTGCGTAAATTATATTTATACAAAGGCAAAGGCTGTAAAGTATGTTCCGGTTCCGGTTACAAGGGCAGGGTTGGTATTTTTGAGGTAATGGAAATGAACGAGGCTATAAAAGAAAAAGTTCTTAAAAAAGCTTCAAGCGTTGAAATAGAAAAAATCGCTGAGAAAACAGGAATGTCAACTATGCTTGAAGATGGAATAAATAAAGTTTTAAACGGAGCAACAACTTTGGACGAAGTTTTTCGCGTTGTCGGGGAGGGATAATTCCCATTGTCATTCCCGACACTCCAAGCCTCGCAGAGAAATTGTATTAAATGATCGGGAATCTCGTAAAAATCAACGAACATAAAAAATAGAAAAACGCATAAATATAATATTAATATCCATTATTTAAAAAAATAATTTAGATGCTCTTAATGAGATTCCCGATCATTTATTAATAATTCCCTGCGGGGCAAAGGTGTGTCAGGAATGACAGGTGGAATATGCCTAAAAAAACTAAAAATATATTAAATTCAGAGATTTTTTTTGGTAGAATTGGCTTAAGGGAAAAGGCGTTGTTTGCCAATAATTTGGCGATAATGTTAAAATCGGGATTAAGTATTTCCGAGGCTTTTGATATTTTGGAAGATCAGACGGATGGCAAATTTAAAAAAATAATCAAAAAAATAAGCAAAAATATTAATTCAGGAAATCCGCTTTCCAAAGCCTTAAAATTTTATCCGAAAATATTTTCAGAATTTTTTTTAAGCTCTGTTATGGCGGGCGAGACTGCCGGCACTTTGGATGAAAATTTAAAAAGCATTGGCGCGCGTTATGACAGGCAAAGAGATTTACTGGAAAAGATCAGGTCGGCAATGGCGTATCCGTTAATAATATTATTTTTAAGTTTTTTAATCGGATTATTATTAACATTTTGGGTTTTGCCGAAAATTACATCAGTGTTTAGCGGATTGGACGTGGAGCTGCCGGCTTCAACTCGTTTTTTAATATGGATTGCAAATGGCGTTGAAGCTTATGGAGCGCAAATTTTATTTGTTTTATTTTTTTTAATAATATTTTTATTTTGGCTGGCAAGACAAAAATTCATAAAGCCAATCACTCATTATATTTTTCTTAATTTTCCGATTTTTTCAAAATTAGTTCGCGCGAAAAATTTAGCTTTGTTTTTTCAGACATTGGCGGTTTTATTAAAATCAGGCATCAGCATTGACGAATCTTTGGCTGTTGCCGGAAACACTTTGGGAAATTATTATTATAAAGAAAGCGCTAAAAAAATTATCCGCGAAATCAATCAAGGTAAAAAATTGTCTGAAGCGTTAAGCGCTCAGTCGGTTTATTATCCGAAACTGGCTGCCGGATTGGTTATGGTGGGAGAGCGATCCGGAAATTTAGAAGAGGAATTTTTTAATATCGCGGAAATTTACGAGCGTGAAGCAGAGTCGCGCGCGAACAATTTATCATCAGCAGTTGAACCGATTTTATTAGTTATAATCGGCTTTGTAGTAGGCGGTCTGGCGCTTTCAATCATAACGCCGATTTATACGGTTACAGGGGGGATTTATAAATAGTATAAGCATAAAAATATTTTAAATAATAAATTTTTTAAATATAACAAAGGCTTTACTTTACTGGAAATAATATTATCCATAGCGATTATAATTATTTTAGCCGGAGCGGTTTCTCCGTTTTATGTTGATTGGAAAAATGTTGTAGAATTAGACACCGCCATATCTCAGCTTAGACAAGATTTGCGTTTCGCGCGCGCGAAAAGTTTGTCAGGATATAATGATAGCCCTCATGGAGTATATTTTAATATTGACCCGGCCGGAGAGGACAAAATAATTGTTTATCAAGGAAATTCGTATGCCGCTCGCGAAGTTAATCATGATAAGGAATATATTTTTGACGCTTCTTTAAATTTAAGTACGGACATAACCGGCAATGAGATAAATTTTTCGCAAGGACGGGGAGAGCCGTCGCAAATCGGAGAAGTAAGCATTACCAATGAACGGACAGAAAAAATTGCGTCAAGCGCGATAAATTCTCTTGGGCTAATAAATTAATTTTTTTTATGAGTTATTTTAAAAACAGAGCAGGAATATCAATATTGGAAATTGTGATAGCTTTGGGAGTTTTTTTAGTATTGGTTGTTTCCCTTGCCAGCCGGCTTTTAGGCGGAAGCGCTTTAATGGTTAGAGAAAGAGAATTTTTACTTGCAGGCGCCTTGGCAGACGAAGGTTTGGAAGCCGTAAGAATGATTGCTCGCGATAATTGGAATAATTTAACATATAGCAAAAGCGAAATCGGAACATCTTCAGGCGGTTGGATTTTATTAGGTGAAAATACAAGCGGACAGATTGGCAAATTCAGCCGGCAGATTTCTTTTTTTTCCGTTTATCGCGATAACGCTAATAATCAAGTCGCTGAAAGCCATGCGGAAGCTGTTTTGGATATAAACACAAAACGAGTTGTCGCAAACGTAAGCTGGGAAATAGAAAATGTGGAAATTAGCGCGCTTGCGCGCGAAACGATATTAATTAATCGTTGATTTATGAGTAATAACGGTTTTACATTACTGGAAACATTGATTTATTCAGCCTTGCTTGGTTTGATTTTATTCGCGATAAGCTCTTTCGGGCTTTTGATTTCCGCGATTAATCAGAAAAATTTTGCAATGTCAGAAGTTCATAATAGCGCGCGTTTGGCAGAAGAAACAATAAGCAGAAAAATTAGAGAGGCAAAAAGCATTGTTAGCCCTGTTCCGGGAAATAATTCAAATCAGTTGGTAGTTGAAAATTTTTTTGGCAGTACGGAAACTATTAGTTTAGTTGATGGAATTATTAAAGTTAATAATGGACAAATTTTAGATATTACAAGCGAAAATATTTTGATTAGCGGTTTGAATTTTATAAATTTAGGCAATAGCGATATTGATAGCATTAAATTCAGTTATTCAATCGCTTATAAAAATAATTTAAGCGTTGAATTTGATTATGGTTTTGATTTGGAGTCGGCTGTTACTGTTAGATAATTTTTAGTCAGCCACTATTTTTTGTCATTCCCGACACTCCCAGCCTTTCTTTTTGTCATTCCCGACACTCGTTAGCCTCGCAGGGAAATTATTAATAAATGATCGGGAATCTCTTTAAAAGAAACAACCATAAAATAACCATCTAAAGATGAAAAAAGAATATATCTATTATGTTTATATATTAACCAACAAAACAAATAAGACTCTATATATCGGAGTAACCAATAATTTATATTCAAGAATATTTCAGCATAGATTAAAAACAAACAAAAATAGTTTTTTTTCTAAATATAATACAAGCAAATTAATATATTACGAAGAATATCAATATATAAAAGACGCTATAAAACGTGAAAAACAATTAAAAAAATGGAATAGAGAATGGAAGATTGAATTAATAAAAAAAGACAATCCAACTTGGCGTGATTTTTTTACGGATATGTTGTAATTAACACACAATGCTTTTTACGAGATTCCCGATCATTTATTAATAACTTCCCTGCGAGGCTAACGAGTGTCGGGAATGACAAAAATGGGAGATGTATTATAGTTGACAATGAAAGTTGAAAAAAATGATTAATATTATAAGCCATGCTAATTTTTTATGAAAAGCAAAAACCAAAAAAGTATAAAAAATCAAAAAGGCATGGCTGCGATACTCGCGGTGGTGATTCTTTGCGCTGTGTCCTTGCTTATGTCTCGCAATACATTAATACTTGGTTTAAGCGGTTTGGATATTGCCTATAATTACGCGCAAGGCGAAAGTGTTTTAAATTTTACCGAAGGCTGTGTTGAGGAAACGATTAGGCAATTTCAATTGAATGAGAATTATTCTGCCACAGATAAAAATTTTTCATTAGGCGATTTTTATTGTATAATAAATACAAGCTCATCCAGCGGTGAGCAAATAATAACGGTTGACGGCAATTCAGGCGATTATTATAAATCAATTAAAGCGGAAATATTATTAAACGAGGGAAGCGCGTCAATTAATAATTGGCAAGAGATATAATTAAAATAATATGCATTATAAAAAAATTGTCGGGATTGATATTTCTGATTTTAGCGTTGAGATAGTTGAAATGGAAAAAAATGAAAATTCAGCCAAGATAGTGAATTTTAACAGGATATTGCTGAAAAAGGGAATAGTTGAAAAAGGGAAAATAAAAAATAAGGCAAAATTAAAAAAAGAGATATTAAACGCGTTAGAGCAAGCCAAAAACGGCGCCATTACTACGCGTGATATTGTTTTTGCTTTACCTGATAATTTTTTATATACGCATTTTTTTGAGATTAACAATGATGTTGATGATGTAGGCCGCGCAGTTTTTAATGAAGCGTTAAAAGTAGTGCCATTGTCAAAAAACAATTTAGCTTTTATTTATAAAGAAATCGGATTATTTTCCAATAAAGAAAAAAGACAAATATTTTTAGCCGCTATTGATAATAATTATTTAAAAGAATGGCAAAATTTTTTTAGTTCTTTAAATTTATCGCCAATTGTTTTTGATATGGAAGTTTTGGCGTTGTTTAGAGGAGTTTATAATGATTTGCCAAAAGAGCCTATTTGTTTGCTTGATATGGGAGCAAATTCAATAAATTTCGCGGTGTTTACCGGCGCGGGTTTGATATATAATTATCAAATGCAGTATGGCGGAAATTATATTACCGAAAAATTAGCGCGAAGTTTTGGCTTTAATTATGAAAAAGCAGAAGAATATAAAAAGAAAAATAATTTATTTTTATCTCAACAAAAACCGGAAAAAGAAATTTTAGAAAAAATTTTTACGCATATTACAAAAGAGGTAAAACGAAATATTAACCATTTTAATAAAAATTATGTTGAATTTGGGGAGATAAATCAAATAATATTGGCTGGCGGCGTAAGTGAAACCAAAGGAATATTAGATTTTTTTCAAAAAAATTTTTTAGAAAATAAAGTTGGTTTAGTAAAAGATTTTGAAAAATATAATAATTTAGAACCGGTATATTTTGAGGCTATTGGCTTAGCAAAGCGATTATTTTCTAAGAAATGGAAAAATGATTTGGCTTTTTTTATTAAAAATAATTTAACAAAAATTAACAAAAATAAAAAATTATTGTATAATATATATAACAAGATAAATATTAAGCGGTTTAAAAATAGCATAAATTTGAAATTGATATTATTGTTTTTTTTAATAATAATTGCCGTAATTTTGTTTATTAAGGCTTTTAGCGCGAATCCGGCAAATGACATTGAAATAATTAGTGAGGAGCTTGCGGCAGAAGAGACGATTGTTCTTAAAAAAGAAACAGAAGAAATAATTAAAAATAAAAAAATAAAAATTAAAGAAATAAATTCCAATCTTAATGTGCGGAGCGGTGCCGGTTCAGAATACGCGATAATTGACAGCGTTGCGCAGAAAACCGTTCATGAAGTTTTTAATGAAAAAAACGGCTGGTATGAAATTGCAGCAGAGGATAATCAAATGGGCTGGATCTATGCCGAATATACGGAAGAAATTTCAGAATAATCTATAAATATATAAAATTAATTAATTATTAACTCACTTTACGCGCCTATCATCTCAGACACAATAACCCATTCATTTTTGTCATCTCCGACACACATAACCTCGTAGAGGAATTATATTAAATGATCGGAGATCTCGTAAAAAGCAATAAATATTCAAAAAACATTAAACGTGTAAAAAGAATATAAATAATGCTATATTAACAGCCATTATTTTAATAAAATGATTTAGATGCTTTTAAAGAGATTCCCGATCATTTAATATTATTTCCCTGCCGGAGCAATGTGTGTCGGGAATGACAAATTAAGAGAATAATGGAATGGCAGATGGATGTTGCGTAAGGTGAGTTATTAAATAAAAATATGTATAACATGGTAAAAGAAAAAAATAAAGGTTTTACTTTATTGGAATTATTAATTGTGATTGCCGTGCTGGCTGTTTTGGCCGGCGTATTGTTTGTCGCGCTTGACCCAGCCGCGCGCTTGCAGGATTCCCGCAACGCAAAGCGCTGGACAGATGTAAACGCGGTTTTGTCGGCCATAAAATTGGATCAAGTTGACAATGGCGGTTCATATCATGCCAATATAACGGCTATGACCGATAACACTTATTATCAAATCGGCGAAGCAGCAACCGGCTGCGATGATGCTTGCGCTAATCCTTCCGTAGCATTGCAGGCGGCTTGTGTTGATTTATTGGATTTGATTGACGAAGGATATTTGGCTGATGTTCCGATTGATCCGAACGCGTCAGGCAAATCGTCAAATGAAACAGGATATTATCTTTATAAGTATGATAGCGGACAAATTTCAGTCGGCTCCTGCCATGAAGAACTTGGCTCCAATTCTTCGGTTCAGGCGATTGAGGTTTCCAGATAAAATTTGTATATGTATTAAAATGTTTATATAAAGAAATATAAAAAAATAGAGGTTCGTCCTCTATTTTTGTTTTCTTTAAAATAAAAAAATAAATGGTATTTTTAGCACTCTTGACACAAGAGTGCTAATTGGTGTATTATGATACATAGATAAAAAATATGGACGAGAGAAAAGAATTAATTTTAAATACAATTATTAAAGAGCATATAAAAACAGGATTGCCTGTGAGTTCCGGCATTTTGGTGGAAAAATATAAATTGAATATATCGCCTGCTACGGCTAGGAATGAAATGGCGGCTTTGGAAAATGAAGAATACATAATACAGCCGCATACTTCTGCCGGAAGAATTCCAACGGAGAAAGCCTATAAATTGTTTATTGGTGATATTCAGCCTAAAAAAATAAATAAATCAGATCAAGCCTGTTTAGAAGAATTGCTTGAAGAATCCAGTGAGGAAAATTTTAAAAACGTGGCTAAAAAACTTTCCAGTTTGACGAACGCAACCGTATTTTGGGCATTTCACAGGCATAATTTATATTACACCGGAATATCAAATTTGCTTCAACAGCCGGAATTTTCCGAGCTTGATATTATTTATGATATTTCCGCGATTATTGACAGGATTGACGAGATAATAAATGATATTTTTGATGAAATTGAAGATGGGATAAATATCAGAATCGGCTCGGACAGCCCGTTCGGAGATTTTAGCGGTACAATTATGGCTAAATATAAAATCGGCGGACACAAAGGCTTGTTTGGAGTTTTGGGTCCCGTTAGAATGGATTATGAAAAAAATTTAACTTTAATAAATTTTGTTTAT
>JAYEHJ010000062.1:0-12978 GCA_034659435.1 Patescibacteria group bacterium | reverse complement strand
CCAGAACCTTTGCCATTATTTTTGAAATAGCGTGCGGTGTGTAATATTCAGCATAAACCCCACCTCCATCTCGATTATAATCTTTAATTAAATATTCAAAAATATGAGAAAAGAAATCAAATTTTTTATCAAATATCTTTTCAAAACTAAATTCAATAAGTTGATTGACCAATGCTTTTGCAAAATCATCTCGTTTTGAGCTATCGGTAATATATTGAGTAAGTTCATCAAAAAGCTTTATTTTTGCTCCGCTATCTGTTTTTACAGCAAAAATATTATTATTGAATATAGCGATATCTCGCAAAGTATCATCAAACAATTTTCCAAATTGTTCTTCATTTTGCCTATTATGTAGATTTGATAAAAAATGCTCTCGTTTCAACCTAGCACTATCGGCACTCATTTTAAGCAGAAGCATTTCATAATCAGAATCTGAGTATTCTGAAATTATTTTTTCCCAGTTTTCGGAATTTTTAAGCTTTGACTCTAGCTGTTTTACTTCATATCCAAATTTATCATTCATAAATTTGTAAAGAAAAACTTGGGTGATGATTTTGAATTCATTTCCATCTCCACCAAGTCCGTATTCACTACAAATCCCTTTGAGGTTGTCAATGAGTGCTTTTGTCTGAGTTGTAAAATTATTATTTTGCATATACAAGATTATTATTAAATTCATTCAGATATTCTTTTACGACATATCCGTTTATATATTTTGCAGACTGTGGATCTAGTTTGATTTCATTTTCTTCAAAGCCTGTAATAACGAGTGGTTGCATAAAATTATTAAAATAATTTTCATTATTGAGCATTTTGTTATTCGTTAAAACCTTTTCATCTGCTTCAGTTTTAATTTTTGAAAGTACATCATAAATTATACTTTCACGAGTAGTAATATCTTTTTTTTCTAACACTCTTTTATGAAGTCGCGCGTATTTTTCATCGTGATTATATTTTGTTTTCAATAGATTGTTTCGCCTGTTTAAATCAGTTATGGAGTCATAAATTTGATTAAGAGCATGAATATTTTTTGTCATTTCTTCTTGTGTGATTTCATCTAAATTTTTCTTTTCAAAAAGTCGCTTTAATTCTTCATACAATGAAATAAATTCTGGGTCTTGTGGATCAAAATTTTTCGCTAGTTCTTCTCGTGCTTTTTTGAGCGAATCTTTCAACTTGTCAGCAATAACAAGTTCTTCTTCTGAAACTTTGATAAATTTGAAAATAATATCTTCCAAAGCTACATTCACAAGATTTGTTGAGGTTGAATCTTTTTCTAAAGACTCCTTAAAATTTAACATATTGAGATGATTTGAAACCTCGTTATAAAGTGAGCTTAATTTTTTAAAATCAATTTTATCCAATAATTCATAATTCCCTTGTAAACGAATAATATTATAAAGATTTCGCACATTCCCAAAAGCTTTTTTTATCTCTAAGACCCTTTTCTTGTCTTCAATCGCTGTAATCTGCTGAGAGAAGGTTTCTGAATTTTTAAGGTCAAAATGAAATAATTTTTCTTTTATATTTTCAATCTCTGCTTCAATATCTTCTTTCGACATAAAAAGATTTGAATAAGTGTCCATTTCATCACCAAGTTCATCTTGAAGTTCTTCAAAATAAGCTTTATTTGTTACTTCAAATTCCTGTCTAATATCTGCAAAATCAACTACATAACCATATCTAAAGTTTTTATACGGACGATTTACACGAGTAAGGGTTTGTAATAAATTATGATTTTTTATCACTCGTCCAATATATAACTTTTTCAATCTTTTGGCGTCAAAACCAGTTAAAAGCATATTATAAACAAACAAAAAATCAATATTGCCTGCTTTAAAATCTTCAATAGCCTGTTTCCTCTCATCCTTGTTTCCAGAATCATGAAGAATAAGAGCCCCACCCAAACCATCACCATCATTTATGATTGATGCCCCATCACGACTATTCAATGCATAATTACCCATGACATCAAAATAAGCTTTTAATTTATCCGAATATTTCTCTGCAAATAATTTAGACATCATTCTTGCCTGATCCGCACTATCACAAACTACCATTCCACCAATAGTATTGTCTCCGTGCATAATTCTACTTTTTTGAAAGTCATCAACAATGTATTCAAGCATTGGTTCTACAAATTTTTGATGAGAATAAATATCTTTTTTTGAAATATCTCCTTTTAATATTTTTATTTCTCTTAATGTCTCTTCTAGCTTTAATCTATAATTTGATTCAATTCCTTCTCTAATCAATTTTAAAGTATATCCATCAGCAATTGATGAATTATAATAGTATTTATGAATATAATCTCCAAAAATATCTTTTGATCGCCTCTTGTCTCCAATAAGTGGTGTTCCTGTAAGTCCAATAATAATAGCATCTCTATCTGAAGTCATCAGATTTGCGAGAAAGCTTCCTTTAGGATCATAACTTCGATGAACTTCATCTAAAAAATAAATTCGTTGAGTGTTTGTATTATAAGATTTTTGACTGAGAACCTTATCATCTTCTTTAAATTTTTGAATATTAACAACTGTGACTTCTTGATTGCCTTTAAGATTATGAATTATTTTTTTACTTTTAAAATCAGCAAGAAGTTCATTTTTAGAATTAACTGTATGCGCTACAAGACCACGAGCGGTAAACTCTCGTTTTGCTTGTATCAGTAAATCCAATCTATCCACAATAAAGTAAAATTTTGGAATTATTTTTTTTTCCTGAAAATAATCTGTTAGATAATTAACATTATAAAAAGCAAGAGCTGTTTTCCCGCTTCCTTGAGTATGCCAAATAATTCCCTTTTTAATGTCTTTATCAATGGTCTGCTCAATTGCTTTTGTTGCAAAAAACTGCTGATAACGCATTATATGTTTTTCTAATCCTTTGGATTCTTTTACGTAAGCAATACAATATTGCAAAAGCATCGATAGCCTCTCCTTGCTAAATAATGAAGTTGATATTCTATTTGTTGGAGTGTCTGCATTTTTGTTTGTAATAAATTCAGGAGAGTGCTTTATGGATGATAAATTATTATCTTTTAAAACAAAATTTTCAATTTCTTCATTTTCCGACTTTAAAATTTTAGATAAATCTAGTTTCTCAACTTTTTCATCTTCCTTAAAAACATTAAAGTTTGCCTTTTTATAAGAAGAACTTGAATAAAATGCTCCTTGAATCTGATCTATTGATTCGCTATCGTATTCCATGTTATTAGAAAACACGAGAATTTGAGAAATGTTTATAAATTTTCTAAACTTTTTATTTTGAAAACGAATATTGATTCGATTTCTTTCTGCCAATATTCCTTCTTTATTATTTGGCTTCTTTACTTCAATAAAAGCAAGTGGCATTCCATTTATCAAAAGTGTTATATCGGGACGAAACTCATCATCACCGTTTTTACAGGGAAGCTCTGTTACTACATTAAAAGTGTTATTTTCAAAATTTTGAAAATCAATAAGCTTTATGTCATTCGAAAGGAGCTTTTCATAAAATTCTTTTCCTAAATCTTCATTATCAAGAGCAAGACTTATTTTTTCTAACTCTCTCTTGATTTGTTCATCCTCAATTCCACTATTAACATTTTTAATACTTTCATAAAAAATATCTGTAAAAATATTTGTCTCAATATCATATTTTGCATTTTTCAATGAAACATATTCATAGCCCAATCTGCACAAATGCAATATTGCAGGTATTTTTACTCTTGTGTCTTCGTTAAATGCCATATTTTTTCTTTTTATCTGAATTATTATTTCTTTTCAAATAAAATTATTTTATATTTTTATATTACTAAACCACCAACTCGGATCATCATGGCCTACTGGCTTACTTATATTTTTTAGCTAATTTCAATATCCTCTGCTTGTTTTTTGACCAATCGAATCAAATCCTCTTTTGAAAACTTCTCAAATTTATTCATAAAAATATTTCAAATTTAATCTATATTATAATCTATATCAATCTTACCTCATATTAAACAAAATCACCACTTTTCATCATCAAAAAAAACGCCAACCACTGTCTTCGAGCAATTTATTAATTTTTATCCTTGCCCTTGCTTCTTTGGACATATTTTAACCATAATTATTATCTATATCACTTCTCCCAATCCCTCACCAAAATAACCCTCTTCTTCTCATCAATCTCAAGCTCAACCTTCTGCTTCTCGCGCCAGCCCCAACGCCGAACCACATCAATTGGCAAAGTAATCGAATAACTGCTACCACCAGCGGTCTTGGTGATTTTTCGAATATTATTTTCACTACTTATTCTTCTTGTTTTCATAGATATATTTAATAAGTAAAACCTCACCCCAGCCCTCTCCTTGAAAAGTAGATGAAAAAATTATGTATTTTTTATCTACTGAGATATCTCAGTAGATACTTATATATTAATTCTACCCCAAATTCCCAAAAAGTACCAATATTAAAATCAAATGGCTTATTTAAAGATAAATTTCATTGACTTTTAACAAGCTATTTATTAATATAATAATGCAGGCAATAGGCCTACCCGATTTTGATTAAAATCCGCCTTACCGGGCGGGTTTTTGAATTCCTCATTGACTTTCAACACAATACCTGCTATTATAATTTATAGAATCATCATGAAAAGCATCTCTTAAGGTTCCGTCCTTAAGCGGTGCTTTTTCTTTTATAGCTCAGTTTTTTATTCAATTTATCCATAAAAACAATTCTCTCCTTAGCCTTTTTTTTGAGTAGAACAGAGCATTTATCTACACACGGACTTAAAACAATTCTTAATTTTCTTCTTTTATAAATATTTTAATCTATATTACCAGCCCCAAGCTGATCCGCCTCGGGCGGATAATCTATATTAAATTATACTCCTAAAATCCACCCCCGTCACCACCAGATGATCAGACAATTCAATCCCCAACAAGCTTCCAGCGTCACTTAGCCTTCCCGTCAACATCACATCCGCCTCACTCGGCTCACAACCCCCACTCGGATGATTGTGCGCCACGATAATCGAAGCGGCTAAACAATCAATCGCCGGCTTAAAAACTTCCCGTGGATGAACCAAGCTTGCGTTCAAAGTGCCGATTGAAATTGTTTCCTTGTGGATTAGCTGATTCCGCGCGTTCAGATACAAAACTACAAAATGCTCTTTCTTGGCCGTGCGCAACTCCTGCAGCTGCGCCACCGCGTCCTTTGCCGAATTGATCGCCGGTAAATTATTATCCTCTACGTTCAAGGCTCTTTTAGTTAACTCAAACGCCGCTAACAGCGAACAAGCCTTACCTGAATCAATGCCTTTTATTTTCAAAAGGTCATCATAAGCAAGTGCCAAAAGCTTTTTCATAGGAAATTTACGTAAAATCTCCTCAGAAACTTCAATAACATTCTTCCCCGCATACCCCGCCCTAAGTAAAATTGCCAAAAGCTCCTTATCGCGAAGCCCGGTTGGGCCGCGCTCAATAAGCTTTTCCCGCGGGCGCTCGTGTTTTGGTAAATTTTTAATTGTAGTCATCCTCCTTAAATAATTTTAGTTTAATACTACTTTAATTTACCACTTTTTAAGCTTAAAAGTCAAGGTTTAAATCGCTAAAACTCGCTTAAACATAGGTGCTAATGTCAGGTATTAAATTTAAGCTTTTACTTCCAATCCACAATCAAAATCCCCTGACCTCGCTTTTTTACCACCAGCTTCTGGCCTTTTCTCCATTTAAGCTCGTCCAGTATCTCCCGGGGCAAAGTTACGCCCAAGCTGTTGCCGTGTTTGTATATCTTGCGAATTTCATTGTTTTTAAGTTTTCTGCGCATATTTTTTTCTTTAATCTTATGTATACATTAAAATGTATATTTAAATGTATACGTAATATTTATCTATATTAATTATAACAAAAAAGCAAGTTTATTTAAACCTGCTTTTTTTCTCTACATTCTTCTTTTTTCACCAAATTATTTAATTTTTCACTTTTTTAAATATACTGTACTGGTCGGATACGCGATTTCAATATTCTCCTTTTGAAATTTATCTACAATCTCCAGATTAATTTCCTCCTGCGCGTCCATGTATTTATTATAATCCGCGCTCGCAATGTAATAGACTATTTCATAGACTAAGCTAAAATCGCCTAATTCTTTAAAATTTACCCGGTCCAACTCAAGCAGTTTCTGTTGGTTTATTATTTCTTTTATCATAGATGGAATTTGTTTAAGCTTGTCTATTTTTGTTTCATAGCTAACGCCAATAGAAAATACCACGCGCCGTTTTTCCATCTGGCCAAAATTCTGCACCCGCGAATTGGTCATATCAGTGTTGGACATAATTATTTCTTCTCCCTGCAGGGCGGTTATGCGGGTTGTTTTTATGCCCACATGCTTGACCGTACCAAAATTTTCGCCAACAATTATGAAATCTCCCTGCTTAAACGGCTTGTCAAAATGAATCGCCAAAGAAGAAAACAAATCACTAAGTATATTCTGCAAAGCCATACCGATCGCGATCCCGCCGATACCCAGTCCGGCAATTAGCGATGTCACGTTATACCCCAAATTTGATAAAACAAGGATTAAGGCTCCGACCCACAATATAATCTTTATAATCACGCTTAAAACTTTTATGATACCGGTTTGCTCTCCATCTTCTTCTTTCCTTTCTATTATTTTTTTGGTGCCAAAATCAAGTAAACCAGCGATAAACCGGATAGCGTAAAAAGCCATTACTACCAGTAAAACATTAAATAACCATTTACCCGCGGTATCAGGTAATTTAATAAATTGCGAGGAGAAAAAAGCAGAAACAATAAAGTAAAAAGGCCAGCCAATGGCGCTAATAGCATCAATTACCGCGTCATCAATCTCGGTTTTGGTTTTTTCAAATGCCTTTTTTAATCTAGTGATAACTGCTATTTTAAATATTTTTAAAATAACTAAGGTAACAATAAAAATAAAAACTACCTTAAAATAGGCAGCTATTTCCATGCCCATAAATTCATAATTAAAAAAATAATTAAACCAATTGTTAAATAAATCCATAAAGCTATAATGTTAATCTATTAAAATTTCTAAAATAATCCATGCGTTTATCTCTTACTTTAATTTTAGCAAATCAGGTTAGAACTTGCAAACCCTACTTTTCTTCCACCTGCGGGAGTAATTATCAAATATCTTTCACTTATATCATTTCTAATGTATTTATCCAATTCTATAATATTTTCTTTTTGCTTAATCTTTTCTTTAAGTAAATAAAAAACTTTCGGCGGTTTGCCGATTTTACTAAGAACTCCATTATCAAGCAATGAAGCCAAAAGCAAATTCGGCGGAATCAATGGCGCGCTTCAAGTCTGAACAAAAAACAATATCAAACTCTTTATCTGACACCAATTTGCCAAGCTCCTTGGCGCGCTTTTTACCAAATTCTGATAATTCACCCAACGCTCAGCCTGTGGCTAGTTTTTTTCATTGTCTACGGTTGTGCCATACACAAAATATGTTATTTTTACTAACATATTTTCTTACTTAAAAGGATTATCCATTTCAAATAATATCTTCGGAGTGTGATTATTTATCTGGTTAATACTGATATTATACTTCTCATTATACAAAGTATCAACTGAACAAAATCTAGCCTGAGTATAATTAAAACCAATTTTTTCTGATACAACTCTAACTTGCTCTTCTGATTTGCCCTCTACTTCAACGAATGGCTCAAGAAATGGCCACTCGTCTATTGTTATTTCTACTTTGTCCATCTCCCATAGTTCTCTCCTGCTCTCTTGATATGCTTTTTCTTCACAGCCAATACCAGTTAAAAACTTCCTAGCTTCTTCAAAATTATCAACCGTAAGCTGGGTTTCTTTTTGATTATGTATCTGATCGCCATCGATCACTTTGAGGCTCATGGTAATTTTATCTCCCTCGTCCCGCACTCGAAGCCAGCCTCCGTTAATGTGGTTGCCTTTAGGCAAACTAAACACTACTCTCTTTTGTAAAAACTCCTCTCTAACTAAACTAGCTCCCATCTCAGCTAACTCTTTCCTGATATCATTTTTGTTTATATTCGTAAATGTTGCCTCATATTCAATGTCCATGTTTGTATAGTCTGTCATATTTTTGAAATGTCTTTATTTATAATAATTGGCTGCATGGCTTCCAACTCATCCTTGTAAGAAATTTCCGGCAAGTCATCAAACAAGTAAATCTTCTTATCCAACACGTGAGCGAAACCTATTTCCAGAAAAGTATTACCGCCAATATAACCAGTGATTCCTTTCTTTTCAAGGTTTAAAACCAGAATAGCATCTGACTCGCCGATTTTATTGTAATACCGCTTAATCAAATCGTCTTTAATTTTTCTCATCGCACTCTCACGAAAAGCACTGTCACCATTTTGGTCTTTCTCTTTCAAAAAATCTTCCATTGTTAATTCGCCGTTGATTATCCGCTGACTGGTTAGCGGAATATCAACTTCATACCCCATGCTAGTAAGCTGGTCAGCTACCTCTTTGATTTTAGGAGTAAAATCAATACTCCCGCAGATTACTATTTTCATATACGCTATAATTTATTTTTTATATAATCAGTTAATACAGTAGTTGCAAACTTGTAGACATAGGGGATAAATTTTCGCTTTTCATCTTCGCTTAAACTCAGCAGTTTTTCAACGCTTAAAACCTCAAACCCAAGTCCTTTTCCGTCTTCAACTTTCAAATCTGCCGCTCTACCTTTGTAAATATAAATATATTCTTGCTGGAAAGCGTGGTTAATTTTTCCAGTTGCCTTGTCTTCTGATTTATTATGAACTTTATCCAAAGGTATTAAGTCGGAAATTCTTACTTCCACGCCAGTTTCTTCAAGACTTTCTTTAATAGCGGATTCGCTATAATTATCACCAATTTCAACATGACCCCCAACTGTCGCATCCAATAAATCAGGGAATGTATCTTTATCCTTCGCCCTGTGCTGAAAAATTATTTCGTTTTTATGAGTTACAAAATGAACATGCACCTCACGATGCAATAAACCTTTGCTATGTATAACCTCCCTGCTCTCAGTGCCGATAATGTTATCATTTTTATCAACTATGTTAAGCTTGTCTTTTGCCATATTAAAAATATTCTCTTACCCCGATATAAAAATGCAAATGTAGTGAATCCTGATAATCACCAAAATTGGTTATCAGCCCTATGCCTTTCCATTTTGGTAAAAACTTTTTTATTATATCCTTTGCGGTTTGCGTAATCTCCCAAATCAAATCTTTGTGCTTATCATCAATATAAGTCAAATCTGATATATGCTCCTTTGGCACAACTACAATATGCAAATCATAAAACGGCTTGGTGTGGTAATACGCGATTATATTTTCCGACTCATATATTGCCTCAACCTTAATCTTGCCCGACAAGACTTCTTCACAATAAAAATCGTATTTATTCTTATCATCAATTGGCTTCATAATAAATAATAAATTTAACAAACAAAAAAGGACGACAGTTGTCGCCCAATTGAATATATCCCATAAAAAGATAAGCCTTTGGAACTGTCGCCCATCTCTGGCCAAAAGGCTTAAATGGACAACATCCTATTATAGGCATTATATATTCAATTGAGCAACAACTATAATATATCACGAAAATTTGAGATAAACAAGATAAATCTTTTAGCAATTAATAAAAAAACTCCGAAAATATAAGAATAAAAAAATGTACGTACATATTGTACATACATTTTGATTGTGGGCCGAGTAGGATTCGAACCTACGAAGGCATAAAGCCGCGAGATTTACAGTCTCGAGCATTTGACCGCTCTGCAATCGACCCAAATATATCATTTTCACAAAATAAAACCCTTTAAAAAAAGGATTTTAAACAAATAATTATATATCTAAAATATCATAAAAAATTATATTTTGCAAGCGTTTGCTAAAAACGTTTGTTAAAAACAAAATTACCGCTCTTTTTTATTCCGCAAATACTCTATCACTCCCATAGTTGATTTATTTCCTTTTTCCGGCGGAAACCATGTTTGTCCTTTTAACAGCGGATAGCCTTTGTGTTTATTAAAAACTTTTTCTTCTTCCTTTTCCCAAAAAGCAAATATTTTATCAGCGTTTTTTATGTCAATTTTCTGTTCATAATCAAGCAAAGCGCGATTGACATATAAAAAACCTTTGGGATATTTTTTACTGACGCGCAAGGTTAATTCCCAATCCTCCCAAAAATTTATATTCTCGTCCCAAGAACCCAAAGCTATTATTTCTTTTCGCTTGTGGCACATTGAATTTGTGTCAATCATTATGCGCCTGTGCCATAATCTTTTTAAATCAAAATATTGGTCTTGCTTTGAAAATTCATCCCGCACTCTAACCTCTTTTCCGTTTTCTTCAATCACAGACAAACGATAATTCTTCTTGCAGAATGACAAAACTTTGTCTTGATTATTTTCCAAAGAAGCCAGCATTATTTCCAAAAATTCCGAATACCAAGCGTTATCGCTGTCTAAATACGCCGCGTATTCTCCTTTGGCTTTTTTTAAGCCAAAATTCCGCGCGCGAGAAGGACCGCTGTTTTTTTTAAATTTAAAATATCTGATGCGCGGATCCCTGAACTCGCAAACTAATTTTTCAGTATCGTCTTCTGACCCGTCATCAATTATTAACAATTCAAAAAACGGAAAAGTCTGATTTAATACGGATTGAATAGCGCGCCACAAGCAGTACGCGCGATTATAAGTCGGGGTTATTACGCTGATTTTCGGAATATAACTCATAAAAATTAAAAAATTATTTAGCCCATTAACATTCCTTGTTTTTTTAATTCTTTTCGCAAACGCGAATACTCGGGAACAGACTTTGCCACCAGCTGCCAAAATTTTCGCGAATGGTTAAACTCCCATAAATGGCAAAGCTCGTGGGCGATTAGATAATCTTGCAATTTAGGATGCAAATAAATTATTTTATAATTAAAATTCAAATTTCCCTTAGCAGAGCAGCTTCCCCATCTTGTTTTCTGATTTCTAATTGCTATTCTATTAAACTTAAAATTATAATTTTTATTTATTTTTTTAATTCCGTCTATTACTATCTTTCTTGACTGCTCTTTTTTTTCCAAATAGTCTGAATCGCTTAAAACAATTCTTTTATGCTTTTTATAATATTCTAATTTTTTAATCACCCAATTTGCTTTTTTAATCAAAAAATTTTTTGCCAATACTTTTGGAAATAATCTTGGCATTGTTATTACGACGCGCGAATCAGCGCAAACGCAAAGACGCAAACTTTTAGCGCGCTTGCTTTTTTTGATATTATAAATTATTTCTTGATTATTGACTGATATTTTATACCGCATTATTTATTATTAATATTCGCTCTCTTGCCTCCGACCGGAATATCGCCGATTATTATTTGCGGAGAAATGCCTTTTTCAGTCAGCACAACCTTGGAGTTATTTCGCAAAGATTTTTCCGTTACTTCCAATTTTTTTAATTCAACCGCGTTTCCTTTAAAATATTTCTCGGCTGATTCATTAACCAGCCTAATCGCTTCGGCCTGACCCTGCGCGATATTGATCTTCGCCTGCTGCTCTCCTTCGGAAACCTGAATCGCCGCCAGCTTTTCTTGTTTGGCCGCTTCAAACCTGCCTGTTGCCAAAAGCTTCATTGACCGCCTTTCCTGCTCGGCTGTTTTTTGCTTATGCATCGCGTTTTTAATGTCCGCCGGCGGATCAATTGATCTAATTTCCACCTTGCTGACATGTATGCCCCAATCATTGGTAAGCATATCAAGATTTTTTTGTAAATTGTTTGAAATTTTTTCGCGTGAAATCAAACTTTCATCAAGTGTTAAACTTCCGAATTCCTGCCTTAGATTTGTCATGCTAAGCTCCATAATCGCGTTCCGCCAATTATCAATACTGTAAAAAGTTTTTTTAATATCTTCTTCATTGCTTCTGGGCTTTGCCCAAATAATCCCGTCAACGACAATCTCAACATTGTCCTTGGTAATCACGGACTGCGAAGGAATATCCATTGTATGCTCGCGTATATCTCTTATTCTTACTGTTTGTATAAAAGGTAGCATAAATTTTAAGCCAGGCCCGACAAAAAATTGATACTTGCCGAATAATTCATAAATGCCAAGTTCATACTGCTTGATGATAAAAAGCGGCGTCATTATTATTGTTCTCATAATTTTATTTTTAAGCCTGATTTTTGTCAGGCGTTAATTAATAACTATAATTGATTATACCATAAAAAAATTATTTTTGCTTTACTAAAAAATAAATAGCGCCTATAATATATTTTATATGAGAACTCCAACAAGAAAACCCGGGAAATACACCGGTATAAAACCTAACGCTAATATTACAAAGAAAAAATATTCGGAATTAGAGGCAAAGTTGAAAAAATTGACTGCTTGCGGCCGAGTGAAGGCTATAAAAGAAGTAAAGCGCTTGGCGCTTGACGGTGATTTTTCGGAAAATCATGCCTATTCAATGGCCAAAGGCAGACTTAGGGGCATAAATCGCCGCATAGATGAAATAGACGATCAGCTTAAACGAGCGAAGATTATTAACCCGCAAAAAAATACCGATATCGTGCGTATCGGACATTTTGTTGCTGTGGAAACAAATGACAAAACAAAAATCTACCAAATTCTCGGTTCCGCGGAAACTAATCCTGAAAAAAATATCATCTCGTATTTGTCTCCTCTTGGCTCCGTTTTGATTGGAAAAAAACGCGGAGATATAATAAATTTAAAAATTAAAGGCAATACGAAAAAATATAAAATACTTGAAATAAAATAAAACTCCTTTTTTGCTAACATTAATTTTGAAATCCAGGTTAGCAAAAAAGGAGTTTTATTTTATGAGCCGCCGCGGGGACTTGAACCCCGAACCCCTTCCTTGCCATATTTCAACTATGGAGCTGGGGTAAAGATTCTGTCCTAACATTAAAAATTTAATCTTAATATTTGATAATAAAAATTAATTAAAACGTATAGCTT
>JAYEHJ010000061.1:0-13179 GCA_034659435.1 Patescibacteria group bacterium | reverse complement strand
TAACAAGTTATATACGAACTTATTGTTTTTTTATTTAAAATAAGTTAAAATTATTATATAATTATGTTAGCAAAGAGGGATATGCCAACATCAACAAATAATAGCGGGAATCCGATGAATAATTTGGAGCAGAAATTAAGAATAAGGAATTTTAGCTCTAAAACCATTTGTTCTTATTTGTATTATAACAAAAAATTCCTAAGATTTGCAAGTAAAGGTCTTGTCCAACGCAAGATGATATGATAAGCCTTTTGTTGTCAAGACTATTGATATAATATAAACATTGAAAATACAATAAAAGAATGGTAAGCTGCCAACATTACCATTCTTTTTTTAATATAAAATACACAAGAATTAAAAACAAAAATCATGAAGAAACAAATAATCATTACCGGCGGCGCTGGCTTTATTGGAATTCGTCTAACAAAAAAACCGCTCGCTGCAAACGGTCTTTTATATGAAATATTGCTTGCTCGGTTGACGCCAGGTTGACATTGACCTGGCTAATCGTGTATATTATAGAGTATTACTGAACACTGGCGGAGGATAACAAAATTTAGAGTATTTTAACTGATATTTGTAAATTTTGCTTACTTTACTAATTTTTTGCGCTCAGAATTTAAAGTGGCAAAGAGTTTTCAACTCCCGCCATCTCCACCGGTTAAAAACAAGTCTGGTTGATTTGCCAAATATATATTAATTTTAACCTATGCTTAGGCAAAATTCAAATTTTTAACATCCTAATGTCCTACCAGTGTCCTAATTACACAAGTTGAATCAAATTAGCAAATATTTACGTATTTCAGGCTCATCTTGCATGAGAAACAGGAAGTCGTTTTGGGTCCATCTTGTATGAGGCGATTATTTGACTTTTTCTACAAATTCAGGCTATACTAAAACCAGTAAATTAAAAATAATTAATTTGAGATTTATAAAGATGGGCGTTATTTTCGTAAAAATCATAAATCATAAATCTTAAATCAAAAATTACAATATGTCAGTACCAAAAAAGAGAAGAACTTCAAGTTCGGCCGGAAGACGGCGTTCCCACCATGCCTTAAAAGAGGTTAGTTTAATTCAGTGTCCGGAATGCAAAAACGCGCTTGTACCTCACAAGGCATGTGCTGTTTGCGGGTATTATAAAGGAAAAGAAGTTATTAAAATAAAAGAAAAAAAGACAAAGAGCAGCTAGCATGCTTTTTGTTTTTTATTTATTTGGATTTGAGATTATTATGAGTTTGGGTTATTAAAAGCCAGTTAATTTTTGAAATAATTTTTAAATTATTTGAATTCCTTGCCTCTTAATTCTTAATTCCTAATTCTAAAAACATGTCTAACCGCCACCTAGCCAGAACAATAGCTATGCAAACGCTTTTTCTTTGGGATTTTAACGAAAAAGACAGCGTTGATGTTGATAAAATTACCAAAGAGATGTTTGCCAATTTTGCCCCTGAATTTAACGACCATGGTTTTGTAAAAAAAGCGATTAAAGGAACATTTGAACATTTAAAAGAAATTGACGCTTATATTACAAAATATGCTACTGAATGGCCATTGGAGCAAATTACGATTATTGACAGGAATATTTTAAGAATCGGCGTTTATGAATTGCTTTTTAATGATGATATTCCTTCTCGCGTCGCGATTAACGAGGCTATTGAAATCGCCAAAACTTTTGGATCGGAGGCTTCGGGCAAATTTATAAACGGCGTTTTAGGCGCTATTTATAAGGATGTGGATAACAAGAATAAAAAAGAATAATAATTAATATTGTTTGATTGTTTGATTGTTAAATTGTTAAGAAAACAATATAGCAATGTAACAATAGAACAATGAAAATACTATGAAAGATTTTTCTAAATTAGAGGAGATTATCAAGATTAAATTTAAAAATCTTGATTATCTCAGGCAGTCTGTTGTTCACAGGTCTTATATTAACGAGCATTCAAATTTTGAGCTTGGGCATAACGAACGTCTGGAATTTTTAGGCGACGCGGTATTGGAAATTATCGTTACGGAGCATCTTTTTAAAAATTTCCCGGATACGCCGGAAGGCGAGTTAACTAATTGGCGGGCTAGTCTGGTTAATTCAAAAATGCTGGCTTTGGTCGCGAGTGAAATTAAGCTGGAAAAATTTTTATATCTGTCAAAAGGCGAATCAAAGGATAAAAATTCCAAGGCGCGCCAGTATATTATGGCAAACGCTGTGGAAGCGGTTATCGGCGCGATTTATCTGGATCAAGGCATAAGAGCGGCTACGAAATTCGTAAAAAAATATATGCTTTCAAAACTTGAGCATATTTTATCTAATCAGCTGTTTATGGATCCAAAATCAAAATTTCAGGAAAAAGCCCAGGAAATTCATAAAGCCACTCCGCATTATAAAGTATTAAGCGAAAGCGGACCTGATCATGACAAAATTTTTGAAGTCGGTTTGTATCTGGGAGATAAAATTGTAAGCAAAGGCAAAGGTTCGTCCAAGCAAGAAGCTCAAGTTGACGCGGCAGAGAAAGGAATTAAGAAGAAGAAATGGTAGTTCAATTATCAATTTTCAATTACGAATTACGAATTATATATTAAAATTAAACCCCGGAAATTTTAAAAAATTTCCGGGGGTTTTGTTTTAAAAAATATTTATTGAACTGACTAAAATATGAAAATATGCTATTATAATGTATATGGATAAATTGCAAAAGCAAACGATTGTTGACAAATAATTTTATTTAGTATATTCTAAAATTAGTAAATTACTAATTTAGTAAAAATATATGGAAAATAATTTGCAGTTAATAAAAATAACTAAAAATTTTCAGGTTACTTTGCCTTCAAAATTAAGAAATATTTTTAAACTTAAGGAAGGCGATTATTTAGAGGCGAAAGTTAAAAACGGCGCTTTTATTTTTAAGCCGAAAAAATTAGTGGACATAGATCCGGATCAATCTTGGTTTTGGACTAAAGAATGGCAAGAAAAAGAAAGAGAGGCAGACGAGAGCATTAAGAATGGCAATGTGGCAGGTCCGTTTGATAACATTGATGATTGTTTGCGCGCTTTAAAATAATCATAAAATATGAAATTGATATTTTCCAAAAATTATATTAAAGATTATAATAAGCTGCCTCAGCATTTGCAAAAAATTATCGGCAAGCAATTAAAATTTTTGCTAGCTAATCCGTGGCATCCTTCTCTGGGAACTAAAAAAATTAAAGGATTTATCGGCATATTTGAAGGCAGAGTTTCAAAATCCTGCCGCTTTACTTTTTATATTGATGGGAATCGTTTGACTTTAAGAAGAGTCGGCGATAATGATAAAACTTTAAAAAAACCTTAATAGAAAATAATATTAACTAAAAATTTATGACAATAAAAGAACTATTTACGATTGCGGTTGAGAAAAAGGCTTCTGATTTGCATTTAGTGGTTGGCTTGCGACCCGCCCTTAGGATAGACGGCAATTTAATTTATATTGAGGATAAGGAAGCGATTAGCGCCAAAGAAATGGAAGTTTTGGCTTATTCCATGCTTGATAATGACAAAAAAGATAGATTTTTAGCAGCAAAAGAATTGGATATCAGCTACGTGATAGATGATTATCGCTATCGCGTTAATTTGCATTTTGAAAGAGGGAATATCGGAGTGGTTGCCAGAGTTATTAATAGTAAAATTAGTAGCTTGGATGAGCTGGGTATGCCAAAGGTTATTTATAATTTATTAGACTTAAAACAAGGCTTAATTCTATTAACTGGACCGACCGGATGCGGTAAGTCAACTACCTTGGCCTCAATGATTGAATATATTAATACCAATCGGTTTTGCAATATCATTACCTTGGAAGATCCGATTGAATATATATTTGAATCCAAAAAAAGCATTATTATTCAAAGACAATTAGGTTCTGATATGCTGTCTTTTGCCGAAGGCTTAAAACACGCTTTAAGGCAGGACCCTAATGTAATTATGGTCGGCGAGATGCGCGATTTGGAAACAATAGCCACGACAATTACTTTGGCGGAAACAGGGCATTTGGTTTTGGCGACGTTGCATACTTATAACGCTTCTCAAACCATTGACCGCATTATTGATATATTTCCGCCTCATCAGCAAAATCAAGTGCGTATGCAATTGTCAATGGTTTTGGCAAGCGTGATTTCGCAAAGGCTGCTTCCTAAAATAGACGGCGGAAGAATTGCGGCGCGCGAGTTGTTGCTTAACATTCCGGCTGTTGCCAATTTAATTCGGGAAAATAAAATTACGCAGATAAAAACCGTAATTGAAACAAATTCCAAAGAAGGCATGGTAAGCATGGATCATGACTTGCAAAGATTATACAAAGAAAAACAAATCACAAAAGAAATCGCCCAATCGCAAATGGATAATCCAGAACTGCTGGATAAATTCAGTTTTAAGTAGGTTTTAAAAATTATGCAATTTATTAATAAATTTTTTATAAAGCAAGCAATAGAAAATAAACTAAAAATCAGCTAATATTAAATTAAATTATTTGGTTATTATAAATTATCGGTTATAGCGGATTCATTCTTGACATAAAATAATTTTACTGTATAATAATAACTGTGTTTTAGTAGTTTTTTATTAATAAAAATTACGTATGGCTAAATATTATAAGATTAAAATAACAAGTGGTTGAGTATAAAATCTTTTTAAGTTTTTTCAACTGCTTTAAGGCGGTTTTTTTAATCCTTAACAACCATTAACCATTAACATTTAACAATTAACAAATTATAAAAAAGTTAATTGTTAAATGTCAACTGTTAAAAGTTGAAGCGGACTTTAACAATTTAATATATTTATTAGCGCTTTTTAGCAAGAGCGCTAGTAAGCTAGCAAACAAAACAAACCAAAAATCCTTGCCTACTTGCAATTTCAGGCAAGGTTTCGTTTGATTTTATCAAACGGATTCTAACATTTTTTTTGAATAGGCGGGCGTAAAAGCTTCGCTTGATTCATACCAAAAATGTGGGAAAATCTCGTTAAGAGTATATGGTGAATGCCTTGACATAAGAAGACGATGAAGGACGTAGCAGCCTGCGATAAGCCTCGGTAAGGTGGCAAGCAACCTTTGACCCGAGGATTTCCGAATGGGGAAACCCGCCCTATTGAAGATGGGGCGCCCGCTGTCTGAATTTATAGGACAGTGAGGGGACTACCCGGCGAATTGAAACATCTTAGTAGCCGGAGGAAAAGAAAACAAGCGCGCAAGCGCAATATTCCCTAAGTAGTGGCGAGCGAAAGGGGAACAGTCTAAACTTTATAAACCGCGCAATTTGATTCTTTCGGGATGACGATTGTAGAAGGGTCTATGCCCATATGTTTATGGAGGGTTGCAAGATAGCTGCGTTTATTCCATAGATTGAATAAGGCGGAGATATAAAAATAATTTTTAGCCGAAGCAAGCTGGAAAGCTTTGCCAGAGAAGGTGAAAGCCCTGTAGCGCGAAAAGAATTATTACTCCGCGGCGGCATATCTTAAGTACCGCGGGCCTCGTGAAATCCCGCGGGAATCTGGGACGACTATGTTCCAAGACTAAATACTTCTTATGATCGATAGTGAACAAGTACCGTGAGGGAAAGGTGAAAAGCATCCCGGTAAGGGAGGTGAAATAGTACCTGAAACCATATACTTACAAGGAATCAGAGCTCGGATTTCGGATTTCGGATATCAGATTTCGGATATCAGATTTCGGATTATTTAAATATAATCTGAAATCTGATATCCGAAATCTGATATCTGATATCTGATATCCGAGTGATGGTGTGCCTATTGAAGAATGAGCCAACGAGTTTGTTCTATGCGGCTTGACTAAATCCTCTTTAGGATGGAGTCGTAGTGAAAGCGAGGGTTAATAGCCCGTTTCGGATTTCGGATTTCAGAAGTCGGATTTCGGATTTTGAGCATTAAAAATTTTAATATTCAGAATCCGATTTCCGAAATCTGAGATCTGATATCCGATATGTCGCATGGACAAGACCCGAAGCCGGGTGATCTAGCCATGACCAGGTTGAAGCTCTCCGAAAGGTGAGTGGAGGACCGAACCCACTAGTCGTTCAATACTAGGGGATGAGTTGTGGTTAGCGGAGAAATTCCAATCGAACTCGGCAATAGCTGGTTCTCCTCGAAATAGCTTTAGGGCTAGCGTTAGATGCTGACTACCGGGGGTAGAGCACTGAATGGGTTTGGAGCCTTCGGGTATCCTGCTCAACCAAACTCCGAATACCGGTAGGTGTAGTCTGGCAGTTAGACTATGGGGGCTAAGCTCCATCAGTCAAAAGGGAAACAGCCCAGATCGCCGTCTAAGGTCCCTAAATATATGCTAAGTGTGAAAGGTGGTGTCGCGACTGCGACAACTAGGAGGTTGGCTTAGAAGCAGCCATCCTTTAAAGAAAGCGTAACAGCTCACTAGTCAAGTTGTCTCGCGCCGAAAATGTACCGGGGCTAAGCATATTACCGAAGACGCGAGCCGTGCGCAGCACGGAATTTTGAATTTTGAATTTTGAATTTTGAAATAATTTTTAA
Source organism: Patescibacteria group bacterium (assembly GCA_034659435.1). Classification (GTDB taxonomy): domain Bacteria; phylum Patescibacteriota; class Patescibacteriia; order Patescibacteriales; family UBA12075; genus JAGLYP01. Next base: position 6,647 of record JAYEHJ010000061.1, on the reverse strand, counting down.
TGATTTAATTTCTAAATATTAAAATTAAGCAATAATAGTAAATAATTTTGATGTTTAAAAAATTAAAAATTAGAGTTTATTTCAAAATTTAAAATTAAAAATTAAAAATTCCGCATTGCGCGCGGCGGTAGAGGAGCGTTCTTATGCCGTTGAAATCAAATCGCGAGGTTTGGTGGAGGCATGAGAAGCGAGAATGTTGGCATGAGTAGCAAAAAGGCGGGTGAGAACCCCGCCCACCGCAAGACTAAGGGTTCCTGGGCAACGCAAATCGCCCCAGGGTTAGTCGGTCCTAAGACGAGGCTCGTGTAGTGCGAGCGTAGCCGATGGATGAGCTGGTTAATATTCCAGCACTACTGTTAGTTTCCGATGGGGGGACGCAGTTACAAAGTTTATACGTGTTTATGGTATGCGCGTTGCTTGTTTTAATGCGCGATCCAGGCAAATCCGGATCGTTTAGCGCGGAGAAGCCGGCTAAAGATGAAGCCTTGGCGGAATCAAATAAGCAAAGTAGCTGCCCAGAAAAACCTCTAGGGCTAAGCTAACAGTACCCGTACCGCAAACCGACACAGGTAGTCGAGGCGAGTAGCCTCAGGTGAACGAGAGAACCTTCGTTAAGGAACTAGGCAAAATAGCGGCCGTAATTTAGAGATAAGGCCTACCATTGTCGGATTTCGGATTTCGGATATCAGACTTCGGATTTCGGATTTCGGATTTCGGATTATTTAAATATAATCCGACATCTGATATCTGAAGTCTGACATCTGACATCTGATATCCGATTTCCGATAGTGGTCGCAGCTAAAGACGCCCGAGCGACTGTTTATCAAAAACATAGCTCCCTGCTAACTCGTAAGAGGATGTATAGGGGGTGACGCCTGGCCAGTGTCCGAACGTTAAAGGGAGGAGTTATTCCGGATTTCAGATTTCAGATTTCAGACTTCAGACTTCGGATGTCAGATTTTGGATTTATATGATTATATTTATCCGAAATCTGATATCCGAAGTCTGATATCCGATATCTGACATCCGATATCCGGAAGAAGCTCTGAACTGAAGCGCGGATGAACGCCGGCCGTAACTATAGACTATGTATAGGACCACTTTGGAAAACCAAAGTAACATTGTAGTTACGTTAAAAAATCTGACTATTTGCTGGAAACTCCCGTTTAAGTTGACAGTACTCATCCCGATTATATCAGGGGTAGTAAAAATCTGTTAAATAGGGACAATCAGCAGGAAATCTAAGCATAATTATAATTATGCAAAAAAATATATGTTTAATCCTAATCAAATTGATTTAAGGATTGGTAATTATTTATCTGGTTTCGCGGATGGAGAAGGCAGTTTTATGATTGTTGTTCGCAAGAGAGACAATTATAAAAATAATTGGAAAATTTCTTTATGCTTTAATGTATCGCAAAAAGAAAATTATATCCTTTCGCAGTTTAAGAAACATTTAAAATGCGGAACCCTGCGAAAAAGACCTGATGGAGTTTATTATTATGAAGTTAATAATTTTAATTCTATTTGGGGAAATATATTGCCATTCTTTAAGAAATTTAACTTCTTATCACAAAATAAGAAATATCAGTTTTCACAATTTGTGAAAGCTGCAAAAATAATTAAAGAAAATAAACATTTAACAAAGCAAGGTTTTGATGAAATTATTTCCATAAGAAGGAAAATGAACAGAGGCGGAAAAAGAGTAAATCTTTGTTAAAAAGAGATCCTCAGAGACTATATGTCAGATTCACTTAAAATATAAGTGAAAAGATATAGTCCGAACTTTGGTGAAAGCCAAAGAGCATAGCAGAAATGCCTATGCCGTTCTAATTTTAGAACAGTAACAAATTGAACGGTCCTAAGGTAGCGAAATTCCTTGTCGGCTAATTACCGACCTGCACGAATGGCGCAACGACTTGGGTACTGTCTCAACGAAGGACTCGGCGAAATTGCAAGACGAGTAAAGATGCTCGTTAACCATAGTCGGACGAAAAGACCCCGTGAAGCTTTACTACAACTTGGCATTGGGTTATGGCTATGCATGTTCAGAATAGGTGGGAGATCGGATTTCGGATTTCGGATGTCAGATTTCGGATTTATATGAATTAATAATTTGTATAATTATCCGATATCTGATGTCTGATATCCGATTTCCGATCGCCAGTGAGATACCACCCTTGTATATTTGTAATCCTAACCCTGCGCCGTTATTGGAGGCTAAATTTTTTAGCAATCAATACCGGCGCGGGAACAGTGCCTGGCGGGTAGTTTGTCTGGGGCGGATGCCTCCCAAAAAGTAACGGAGGCGTTTACAAAGGTTGGCTATCCCGGAATGGAAACCCGGGAGATAGCGCAAAGGCATAAGCCAGCTTTACTGCGAGACCTACAAGTCAAGCAGTTGCGAAAGCAGAACTTAGTGATCCGACCGTCCAATATAGGATGGCGGAAGCTCATCGGATAAAAGCTACTCCGGGGATAACAGGCTAGTCGCGCCCAAGCGTCCACAGCGACGGCGCGGTTCGGCACCTTAACATATCGGGGTGCCATCTCGAGTAATCGAGTGAATAAATTTGGCTTATAACGGTGGACTCCATAATAAATTTAGCCTATAATTAAGGTTATGGACAATACCGTGGGAAGTCTAACTCAATATCAATTATCAATCATCATCGGTTCTGTTTTGGGCGATGGATATCTTAGAATTGTAGACGGCAGAAAAGACGCTTTTTTGGAAGTTAATCATTCCGTAAAAGCAAAAAAATATGTTGACTGGAAATATCAATCTTTAAAAGATATTTGTAAATCAGGCCCTAAACAAAGAATTATTGATGAAACGAGGACGGCATATCGTTTTTATACAAAACAACACAAGGAACTTACAAAGCTTCATAAAATGTTTTATAAAAACAGAAAAAAAATAATACCTTCCTCGCTTGTATTAAATCCAATAATTTTAGCAATTTGGTTTATGGACGATGGCAGTAAATCAAGAAAATATGATGTGTATTTAAATACGCAGCAATTTTCAATGAAAGATCAAAAAAGGTTATTAGTAAAATTGCGAAAATTAAACCTGCGGGCAAGATTAAATAAGGATAAAAAATATTATCGCATACGACTTTTAAAAGAAAGCGTATCTGATTTTAACAGGATAATTTATCCTCATATTCATGCTTCTATGAAATACAAATTGAGTTATGACCCTGTAGAGACTTGCTCCAAATCCTAGGAGCGGAGGTTTTCAAATGCGAAAGCCTAATACGCCAACTCCGTTTATTGATAAAAACGGATGAAGATATAGTCCATGCCATTAGCAATAATGGAATTAGACTGCCTTTGAGCAGTTGAAATTGACAGCGATGTCGGCTCGTCGCATCCTGGGGGTGAAGAAGCTCCCAAGGGTTGGGCTGTTCGCCCATTAAAGCGGCACGCGAGCTGGGTTCAGACCGTCGTAAGACAGGTCGGTCTCCTATCCACTATGGTCGTGGAAACTTGAGAAGGCCCTTCCCTAGTACGAGAGGACCGGGAAGGACGAAGCTCTAGTGTACCGGCTGTCCCACCAGGGGCATTGCCGGGTAGCTACCTTCGGTTTGGATAAGCGCTGAAAGCATATAAGCGCGAAGCCGTCTTCAAGATTAGGTTTCATAAGAATCGTCGGAGACTACGACGTTAATAGGCTCTAGGTGTAAGCGCGGTAACGCGTTCAGCCGAGGAGTACTAATAATTCATTTGATTTTCCCACATTTTTGGTTTGAAAAAAACATCATTATTCTGGTGGTTCTTGCGGGCGGGGTACACCTGTTCCCATCTCGAACACAGAAGTTAAGCCGCTCAGCGCCGATGGTACTTGGGTTTTTACCCTGGGAGAGTAGGCCGCCGCCAGAACAATGGTGTTTTTTTTGTTGGGACTTTTTTAAAAAGTCCCTTTTAAACAAAATAAAAAACATAAGCAAAATTATGCCTTGTTTTTATTTTAAAATAAGTTTTATTTTTTAAACCGTATTTATTGCACTAAGAAAGCGGAGAACATTACCATTGTAAAACCTCCCAAGCAAAAGCCAATAAACAGAGCCCAAAAAATGATTGAATAAGAATCTACTTTTTTCATAATATTTTTGTTTATTATTTATCTTATTTTTATTATACCATATTTTATTAAAAGTTAAAAATAAATTAACTCGGGGAAATAAATGATTTGTTTTTGTTATAATATTAGGCTATTTTCTAATCTTAAATAAAATGCTAAACTTAAGATATGGCATTTTTAATTATTAAATAAAAATATGCAAGTAAAAAGTATTCAAAAAATAAAGATTTTTCCACATAGCATGCTTAAAGAAATTTTTGAGCAGCCGCAAGTGATAAAAAATATTATTGATGAATATGTAAATAAAAAACGCAAAGAAGTAATATTTAATGATCCTGATAAAATATTAAAAAAATTAAAAAAAATAAACAGAATAATTTTGCTGGGATGCGGAACTTCTTATCACACGGCAATATCCGGGAAATATATGTTTTCCGAGTATTTGGGAATAGAGGCGGAAATAGATTTGGCTGATGAATTTGTTGAGAGAAAAGTAAAAACTGATTCAAAAACTTTAGTTATTACAATCAGCCAGTCCGGAAAAACCGCTGATATTATTAAGGCAGTTCGTTTGGTAAAAAAACAAAAAAGTTTTGTATTAAGCTTGACTAATGTTCCAAATTCAAAACTTGATTGGCTGGATAGTTTTACATTATATAATCAGGCAGGCGAAGAAAAGGCAATGGCCGCAACCAAAACATATACTTCGCAAATTTTACTGTTCGCGCTAATTACTCTTTATTTAGGCAAGCTTCAAAGAAAAATTACTCCAACAGTAAGAATAAAAATAATTAATGAAATAATCAGGCTACCAAAAAAAATTGATTGGATTTTAAAGCAGAATGTTAATTTGCTTTTAACCGCAAATAAATATTATAAATTGGATGATTTATTGGTTTTGGGAAAAAATTATCAATACGCGAGCGCTTTGGAAGCCGCTTTAAAATTAAAAGAAACAACTTATATGCACGCCGAAGGCTTTGCTTTAGGGGAGTTTTTGCATGGTCCTGTGGCGATTAGCGACAAAAAGCATCCTTGTCTTGTTTTCGCGGCCTTAGGCAAAAATTATAAAGAAGCAAAAGATATGATTAAAAAATTAAAAAAATTAAAGAAAAAAGTAATAGTAATAACGACTCAGGGCAACAGGCAGCTAATAAAAATCACTGATAAAGTAATTTATATCCCAAAGACTTTAAATTTATTTAACCCGATTCTTAATATTATTCCCGCGCAAATTTTGGTTTACCATATCGCGGTTTTAAAAGGAATAAACCCTGATAAGCCGAGGAATTTGAATAAATTTGTAGTATAAATTTTATGCGCCAAATAGCAGATTTTCATATCCATTCCAAATATTCCAGAGCATGCTCGCGGGATTTGACTTTGGAAAATATAGATAAGACTTGCCGCGTTAAAGGCATTGATATTATCGGCACAGGAGATTTTACTTTTCCTGATTGGTTTTTGTCTATTAAAAATGAGCTGGAAGATATTGGAGGCTTAAAAGGGCAAAAGGGATTATATAAATTGAAATCCGCTTTGGACTTAAAAATAAAATTTATCTTAACAACAGAATTGGCTTTGATATATAAAAAAAATGACAAGTGCCGGCGGATACACATGGTTGTACACGCTCCGAATATTGAGGCAGTGGAAGAATTAAATAAATATTTAGATAAAAATTATAATATCAGAAGCGACGGCCGACCGATTTTGGGTATGAGTATTGAAAAATTATGCGAATTATGTTTTTCAATTAATCCGAAATTTTTAATATATCCGGCGCATATTTGGACGCCTTGGTTTGCGATTTTCGGCTCAAAGTCCGGTTTTGATTCATGGGAAGAAGCCTTTGGTGAATATTCAGAGAAAATTTTTGCTTACGAAACTGGTTTGTCCAGTGATCCAGAAATGAATTGGCGAATAAGCGAATTGGATAAGTTTACAGTGCTTTCCAATTCAGACGCGCATAGCTTGCCGAATTTAGCGCGCGAGGCCAATGCGTTTAATTTGGAAAAAATCAGTTATGATGAGATTTATGATGTTATTAAAAATAAAAAAAACAAAAAATCCTACCTAGATTATACAATTGAATTTTACCCGGAAGAAGGCATGTATCATTATGACGGACATCGCGCTTGCGGCGTATGCTTTACGCCAGATGAAACCAAAAAATATAAAGGAATTTGCCCGAAATGCAAAAAGCCGGTGGTTGTGGGAGTTGATTATCGTGTTGGCGAATTGGCGGATCGCGCGCGCGGTTTTAAGCTTAAAGGCGCTCCCGTGTTTAAAAAATTAGTCGGATTGAATAAAATAATCGCCGAAGTTTTAGGAATTAAAAATCGCAATGCTAAAAAAGTTCAAATTGAATACAATAACATGATAAGCGCGCTTGGCTCGGAATTAAAAATATTAATTGATGAGCCTTTGAAAAATATTAAAAAACACGCGATGCCTCTTGTTGCCGAAGGAATTAAAAGAGCGCGCGCCGGAAAATTGATTATTGAACCCGGCTTTGACGGGCAGTATGGGGTGGTTAAGATATTTGGTGAAGAAG
>JAYEHJ010000060.1:0-2626 GCA_034659435.1 Patescibacteria group bacterium | reverse complement strand
TAAAAACTTTTTTATGCTGAATTTCCGCGCGTACTACGATATTTATTATCATCGCGATAAATAAAATTCCTAAAATTATCATAGTAATCGTGTTGGATGTTTTTATTTTTTCCAAATACGCAGCGTCATTTTTATCAAAAATATTATTAAAACTTTTTACATCTGTAATGATATTTTTTTCAACCGCTATGTTGGGGCTGATTTCTGCTTTTGCGATTAAATTTTTATCATTTTCACCGATAATATTTTTTGCCTCCGGAAAGAAAGATAATAAATTTTCATTTTGAATCGGAACCGGAATACTATCCGGAATTTTAAGCTTGTCAGGCCTGCCGATATCAATCGTTTTAATCTCTTTTGCGCCTTGTTTATAGCTTTCGCCGGCAATGTTTACAGGCGCGGCATGATTAATAATTTCTTCTTGTTTTGCCTCCGGATTTACTTGGGTCTTCTTTTTTTCAATTTTAATAATTGTTTCCGTGGTTCCGGCTGTTTTATCTTCAGCTAAAGCGATTTTAACCGGCGCCGGCTTTTTTATCGCGAAAAATTGCACCAAAACATTGGTTTTCTTGCCATCCAGCTCTCCGTTTATAACGGCTATTCCAATATCAGAATATTTATCGCTTAAAATATTCTGCTTGTGGGTCGGCGAGAGCATCAGCGCCTGATGCGCGGATTCGGCTGAAGTAAAATTCATAGCCAAATTTTCGCCGACATAAAGATATTCATACCGGCCGCGGTCAATAAAATCCCAAGGCTTTTTGCCGTCCGGACTGTAATGCGCGAAATAGTTTTTTATAATCAAATCCTCGGCTTTTGAAAAAGCCGAGGAATTTAAAACAGTGTTAACGCGCAAAGGATTAAGGTTTTGCGATTTGCGGTCGCGGTTGATTAAATCAACAATCCGGCCGGAAATATTCTCGCTCATCTCGGCCTTGTAGGAATTAACAAAAAAAACATAAGCCAAAATTGAAATCTTTAAAATAACAACCGCGATAACTATAAGAGCCAAAGATCTTGTTCGCAATATTTTCGGCTTATGGCCGTTGCCTTTGCGCGGAATAAAAAAATCTTTAAACAATTTCAAAGAATCACGCAAAAATTCCGGCAATTCTTCTTCTTGGTTGGAAAATTCCTCAATTTCTATTTCTTCTTTTTTAATGTATTTTTTAAAATTATTTTTAACTCGGCAATTTTTGATTTTTTTAAATAAAAAAAGAATCAGTTTTATTAAAAAACCGCCTAATAAAAAAAATATAATCCAATTTTTTTGATTGGTGCTTTTTTGTTTTTTTTGGGGCATTTATATTAATTTTTGATAATTTTTTATTTTAATTTCCCTTCGCCTAACGGATTGTATCCATTTCTAATTTCTTCGCCGTCCAAGTGTCGGGATTGTTCGGATCGGTGTGGTAGATATGAATTTCCTGATTACTGGTTAAGCCGTCTTAATCAGAATCATAATTTTCTTGGCTTTAGACTAGCTAAAGTATCTAGATTAGATTAATTATTTTATAAATTTAAGCTAAAAATATATATTTTCTTTTTAGATTGATTTAAGTTTTTAATTTTATTTTCGCTATTATTAAGCATACATTCTCTTAATATAAGATATGACATTATTCTAGACCTTCCTATTCTTTGCCGAAATGTACCGAAATATCAGAATCCCTTGTAAAAAATTTAGCTAAACAAAAAAATTATTCTCCAAAAGTATAACGGCAATAAACAGTTGAACCTGCGCCGGCGCCACTAGCCCAAATTTGAGGTACTGTTAAAAAATTACCCGCCCTTATTCCTGCTGTACCTGGATTTCCAAAAACAGCAGTTGGCCAAGACGAATCGTCGTAATTTATATTTGTCCATCCTGCGCCAAGAGTTGTAGTACATTTCCATTTATTTATTTCTGCCGTGGTCATATTAACGCATCCTGGCCAATTCAAAGTTGCGGATATGCCATACAATGCCCCCCAGTCTGAACCTTTTATCGCTATCACATTTTTTCCTGAAATTACATTAACGTTATAAGCTTGGACTGATCCCCAATTAGCTGCGCTACTAACAAAAACGCCATTAAAATAAGTTGTATGCGCATTATCAACGCAAACTTGGATATTAACATTTTCCGCAGAAGTGCAACATGTTAATCCAGAACACCATCCTGAACATTCACACGAATCATTCCCATCACAATCTTGCCAGCCATCGTCACAAATACAACTCCCTGCCGAACAGTGAGTATTAGCATTAACACATGCTCCGCAATTAATCGTTCCACCGCAATTATTACTATATGTACCGCATTCAAAAGCACAAGTATCAGGAGTACAACAATCGCCATCCCAGCAAATATTACCCCCGCTAATATTGCACTCACATCCATCAGCGTCAGTCTCTTCTCCGTCGCAATCAACCCATCCTGCATTGCAAACACAATTACTGGAACAATTTTGGTTGTCGTCACACAATTCGCCATATTCTCCTTGCACTATTCCGTCACCGCACCACTTGTTGGCGGCTACCGTTAAAGTAAAATATGTTTTAGCTTCAACTCCGCAATTATTGGCGGCTGCAACTGTTATGTTATAACTTCCCGGATCGTTTTCGTTGTTCGTTGCTTTGCCAT
>JAYEHJ010000059.1:0-13513 GCA_034659435.1 Patescibacteria group bacterium | reverse complement strand
TTTAACATTCTTACCGCTTCCCTGATAATTTCCGCGCGCTTACGCGATAAATACAGGGACTGTTGCCGAATTCAATCTTTGTTGCTTTAAATACTTCTAAAGCGCGCCGATTGCTTTTTTCATAGCCAAAAACGTTGCCTGCAAAATATTTATTTTGTCAATTTGGATTTGGCATTTTTGTAAATGTAATTTATTTTAAATACATATTTCGCTCACTGGTTATCATTTTGATTGCCTGCTAATTACAGTATATCAGGTATCTTTTGAATTGTCAGGGTTTGTCAAGTATCCCCAACTTTTGCTATAATAATATTGTAATACTTAAACAAAACCCTTTATGTTAAAAAAACAACAATCAGAACTAAGAAAGGCTTATCTTTTGAATAAATATGTCTTGATTACGCCCAGACGCGCAAAAAGGCCGAAAGACATCCGCGAACAAACTATAATTAAGCGCACAGGAGATTGTCCTTTTTGTCCGAAAAACATTGACTCTAAAATTATTATTGATAAAATAGAAAAAAACGGAAAATGGCAGACAATCAGCATAAAAAATATTTTTCCGGCAGTGAAGCTTGATAATGAAAAGGCTTATGGCGCACAAGAAGTAATTATTGAGTGCAGAGACCATATTAAAGAAATGGCGGACTTAAGCGAAGCGGAAATTGAAAATGTTTTGCGCATGTATGCCAAACGCACGCTTGCTTTAAGCAAGAATAAAAAATTGGATTATATTTTATGCTTTAAAAATCAAGGCTCAAAAGCCGGCGCATCCATTGTTCATGCCCATTCACAGGTTTTCGCGACACATATTCTGCCGCCGGATATTCAAGAAGAATTAATATTAGCGAGTGTCTATCGCGTTGAACATAAAAACTGTCCATATTGCGATATGATTAAAAAAGAAACAAAATCAAAAAGGCGAATTTTTACAGACAAATTCGTGTCCGCATTCGCGCCTTATGCCAGTGAATACCATTACGAGGCATGGATATTTACCAAAAGGCATTTAGATAATATCACCAAGCTTAATGATAGCGAATTCAAGTCATTTGCCAAATGCTTAAAAATAATATTAACTAAATTGCAGGCGCTTGATTTATCTTTTAATTTCTTTTTACATCAAACAGTTTCCGACCATGATCAGCATTTTTATTTAAAAATTCAGCCGCGCGGCAGCGTTTGGGCCGGCATTGAGCTTGGTTCCGGTTTGGTAATTAACTCAGTATCCCCGGAAGAAGCGGCTAAATATTATAGAAACATAAATCACAAATCATAAATTATTATGCCCATCCCGCCTCTAAAAACTAAAAAAAACCAAAATTGGCGAAATCAAAAAAAAAAATATTATATTTCCCGATCTAAAAATTTAAACTATAATCGCAACAAGCGAAATGGAAAGTTTTTTAATTTTAAAAACATTTTTAGCGATTCGTTTAAAAAGAAAACTCTGCTTTTTGCCAGTGGGTTTTTTCTGTTTGCGGCTTTAAGCGGAATTATTTTTATTATGCAATTATCCAGAAATCTTCCGGATCCAAATCGCTTGCTTGATAGGGAAATAGCGCAAAGCACAAAAATTTACGATCGCACGGGCGAAGAACTGCTATACAATATACATGGCAATAAACAACGCACCATGGTTGAGCTGGATGATATTCCAAATCATTTAAAATGGGCGACAATTTCCATTGAAGATAAAGATTTTTATAAGCACAAAGGCGTTAGCTTGTGGGCTATTTTCAGGACTTTAATAACTAATGTTTTATACGGACAAAAGGCAGGCGCATCCACTTTAACGCAGCAATTTATTAAAAACAGCGTTTTAACAAGTGAAAAAAAATACACTAGAAAAATAAAAGAAGCGCTTTTGGCTTATCGGTTGGAGAAAAATTTTTCCAAAGACGAAATTCTGCAGATGTATTTTAATGAAATACCCTACGGCTCTACCGCTTATGGAGTTGAAGCCGCCAGCCGCCGTTATTTTGGTAAAGGCGTTCGCGATATTAATTTGGCTGAATCGGCAATTCTGGCAGCGCTGCCGCAAGGGCCATCTCGTTATTCTCCGTACGGATCAAACAAAGATTTATTAATTGAAAGACAGCTTAAAATATTAAACTTAATGGTTGAGCAAGGCTATATTAAACAAGAAGAAGCCGAAGAGGCAAAAGAATTCGCGCTTGAATTCAAGCCGCCGGCCGCGAATATTAAAGCACCGCATTTTGTTATGTATATTAAAGAAATTCTTTCCTCTAAATACGGCGAGAAGCAAGTTGAGCAAGGCGGATTGAAAATCATCACTACGCTTGACTTATATAAACAAAAAATCGCCGAAGAAGTAATTGTTGAACTTGCGGAAAAAAATGAAGAAAATTACGATGCCACAAACGCATCATTGGTTTCAATTGATCCTAAAACAGGGCAAGTGCTTGCTATGGTGGGTTCGCGCGATTATTTTAATGAAGAAATTGACGGCCAGGTCAATATCAGCACAAGCCAAAGACAGCCAGGATCTTCTTTAAAGCCGCTGGTTTTTGCCGCTGGTTTTTTAAAAGGTTATACTCCTGAAACAATTCTTTATGACGTTGTTACTGATTTTTCCAATATAGACGGAAAACCGTATGAACCGCGTAACTATGACGATAAAGAGCATGGACCGGTAAGCATGCGCAAAGCTTTGGCAGGTTCTTTAAATATTCCGGCGGTTAAAGCCATATATTTGGCCGGCGTAAAAAATGTTTCCGACTTGGCAGGCGATCTCGGATATACAACACTAGGCAATCACAAAAGATACGGCCTTTCTTTGGTTTTGGGCGGAGCCGAAGTTAAACTTTTGGAGCATGTTAACGCTTACGGAGCTTTTGCCCGTGAAGGTATGTTGCACCCAATCGCCACTATTCTCAGAGTTGAAGATCCGGACGGTAAAATTTTAGAAGAATTTAAAAAGGAAGAAAAAAGAGTGCTAGATCCGAAAGTCTCCCGTGAAATAAACAATATTCTTTCCGATAACAGCGCGCGCGCTTACGCTTTTGGCGAAAGAAACTGGCTTACGCTTGGTTCGCGCCCGGTTGCCGCTAAAACCGGCACAACTAACGATTATCGCGACGCATGGACGATTGGCTATACTCCGTCAATAGTTACAGGAGTCTGGGTGGGGAACAATGATAACAGTGAAATGAAAAGAGGAGCCGCCGGCGGAACAGTTGCGGCGCCGATTTGGCATGATTATATGAATAAAGTTTTAGGCGACACGCCGACTGAAACTTTTCGCGAACCAAAAATTGTTAAAACAGGAAAAGCGGTTATTGACGGCGAAATCACGCCTGAAACAATCATTAAAGTTGACGAAATCAGCGGACTTTTGGCAACAAAGTACACTCCCGAACATTTAATCAAAAAAAAAGCCTTTTTCCGGCCGCACAGCATTCTTTATTATATAAACAAAAGCAATCCTTTGGGCGCGATGCCGGAGGAGCCAGACGATGATCCGCAATTTGAACTTTGGGAAAACAGAGTTTTGGAATGGGCTGAAAAACAAAAATCCACTTCAACAGAACTGGTAACAGACGAACTGCCGCCAACGGAAGAAGATAATATTCATATACCTGAAAACTTGCCGCAAATGGAAATTATCAGCCCAATCAACAATCAAGCTATTTTAGAACCTATCCTTTTCTCACGCATTACAGCCACGGCTCCAAGAGAAATAAACCGCGCCGAATATTATATAAACGACAATTTATTACATATTGCGAATTCCTATCCTTTTAATTTAGCAAAACAAATCAGCTTTTTAAATAACGGTTTTCATAATTTAAAAATCAAAATTTGCGATGATGTTGATAATTGCGCGATTAAAGAAGTTGAATTTAATTTAATTTTGAAAAACAATATTAATAAGCCGGATGATTTTACATTAAAATTAACTTTTCCAACAAGCGGTCTGGCTTTAAGCAATATTGATTTTCCATTAAGCCTTAAAGCTGAAATAAATAATCCAGAATATGTTTCCGCGATTACTTTTTATTATATTAATGAAAAAACACGCGAAAATAAAATCAGCGCTATTACGGATTTAAAAGATGTAAATGAATATTTGTGGACTGAGGCGCCGGCAAGCGGCACTTATGGAATATTCGCGCGCGCGAATACTTGGACAAATAAAATTATTGAGTCGGAAGAGGTTGTGGTTACTATGAATAATGTTAATCCGGTGAAAATTGAATAAGAAATTAGGTGTCGCGTTTCAAAATATAATTTATAGTCAAGGAATTTAAATATTCCCGACTACTGTTAGTGCCCTTTGGGCATAACTTGCAAAAATATTAATATTTTATGATAAAGAATATTCAAAAAGAATTAAAATTTCCTAACGGATTTTTCTAATATTTCAGGAATTTTTTGAAAAATGTATTTTATTTTTTAATTTACACAGCTTTTGCACAATCCCCTTTTTATTTTTCCATTGACAAATTCCCAAATTGGGAATATAATTAAATTAATGAGAATTATATCCGTAAAAACAATTAAAGATTTTTGGGAGAATCCTAAATATAAGGATTCGGAACAAGCGCTAAGGTCGTGGTTTTTTGAAATTAAAAAGGAAGAGTGGAAAACGCCAAATGATATAAAAACTAAATATAAAAATGTAAGCATTGTTGGAAATAGCAGAGCAGTGTTTAATATAAAAGGCAATAAATACAGATTAGTTGTAGCTATAAAATATAAATTTAAAATAATATTTATAAGATTTATCGGTACTCATAGCGAGTATGATAAAATTGACGCAAAAAATATATGAGCATAAAATTAATTAAAACTAAAAAGGATTATAAAAACGCATTAACTAGAGTTGAACAAATTTGGGATGCTAAACCTGGAACTAGCCGCGGAGATGAATTGGAAATATTTTCAATGTTGATTGAAAAATATGAAAAAGAAAATTTTGAAATTTTGCCGCCTGATCCGATTGAGGCGATTAAATTTAGAATGGAGCAGATGGGATTGGAAAAAAAAGATTTAGCCAGAATAATCGGCGCCAACAGAACATCGGAAGTGCTGCAAAAAAAACGAGGATTAACATTAAAAATGATTAGAAGTTTGAATATAGCATTGCATATTCCAACTGATTCCTTGGTTGGTTAATTATAAATTAAAACCAAAAAATGTTATAATACTATTAATAATTTAAAATATTTAATATTTTATAAAAATGGAAAATAATCAAAAAAAATTAAAATTTCCTGATAATTTTTTATGGGGTACATCAACCAGCGCTTATCAAGTTGAAGGCGGAATTACTAATGACTGGAGCGAGTGGGAAAAAAAGCGGGTTAAAAGCAAAAAATTTAAAAGCAAAAAATTAAATCCTGATGATTATATTTGCGGCAAGGCTTGCGATTCATATAATAGATACGAAGAAGATTTGGATTTGGCTAAATCGCTGAACACAAACGCAGTTCGTTTTGGAATTGAATGGGCGCGGATTGAGCCGAAAAAGGGAACATGGGATATAGCCGAAATTAAACATTACGCGCGAGTTTTAGCCGCGGCAAAAAAGCGCGGATTAAAAACCGTTGTTACGCTTTGGCATTGGACAAATCCCGTGTGGCTGGCAAAAACAGGCGGCTGGGCAAACAAAACGGCGGTTGAGGATTATTTAAAATATGTTGATTTAATAATTAACGAGCTTGGTGGCAATATTGACTATTGGGTAACACTAAACGAGCCGATGCTTTTGGCGACTTATGGATATTTTTTTGGATATTTTCCGCCAAACAAACACTCCTTTTTTAAATTTAGAAAAGCAGATAAAAATTTAATAAGCGCGCACATAGGGGCTTATAAAAAAATTCACAAATATTTTCCCAATGCTCAAGTGAGTATAACTAACCTAAGCAATTATTTTGAAACAAACAGAAAATGGTTTTTTCCTGAAATAATATTAAAAAAAATTGCCGCGTATTATGGAATAAACAAATTTTTTAATAAAATTAATAATTATATTGATTATATCGGAGTAGATTATTATAGAAAAATAACTATAACTTTTATGCCTCCGTTCATAAAAAGAAAAAAAAATATTACGGATATGGGTTGGGAGATTTACCCCGAAGGCATTCATCACATATTAAAATGTTTAAACAGATTTAAAAAGCCGATTATTATTTTGGAAAACGGCTTGGCAGACGCAAGTGATGATAAACGAGCAGAATTTATTAAAAAACATTTATATTTTGTTTATAAAGCAATAGAAGAAGGTGTTAATGTAAAAGGATATTTTTATTGGTCTTTATTGGATAATTTTGAGTGGGACAAAGGCTATGCGCCGAAATTCGGATTATTCGCGGTTGATAGAAAAACTTTTGAGCGCAAAGCAAGACCTAGCGCGGAGGTTTATAGAGATATTTGCAAGATGAACATGGTAAAATTGTAGTAGTGAATAATATATAATAAAATACAAGGATACAAGATACAAACAAATTAAAATATTCAAATTCAAAATTATTTATTTTTATTTTGTTTGTTTCTTGATTATTGAAATTTGTATCTTGTATCCTTGTATCTTAGTACATCTATTATGTGGCTAGTTCCTGCTATAACTTCATACTTCATCAACGCCGGCGTTTATGTTGCCGATAAGTTTTTGCTTTCCAAAAAAATCCACTCTTCAATAATTTATGCTTTTTATGTAGGCATTTGGAGTGTTTTTAATATATTTTTATTAATATTTAACCCATGGCTTCCGAATTTGCGGGAATTGGGAATTGATTTGCTGGCTGGAATGTTATTTTTAGCAACGCTTATTTTTTGGTACAAAGCCCTGCATCAGTCAGAAGCTACGCGCGTAGTTCCTATTGTCGGAGCGCTTGTGCCGATTTTTTCTTTTATTTTTTCTCTTATTTTTTTAGGAGAATCTTTAAGCGAGCGCCAGCTTTTAGCGTTTGTAATTTTAATAATGGGCGGCGTTATGATTTCCGTTAAGCACACCCGTTTTTATTATTTGCGGGAAGCCAGAGAAAAATTAAAAAAAATATTCGAAGATACTTTAGGTCCTGTACACGCGCGCTACCGCCCAACGCAAAGATTAATTATTAATTCAGCCGTATCCGCTTTGTTTTTTGCCGCTTATTATGTAATGATAAAATATGTTTATTTAACCCAGCCTTTTATCGGCGGTTTTGTCTGGTCAAGAATGGGTTCGTTTTTGGGAGTATTTTTAATTTTTCTTGTACCTGAATGGCGGACAAAAATCATAAAACATCAAAAAGGGCAAAAATCACCGAAAAATTTAGGATTTTTCTTGTCAATTAGATTTTTAGCGGCAATCGCGTTTATTATGTTAAATTGGGCGATTAGCATGGGCAATGTCGCGTTAATCAGCTCTTTGCAAGGCACGCAATATATATTTTTAATTTTATTGGTAATATTTCTATCAACCCGTTTTCCGAAAATTTTAAAAGAAGAGTTTGGCAGCGGAGTAATGCTTCAAAAAATAATGGGAACGGCAATGATTGTGATTGGGCTTTATATGCTGGCGGTATAATTGCAATAATGCGAATTCGCGAATTTTAATAAAATTTTTTTGACACTTAAACTTTATTTTGCTATTCTGTTAAGACGATAAAAAATATTCTAATTAAATATTAGTTAAATTATTGCTTAATGATACTATCGTAAAATTTTTAGATAGTGTTTTTTAGTAAAATCCATAAAAATATGAAAAAAATAATAGTTTTAAGTTTAATTTTAGCGCTTTTCACCACAGGATGCTCTCTTACAGGCGCGGATAGCCCAAAAATCTTAGCTCCGGAAGAGGCGAAGGCAACAGCGGTTGATTTTATTAATAACAATTTAATGCAGCCTGGTTCCGAAATTTCGGTTAAAGAAATTTCCGAAGATAATAATTTGTATAAAATTATTTTAAATATGTCAAGCGGACAGGAAATTACTTCATATTTAAGCCGTGACGGAAAATTATTTTTTCCGCAAGTAATGAATATTGAAGAAGTTACAAAAGAAACCGAACAAAATAAAAATCAGGAGGAGGCGAATAAGGCAGCGGCAAACACTGATGTTCCTAAGACAAAAAAAGCAAAAGTTGAGCTTTTTGTAATGAGCCATTGCCCTTACGGCACGCAAATCGTCAAAGGCATTATTCCGACAATTGAGGCTTTGGGTGATGATGTTGATTTTGAATTAAAATTCTGTGATTATGCTATGCATGGCAAAAAAGAGCTTGACGAGCAATTAACCCAGCATTGCATTCAAAAAAATGAACCTGAAAAATTATTTGAATATTTAAAATGCTTTTTAAGCGAAGCTGACGCCACGGAAAAATGTTTGGATAGCGTAAGAATAAATCGTTCCAAATTAACTTCTTGCGTAAATTCAACCGACGCGCAATATAAAGTTACTGAATTATATAACGATAAAAATACTTGGACTTCAGGGCGTTTTCCTCAATATAATGTCAATAAAGCAGACGCGAATAAATACGGAGTTAAGGGTTCTCCCGGCTTAGTTGTAAACGGCGTTAAAATTTCAAGCGCCAGAGATTCAGACAGCCTTTTAAAGACCATTTGTTCCGGTTATGAAAACGCGCCAACAGGCTGCGGCGCTGAATTATCATCTACTTCTCCTTCGCCCGGGTTTGGTTATAGCGCAACAGGCTCAAACACGGCAGCAAGTTGCGCGCAATAAAGAATAAGTTTGATATAAAAAAAACGGGTTATAGAAATATGACTCGTTTTTTTAAGCCTTCCCGGCTCTATGTCAAACAATCCCATTATACTATATTTTCAAGAATTTAAAAAGCCGGAAAAGATAATTCTCTCCTGGCTATAAATAACTTATACACCATTCTTGGATATATTTACCTTGCTGGCAGAAACAATAGTACTGTGGCAATAAATCTCACCTCCTTAATTTACCACACTATTTGTCTTTTTTATTTGCCAGTTTCTGCAACCAGCCATGGTGTTGGGTTTTTTGGATCACCTCCTTAGCACCCATTCGAACAGTTAAACAAAAAACTATTAAAAAATCAAATTAAAAATCTATTTTACCAAACAAGCCGCGCCGATTGCTCCGGCATGCTTGCCTATTTTTGATTTTAATATTTTAATATTTTTTTTGGCTTCTGATGAGCTAATATTTTCTTTCATTGTTTTTTTAGCAATAGATAAAAATAAATCACTGGAATTAATCGCGCCGCCGCCAAGCACAATTACTTCCGGAGCGATTAAATTCACAATATTTGCCAAAGCTAATCCTAAAAATTCACCAAGCTCTTCATAGCTTTTTTCTGCCAGCACATCCCCCCTATACGCTTCTTCAGCTAAAAGCGCCGGATTATTTTGAGTTAATTTATGATATGCTTCTTCCAATTTTATGCCTGTGTTAAAATCAATAATCATTTCTCCAGGCTCTCCTGACCCGCCAAAAGGCGCGCGATAAATATCATTGTTAATCCACCACCCGCCGCCAATACCGGTGCCTATAATAAAACCGTAAACATTATCATATTTTTTTGCCACGCCAAGAACCGCAACCGCTCGCGTAAAACAATTGCCGTCATTATCAATTATTACCGAAAATCCCGTTCTTTTTTCTAATTCTCGCGCTAAGCACACCCCGTCTATCAGAGGAATATTTGGAGAATATAATATTTTTCCTTCCCTATAATCAATCACCCCAGCAACGCCTAAACCTATTTTGGAAATTCTTATTTTTAATTCATTTGCTTTTTCCTCCAAAGGTTCGATTAAAGCCAACATCATTACAAAAATATGCTCTAAATTATCTTTAGGTGTTGCCAAAGAGCAGTCCATTATCACTTTTTCACCATCAAAAAGCACAGCGCTCATTTTTGTTCCGCCCAAATCAATACCGATTGAATATTTTTTATTTTTTGGCATATAATACTATAATTTTGAATTTCTAATTTTGAATTTTGATTGAAATTTTAATGACTGAATGTTTAAACATTTAAAATTCAATCATTAAAATTTCACTCAAAATTCAACATTCAAAATTTAATTAAAAAGCTTCCAAGCCTCTTCCCAAAATCTCTTATCCCCATTTACTTTCCATTCCCAATACCACCATTCAACACCCCATAAATAAAACTCTTTAAATCCAGTTTTGCGGGAAAAATCAATCATATCTTTAAATTTTTCCAAGCTCATTGTGATATCCCTTTCTGTCTTTGGCAATTCCTGAAAAGGAACCGATCCCCAAGGCTCTGCCTGCAATTCTATTACCACCCATTTTTCAGGGTCAGAAAAAATACGAGTAATATTTTTTTTAAAACGGAAAAAGCCCGGTTCAATAGGATAATGCACATAAGACCTAAGCAATTTGGAATAAGTATCCCTATACATTGTTGTGCCGAAAATATCCGCGCGCCTAGCAGCCGGTATCCAAGCGGATAATTCCCCGGAATCTGTAACAACTATAGGCCGTTTATCCAAACTTTTTACTAAAGCAATTTCCTCATCTAATAAATCTTTATCCAGTTTAGGGCATTCGCCGAAATTAATCAAGAACGGTTCGTTTTCCACTTGCCACGCGGCAATGTTTTTATTATCTTTATAACGGTTTATTGTTAATTCAATATATTCCAATAATTGCTCTCTTTTTTCAACTTGCGAAACATTTTCAAGCCACTTGGGAAAATGGCACTCGGGCCAGCGCGGCAAACGTCCGCCAACAGCCAAAATTATTTCCACTCCTACCTCGCTTGCCTTTTTAATCTGCCAATCCAAATCCTCCCAAACGTAGCTGTCTTTTTCTGCCTCAATTTCATCCCAATACGCGGCTAATCTTATTTTTTTTATTTTTAAATCATCTAAAATGCTTGCGTAAGCTTCTTGCCAGTCAAGCCCCAAACTTTCCGCCTGCTTTAAAGAAAAAGTTATGCCATAACTCAAGTCCTTTTTATCATAAATACAGCCGCGGCTTAATAAAAAAATAAAAAATAAAAAAATAATCAAAAAAACATAAAAATATTTTATTTTCTTGATTGTTTTAAACATTAAAATATCCTAATCTAAAAAATTCAATATTAATATTCGCATGTCCCGCATTTGCAGCATGGGGCGAGCGAAGCGAATAACTTAAAAATACAAATAACCTTCAATTGCGTCTTCAGTCATTGTAATCATAAATTGCGCTATCGCGTAAGCCGCAATAACGATTATCATTCCGATTATCGCGCCTTTTAATTGGTCTTTGGCTTTTTTTACTTCTTCCTCGTTGCCGCGCGAATTCATCCAGCGAAATCCCGCTAAAATTATTAAAACAGTAAAAAATAAGCCCAAGATGCCTAGAAAAATCACTACTCCGCTTACGGCAATATCGCGCAAATCTCTGGATTCACCCGCGCCCTCAAATACATTGCCTATCCCCTCTGAATCGCCCCCCATAGTGTCTTTTTGCAAATCCCACAACTTTGAATCAGCAGCCTCAACATTTTGCGAGCTAATAAACACCGTAAAAATCCAAAAAAAAGCTAATAATAAAAAAAATACTTTTTTATTTATTTTCATAAATATTATGCTATAATTATTATAATTACATTATACCTAAATTATTCAAAAAAATCCATGCGCTTATCTACAAAAATTGCTTATAACACTATTATTCAAATAATTAGCAAAATTCTCTCTATTATACTCGGATTAATTTCAATAGCGATTATTACGCGGCACTTGGGACAAAACGGCTTTGGGCAATATACGACTATTATTACTTTTTTATCTTTTTTCGGTATTATCGCCGATTTGGGGCTAACTCTGGTTACTATTCAAATAATTAGCAAACCGGGAATTAACCAAGATAAAGCTTTGGGAAATTTATTGGGACTGCGCTTAATTTCCGCGCTTATTTTTTTAGGATTAGCGCCAATTATTGTTTTACTATTTCCATACTCAGCTGAAATTAAAAACGGAGTGGCAATAGCCTCTTTTTCCTTTCTTTTTATCGCTTTAAACCAGATATTAGTCGGTTTATTCCAGAAAAAACTGCGCATGGATAAAGTTTCTATCGCGGAAATTGCCAGCCGCTTAGTTCTGCTTTTTGGAATTATCATAGCGGTAAAATTCAATTACGGCTTACAGGGTATTTTAGCGGCAACTGTTTTTTCAAGTCTTGTCAGTTTTTTGCTTCATTTTATTTTCTCAAAAAAATTCGCTGCAATAAAATTAAAATTTGATTTAATATATTGGCAAGAGATTATTAAAAAATCCTGGCCGCTGGCAATCACAATCACGCTTAATCTTATTTATCTTAAATCAGATACCTTGTTTCTTTCTGTAATTCCAAGAGATTCGGATATTGGTATGATCGCGGAAGTTGGGATATACGGCGCGGCTTACAAAGTAATTGATGTTTTAATTACGATTCCTTTCATGTTTGCCGGAATAATATTGCCGATAATGGCTAAAAATTGGATTGTGGGAAAAAAGGATGTTTTCGCGGCTATCCTGCAAAAGTCTTTTGACGTATTAGTAATGCTTGCTTTGCCAATAGCGGTTGGCACGCAATTTGTTGCCGATGACGTAATGGTTATTGTCGCCGGAAATGACTTTTTGGATTCCGGACCGATTTTAAAAATTTTAATATTTGCCGCTTCCGCGATATTTTTAGGAAACATGTTTGCTCACGCGATTATCGCCATAAACAAGCAAAAAAAAGTTATCAAAGCGTATATTTTTGTGGCAATCACCTCGGTAATCGGCTACCTCATAGTTATCCCGAATTTTTCTTACATGGGCGCCGCATGGGTTACAATTTATTCTGAATTCGCAATCGCAATCGCTTCCTTTTGGATTGTTTGGAAATACACCGGCTTCATTCCAAAATTTACGGTTTTTATAAAATCAGCAATTGCCTGCCTGATTATGGCGCTTGCGATGCTTATTTTAAATAATATTGGAATAAATAATTTAATTATTATTGTTCTAAGCGCTGTTTTTGTTTATTTTGTTTCTCTGTATTTTTTAAAAGTCTTAAGCAGGCAAGATATATTGGATTTATTGAATAAATAAAAATTTTTAGCCTAAATATAATAGCATAATTTCTATTTCTAAATTGCCTTGACATATAAATAACAAGCGATAGACTTGGTATTGACAAAAATTTTATTTATGCTATAATAATTTTGTAAGCATCCGAAATTTTTAGATATTGGATGAATTAATAATTAAAGAAGACTTTAAAATATAGTTTTAATATTATATTTTAAGGTAACAAAAGTATGGACAACACCCAAGATAAAGATTTTTTAGAGTACATTGTCAAGGCGATTGTCGCAAACGCGGGAGACGTGTCGGTAGAAAGAACTGTCGACGAAAGAGGTGTCCTGTTAACATTGTCAATTAACCCAGAAGACATGGGTTATGTAATCGGCCGCCGCGGACAAACCGCTCAAGCAATCAGAACTTTATTAAAGATTGTCGGCGCCAAAAACAACGCTCGCGTTAATTTAAAAATTAACGAACCGGAAGGGTCA
>JAYEHJ010000058.1:0-13776 GCA_034659435.1 Patescibacteria group bacterium | reverse complement strand
TACAAATAAATTAATATATTACGAAGAATATCAATATATAAAAGACGCTATAAAATGCGAAAAACAATTAAAAAAATGGAACAGAGAATGGAAGATTGAATTAATAAAAAAAGAAAATCCAACTTGGCATGATTTTTTCACTGATATGTTGTAATTAACACGCAATGCTTTTAACGAGATTCCCGATCATTTATTAATAATTTCTCTGCGAGGCTGGGTGTGTCGGGAATGACAAAATAATGGGGCTATTGTGTGTCGGGAATGACAAAAATTAGGAAGTATATTTAACATAAGCAAAAAATCATTACAAATAACAATAAATTATAATTTTAAAAAACCCTATGTTTAAAAAACTAAAAATTTTAATCGCCTTAACGGTGGTTATGAATTTGTTAATTTGGAATTTTGCCGTTCCTGTTAATATTTTTATTAAAAACGCCATAGCCAGCGGCGGAGTCACCCCTGGTTATCTGTCTGATATGCAGGGTATGGATATTATGATGGCTAGTGCGGATACTGTTTATGGAATCGGAAAATTTGATATTTTTGATTCTTCCGGAGGAACACTGTCAAGTTTAACCGTAACCCTGATGGATGTTCCGGGTAATACCGGCTTTAATCCGAATGTGGATTTAGCCGCGCTTAGTTCTGCTTCCACTTCTGGCATGTCGCTTTGGAAAGATAATGGCGATGGGCAGTTTAATGTTAGTTCTGATGATCAAGCCGGAACAATAAGCAGTTGGACTTTTGATAATGTTGAGAATGTTTGGAGAGCAACTTTTAGCAATATCGGCTTTGTTTATACCGCAAGCGAAAACATGAAAGTATTTTTAGCTTTTAAAGCGGCAGTGATATCAAGCAGTACGCCCAAAGGCTTTGAAGCTGTCGTGGAAACAGGCGGTATGGTTTTTTTAAATAATACAATTGAACCTTGGCCAAGTAGTTATGACCATTTTTTCCCACCGGTTTGGATAGGCGAAGCAGGCGCCGGCGGATTTGGCGCGCCTTTGTTAATTTCCGAGATTCAAAATCGCTTACGGCTCGCCTGATACGGCAAAGTTGGGAGCAGGCGAGCGAGCCGGAGTAATCAATTCTTTTAGAGCTGCATTTAAAAAAGTGCCTGAAACAGCAGATGACTGGAGCGATGTTATTAAAATCGCGAACGGCCGCTGGCCAAGTACTGCCAATACCGAAGCTGAAGCCGCGGCAACAGACGCTTTTGTGAAAGTTTATTTGCGGCTGCCTGATAGAAGCGATTCATTTGACGATGCCGCGGTTGTCGTGATTGCTTACGGTCTTAGGCCGGCTGCTCGCAATACAGACAGTGAAAAAGCGGCAATTAAATCTTTCAAGCATATTTACGGCTATAACCCTTCCGGCGCCATTGATTGGGATGTCGTTCGCGCAATCGCTTATAGCGGCGCGACCCGCCAGCCGGATGCCGACAAAGATTTATTAAGCGATGCTTATGAAGCGATTTTAGGCACTGATCCGAATAAATTTGACACAGATAATGATGGTTATAGTGATGGCGAAGAAATAAAGAACGGGCATAATCCGCTGGGGGAGTAGAGTTTGCAATAAAAGGCAAGGCAATAGTTTTTGATAGAAATAAAAAAGGTCTGGAAATTATTTTCCGGTCTTTTTTATTATCCCTTGTCATTTTTTGTCATTTTTATTTTACAGAACAAAGATTAACTGGTAAGATAAAGGAAAGTTATATATGGAAAATCTATTAAAAAACATAGAAGACCTGCGAGAAAACGTATTAAAAACAATGCGGCTTTTAGATATTGAGCGAAAAAAAGAAGAAGCGCGTGAAATGAAAAATTTAATGGCTAAGCCCGGTTTTTGGAATGAGCGGGAAAAGGCGGTTGAGATTAGCCAAAAAGCGGATGAACTTGAAAAAGAAACAAATGAATGGGATAGTTTGCGAGCGGAAATAAGGTCGTTGGAAGAATTGGTTGCGGAATCAGCCGAATTAAAAGACGATTCATTAGATAAGGACGCGCATGAGCAATATCAAGAGCTCAAAAAGCAATATGAAAAGCAAGAATTTTATGTAATGTTTTCAAACAAATATGATGAAAGTAATGTTATCATCTCAATTCACGCAGGCACCGGAGGCGTTGACGCGCAGGATTGGGCGCAAATTTTGGAGCGCATGTTTTTGCGTTTTGTTGAAAAAATGAATTGGAAAGCGGAAATCGTTGATAGAACGTTAGGGAATGAAGCCGGCATTAAAAGCGCGGCTTATAATATAAAAGGCCGCTGGGCTTACGGATATTTAAAAAGCGAATCAGGCGTGCATCGCTTAGTTAGAATTAGTCCTTTTGACGCGGAATCAATGAGGCATACTTCTTTTGCTCTTGTGGAAGTGATTCCCGAATTGCCTGATACAGAAAATGTGGAAATAAATGAAAGCGATTTGCGGATTGATGTATTTAAATCATCCGGACCGGGAGGACAAGGCGTTAATACAACTGATTCTGCCGTGAGAATAAAACATACGCCAAGCAATATTGTTGTTACTTGCCAAAATGAAAGAAGCCAGCATCAGAACAAAGAAACCGCTTTAAAGATTTTAAAATCAAAATTATTCAAACTGGAAGAAGAAAAAAAAGAAGCGCAAGAATTAAAATTGCGCGGAGAAGCGGAAAAAGCCGAATGGGGCAAGCAGATTAGGTCGTATGTTATGCAGCCCTATAAAATGGTAAAAGATCATCGCACAAAACATGAAACCCGGAATATTGACGGAGTTTTGGATGGGGATTTGGCGCCGTTTATGGAAGCGTATTTGAGGTGGATGCGAAAATAAAAATACAAGACGCAGGGATATAAGATACAAGGATACAAGATACAAACAAATTAAAAATTACAAATCACAAATAATATTGAGCCCTTTTTATTTTTATCTTTTTTTATTCAAAATAAACAGCTTTTTTTTCTTTAACGCAATTATAAGCGTAAATA
This sequence comes from Patescibacteria group bacterium, assembly GCA_034659435.1. GTDB lineage: Bacteria > Patescibacteriota > Patescibacteriia > Patescibacteriales > UBA12075 > JAGLYP01. The sequence continues at coordinate 10,803 of JAYEHJ010000058.1, read as the reverse complement.
TACATTCCGGCCGACCATGCCTGATAAGGTTCGCCTTTTGGCTTGCCGGTGCGGCCATTTAGCCACTCATTAAATTCATATTTGCCTTTAAGCCGTCCTTTTTGAACAGTGCTGATATCAAGTTTTTGCAAGTTTGCCTTGGCAAGTTTTTCCAGTTCCATTTGCGCTTCTTTGTATTTTTTCATTTTTATAAGCGCGGCAATATAAAATCCGCCGATGAACGGCCAAACGCCGCCATTGAGATAATGATAAGGCTCGCGGGCGTCGCATTTGGAAAAATAAGAATGCCATTCTTTATCACTTGGTTTAATCGGCGGCCAAATTGCTTTTAGGGCATGAGGCTCGTTAATTTTTTCTTTTTTAATATGCCGCAAAATGCTTAAAGCGATATTTTTTTTCGCAAGTCCGGTAAGAATTGCCAGAATATTGCCAAGAGAATCAAACCATTCTTCCTGCTCGCGGTCGCCGTCGTGGTTTTTCCAATTCCAAGGAAGATAATAGCCTAATTTTTTATCATATAATTTTAAATAAGCCTCAATATCGCCGTTAGTAACTTTTTTTATATGTTCGGCTTGTTTTTTATTGCCGACCAGTTTTAAAACAAAATAATAAAGCGCTTGCGTATTAATCACATTGCCGTATTTATGCGGAAAAGCGTCTTGCCAATCCATTGTCGGCAGCTGCGAGAGCAGTCCGTCTTCATTCGGATCTTGATATTTGAGCCATACCAAAGCGCGCGCTATGGTTTTTTTGTGTTCTTTAAATAGTCCATGAGAATTATATTTTTCCGCGAAAATATAACTGCCGATTATAAACCAAAGCGATGAATCAATCGTGTTATAAGTTTTGTCAGAGCGCCTATCCAAATTGTAAGAACCGACGCAATTCGGAATTTGTCCGTTTTTTGTCTGCCATTCTTGTAAGTTGCGCAGGCTTTGGGCAAATGGAAGTTTGAATTTGTTTTCAACAAGACTGGCTCCAAACGCAGCAATCATAGAATCGCGCGCCCAAACAGCTTCGTAGCCGCCCTTTAGTCCGGAAGCGTAAAAACCTTTTTTTGTTGAGCAGGCTTCTAATACCTCAACAGCTTTTTTGTAAGCATCCTCCTTAATTTTCATAGATTTATTCTTTTATATAAAAATTATAAGTATGATTGCCGTTAATACATTTAAAAGAAGATTTTTTTAACGGTTTAAATTTATATTTTTTCAGCTTGTTTAATCCGTTAATTTTTTCAAAAGGAAAAATTTCATCATTATATCCCAAAATAAATATTCCGCCCGGTTTTAGAATTTCATAAATTCCATTAAAGGCAATTTGGATTTTTTTTTCGTCATTAAGACCCCAGCCGAATACGCCGTTCATTAAAATAAAATCAAAATAGTTGCTTTTAAAATGTTTTTTGATATTTACAACATCATCAACAACGTGATTTTTGGCGCCGAATTTTTTATATTTTGGATTATAGTCCAATGTCCAAAGTTCTCGGTTTTTGAAAAAGGAGTTATAGAATTTTTGATAATCTTCCCGTCCGATATCAAGAATAGTTTTTGGATTGCGGCACGCAAGAATATAAGGAAAAATAATGCTTTCCAGCACATTCCGATCTTCATATTTTTCACGCTTATAATTAGCGTGTTTTTTTATTATTTTATTGAATTTTATTTTGTAGTATATTTGTTTGAATAGTTTCATTATTTTTTGTCATTCCCGACACACCTTGCCCCCGCAGGGAAATTATATTAAATGATCGGGAATCTCTTTAAAAGCATCTAAATATTAATTACATCATAATCAGTAAACAAATCACTCCTTTTTTGTCATATAAAAGATTGATTATTATGAATTATCGCGTAAGGCGAGTTATCAAACCTCATTCATAAACCCTCCCAATAGCCAATCTTGCTAAAAAATAAGAAATAGTGGATTCGGCGCCTTGGTTGAAGTTAAGCGAGTATTTTCCAAGACCGTCATAGCAGCCTCCGGTGGCTTCGTCGTAAACCATCTGATTAAGATGGTTTTTTCCCAAGAACCATTGAAAGGCGGCTTCCGCCTGCCTTAAGTACTTTTTCTTTTTTGTAACCGCGTTGGCGGTTATCAAAGCCTCAACCGCGGTCGCGGCGTCTTCCGGCTGTTGGTCAAAATATGAGCGTTTGCCATTGCGAAAATACCAGCCGTCCTGTCCAATCGGTGAAAAAATATTTTCTTTTTCAAAAGTAATGTTATTTAAAAAATTAAGGCTTTTTCTGGCGGTTTCCAGATATTTTTTATTTTTAGTTTTTTTGTAAGCCCTGAAAAGCGCTTCAGGCAGTTTGTAGTTTGAATAAGTCAAGCAGTCTTCAAACCAATGCCAGCTGTTATTTTGTTTGTTAACAGTATCATTAAAATGCCTAAGCAAATTATCGCTTAATAATTCAATAAGTTTATTAATTTTTTCAGAATTAATTTTAAATTCTATAAAATCTTTTTCCTCTAAATGCGAGAGTCCTGTGATTGTAAAAGCCATTGCCCTTAGAGACTCTAAACTGCTCGCGTGTTTAAAGGATTTTTTAAGTATTTTAGCCGCATTTTCGCGCAAGTCTTCCGGCAGATGTTCAGCGTTAATAACGTATCCTAAAGCCCAGATGGCGCGCCCGAAAGAATCATCGCTTTCTGTTCTGTCAATAAAATTTCCATGGTAGCTGACAAAATTATGAAATTTGCCGTTTGATTTTAAAGTGTATTTTATGAATTTTAAATAAATATTAATTAAGTCAAGCGTGCTTTTTAATTTTTTTTGCTTATACGCTTGCGCGCAGCCAAGCAAAGCGCGCGCGTTATCATCCATGCAATAGCCTGAGTGAGTATCAGGCTTTGTGTGGTTGGCAAATTGGATCATGCCGAATTTGTCGGTTAAATTTTTAATATAATCAAGGCTAACAGGAGGGAGTTTGCCTTTTTCCTTTGGAACAATTTTCGCGTATTTATTAAAGATTTTAAAATAAGAAAGAGCGACATTTTGCCATGTCATATGGCGGGTATAAAAGTAATTATTTTTTTTCATTTCCTTTTTCAATTTTATATCGCTGATAATCTCATCCAAAGCCTTTTCTATATCTTTGGAATTTCTAAAGCGCACAAGCCTGCCCCGTTCATTGTTAATTACGCTTTTAGCGTATTGGCTTGCGGTGGAAATACAAGGACATCCGCATGACATAGCGTAAGAAAGAGATCCGCTGGAAGCCTGCTCGCGGGATAGCATTGGATAGATATAAACATCAGTCGCCTTTAAGTAGTCAATAAGCTCGCTTAATTCCAAATATTTATTATAGAATTTAACATGTTTTGTAAGTTTGTGCTTGACAACTAATTTTTTTAATTTGTTGCGGTATTTTTCGCCTTCCTGCCTTCTTACAACCGGATGAGTCGCGCCGATTATCAAATAAAGAACATTCGGGTATTTTTTAACAATTTCCGGCAAGGCCTCAATCGCGTATTCAATGCCTTTGTCGCGGCTGATCATGCCGAAAGTTGAAAATACAGTACGATTTTGCAGATGCAGTTTTTTCTTAGCTCTTTTGCCTGATGGAAAAGCTATATGATGGACTCCATGCGGAATAACATGGATTTTATTTTTTTTAATGCCATATTTTTCCACCAATATGTCTTTGGCCGATTGATTCATAACAACTGTACCAAAAGATTTTTCTGAAATAAGCTTTCCGATTTTTTTCATCTTATCTCCTGGATGAGGCAAAACCGTATGCATTGTAATTATTACCGGCTTATCTAAAAGTTCTAAAAAAGGCAGTAAATACTCGCCTTGTTCGCCACCGAACAACCCGTATTCATGCTGAATGTTAACCAGTTTTATATCAGGACTTTTGTTTATTTCATTCGCGCGGTTGATGTAATCTTCCATTTCAGTTTCATTGATTTGCTTGATAACCTTGCGCGGGTAATTATATATAGAGGTGCCATTATCGTTTATTGCCAAAATTTTGCTTTTTATTTCAGGATTAAATTCCTTGTTCATCGCGCCGCTTAGGTCTTGCGTAAAGGTGGCAATACCGCATTCGCGGGGAGGAAAGCTGGATACATATAGGATTGACGGGTTTTTTGCTTTTGTCATATAGGCAAAGAAAGGCAAATTAAGATTTTTCCGGATATTTTAAGAGTTCTTCAACTAAATTATTTATATTAACGCTGGCAACGGCAACATAAGTGTCGGATGTTCCATAATATATGTATAATTGATCTTTAAACAAAGCAGTGCCGGTGGGGAATACAACATTATTAACATGCCCTTCGCACTCGTATTTTTTATCCGGAGAAAACAATGGATAAGGCAAGCGGCCGATTATTTTTTTCGGGTTGCGCGAATTCAATAGAGCCGCGCCGGCAGTGTAAAGCCTGCCTTTATTTCTCGGCTCAACGCCATGATATATTAAAAGCCAGCCCTTTTTGGTTTTAATCGGCGGCGCGCCGGCGCCGATATGTCTCGCTTCCCAGCCGTATCTTCCTTCCAAAACAACATGCTTTCCCAAGTGATGAATATGGTTATGCCAGTAGTTTTTATCTTTATACATTTTAAAGCTGTCAACTCGAGCGATTTGTATGTCCGGCAAAACCCTGTGCAGCAAAGCAAACCTGCCGCGAATTTTTTCAGGAAAAAATACGCAGTCTTTTTCCCAGATCAAAACATTTCTGCCGGCGTATTTTTCATAATAACTGGAAAAGAAGTAATAATCGTCTTTTAATTTTGAAAATTGAAATAGTTGGCTGGCCTTTCGATAGCTTATCATGGGGCCGATTATGCCGGCTCTTTTTAAATCAAAAAGATTTTTGCCGCGCATACAAGCAATTATCGCGTTTTTGCCGTCATGCGCGACATAAGGCATATAAAAAATATCACCGATTTTCACAATGCGCGGATCCTCAATGCCGCTTTTTTCATATTTGTATTTTGGAACGGCAAAAGGCTTTTTCCAGCGCTCCGCCACCTTGGTCGGTCCGTTAAGCCGCGCGTAGCCGAAGCAGGAAAGATAATTTTTATCTAGAGCGCGGTAAACAACATGCACGCTTCTCCCGTCTTGATATATGCCCGGATTAAAAACGCATTTGCTTTCAAACGCAAGCTTGGTCGGCTTAAGTATTACTCCGTGCTTTTCAACTTTTATCATAAAGAAAAAATTTTATATATAAAAACAAGAAACTCACAGCTTCTTGTTTGTAATTATACCAAAAATTATTAAGATATGCAAAGAAAAAATGTTTAAGTCTTTTCTCATCAGAAGATGGGCCTAAAGGGATAATTAGCTCAGTTATCTATTGAGGGACTGCCGCCGAATGCCAGTTTGCCCTAAATTCCTAAATTTTGACAAATTTATCTTAAAAAAATTTGGCCTACCCCAAGGGCACTTCCTACGGGGCGTATATTATCACATAAGCAAAATTTTTTTAAGAAAAGTTTACTCAAAATTTGAAAATTTATGCCAAAACCGGCATTCGGCGGCAGTCCCATTGAATATATTTTTAAATAATAATTGTTTGACATTTTTTTTATAGTATTATATAGTATAAACATCTACTAACCGCTCGGTTAGTAAATTAATTAGTAAGAGTAAAATTATGGAAAGTTCTAGAACACAGAAGCAGGATATTATTCAGGACACCAAGAAGCAAATCATTAACATTGCTCGTCAGCTTTTTTCTGATTATAGCTATTTGGGAGTTTCTATGAGTGATATTGCCAAAAAAGTTAATATTACAAAGGGAGCTTTGTATTATCACTTCACCGGCAAAGTAGAAATTTATCACGAGGTTCTTGATGAGGTTTTTGTCGGTTTAAGTTCCGCTATTATTAAAGCGAACAATGAAAAAAACACCAAAAACAAGCTGTTTGCTTTAGTAAAAAATTATTTAGATTTTGGCTTTAAAGAAAAAAATCTTATTAAGGCTTTAACCTTGAAATTATCACCGGCTAATTGTCAAATAAGTGAATATATTATTAAATCAAGAGAGCAGACAATTGATTTAATTCAGCCAATCATTAAAGAGGTGTTTACAAATAAAAAAGCAATAAAAAAAATTGACAGTCGGATGCTTTCTTTTTTATTAATGGGAATGATGGATGGTTTGCTTTTGGAATACTCGTTATTGAATAAAAAAATTAATTCAGAAAAAGTTTCAAATCAGATTATTACGGTATTATTTTAATATATATAGATAGAATTTAATTATTAATATGCAAAATAAAAAGAAAATAAAAATTGGCTTAGCATTGGGAAGTGGAGGTGCTAAGGGATTAGCGCATATTGGCGTTATTAAAGTGTTAGTAGAAAATAATATCCCTATTGATTTCATTGCCGGTTCAAGTATTGGCGCTTTGGTTGGAACTTATTACGCAATTTATAAAGATATAGAAAAATTGGAAAAAGTTGCCTTAGGCAGTAATTGGCGCACAGCCTTGTCATTACTTGATCCTACTTTGAGCGGCGGATTTGTCAAAGGAACCAAGGTTGAAGATTTAATAAAAAATTGGTTTAATGGATTTGGTTTTGATGATTTAAAAATTCCGTTAACTGTTGTTGCTACTGACTTGATTTCCGGGCAAGAAGTAGATATCGTCAGCGGAAATCTCACTAAATCAGTACGAGCCAGTTTATCAGTTCCTCTTATTTTTCAACCAATAAAACATAATGGCTGCTTATTGGCAGATGGCGGTTTGTCTAATCCATTACCGGATGATGTAGCGCGGAAAATGGGCGCTGACATTGTTATTGCCGTCAATTTGGACAATAAATTTTTTGAAAATAATTTAGATGAAGATAATTTATCCATTTCAAAGACTGGAGTAAGGACATTAAATATAATTCGTTATCATTTCGCGCGAAATTGTTCAAGAAGCGGAGATGTGGTTATAGAACCGGAAGTAAAGGAAGTGGGTTTAGTTGGTTGGAATAAATTTTTCAATGGCCGGCAATCAGAAGAAATAATTAAAGCAGGCGAAGAAGCGGCTAACAAGCATTTGTTTAAAATAAAAAAATTAATTAATCAAGGTTAATGTTGATAAATGGTTTTATAATGTGAAAACCGGCACTATTTTTTAAATAATATTTTATATATTTTTAATTAGAATTTAAAATTATGAAACAATTTAAATCAAAACAATTATCAAAAAATTCGGTAAACGAGTTTATGCTTGAAGTGTTTAAAAAAGCCGCGAACAGGCCTTTATATTTGTTTTTATCTAACGCGATAGTAAGAAAAAATATTATTAAGCTTGCGGATAAAAAAATTTACGCTTTATTGCTTAATAATAAAGATTTGCCGTTACAAGTAAATAAAGATAAATATAGTATGATTAAGAGCCTTTTATTGGCTATTGACTCGGCTTTTGCCAAAGCCGGCAACGTTCCTCAAGTTCGAAAGGCGCTGATTAATTCTTTAGTCCAGAATATTTTAATAGGTAGTGGTGATAAATTGAAAAAATTTCAAAATAAATATAAAAGACAACCTCCTCTATTTTTGCTTATCGCGCCCGGAAAATTTTGTAATTTAAAATGCAAAGGATGTTATGCTAATAGTTCAGCGGCTAATTCTGAAAAATTATCATGGGATACCTTGGATAGAATTATAAATGAAAAAAGGGAATTATGGGGTTCTTATTTTACTGTAATTACCGGCGGCGAACCTTTGCTTTATAAAGATGACGGAAAGACTATAATAGATTTAGCAAAAAAGCACAAAGACAATTATTTTTTAATGTACACAAATGGAACATTAATTAACGAAGAAATGGCTGAAAAATTGGCTGAAGTTGGAAATATTACACCTGCTATTTCAGTAGAAGGCTTTGAAAAAGAAACTGATTTTCGCCGCGGCAAAGGAGTACATAAGAAAATTTTGAAAGCCATGGAAAATTTACGAAAAGCAGGCGTGCCTTTCGGGATTTCAATAACCGCGGCCAAAGAAAATGCTGAGTTGGTTGTAAGCGATAAAATGATAGATTATTATTTTAAAAAACAGGGCGCTGTTTACGCCTGGATATTTCAGTTAATGCCGATTGGGCGCGTTGATACATTGGATTCAATGGTTACTCCAGAACAAAGAGCTAAAATGTTTAGAAAAACTCAAGATTTGGTTAGAGATAGAAATATATTTATCGCTGATTTTTGGAATAGCGGCTGTGCTAGCAGCGGCTGCATATCGGCGGGAAAATCAAATGGCGGATATCTGTATATTGATTGGAACGGAAACGTAACTCCTTGCGTATTTAATCCTTATTCGCCGGTTAATATTAATGAAATTTACGCAAAAGATAAAACGTTAAATGACGTGCTGGAAGAGCCGTTTTTTAAATCTATCCGGCAATGGCAAAAAGATTATGCCCTTGATCAAAAACCGGAGAATATGGGGAACTGGATAACGCCATGCCCCATCAAAGACCATTATAGCATGATGAAAAATAAGTTAAGAAAATACCATCCCAAACCGATTGATGAAGTCGCGCGAAAAGCCATTAAGGATCCTGAATATCAAAGCGGATTAGAAAAATACGATAAAAATATTTCTAAAATTTTGGATCCAATATGGGAAAAAGAATATCTTAATAAATAAGGTTTAGTATATTTAACATTAGACAGGGGGTGATAATATGGATAATTTAGTTAAAAAGACAATTTTAACAGGGCTTGGCATAGCTTCGTTAACCAAGGAAAAAGCGGAAAAATTGGTTAAGGATTTAGTCAAAGAGGGAGAGGTGTCTGAGGGTGAAGGCTCTAAATTCGTAAAAGAGTTATTAGAAAAAGCAGAAGATAATAAAAAGACAATAGAAAAGCAAGTAGAAAAAACAGTGCATGGCATATTGAAAAAATTAAATGTTCCCAGCAGAAAAGACATTGTTGGCTTGAATGGCAAGATTGAAAAGCTGGATAAAAAATTGAGTGAAAAAAAAGAGTAATTTTTTTTAACACAAACATCAAATGCTGAATAGGCTTATTTGGCATTTGCAGTTTGTGTTTTATAAATTTTAATTATGTTAAATCTAAAACAAAATTATAAGAATTTAAAACGCGCTAAAGAGATTTTATTTACCCTGAGTAAATATGGCCTGGGTTATTTTTTGAATTTACCTGCTGTAGAACGATATTTTAAATTAGGTAAAAAGTTTTTTATTAAAAAAACAGAAAAAGAAGCAATTAAGCGTTTAACTCTGCCGCAAAGAGCTCGTATGGCCTGCGAAGATTTGGGACCGACTTTTGTTAAATTAGGTCAAATTTTAAGTACTCGCCCTGATTTGATACCCTGTGAGTTCGTAAAAGAATTTAGTAAATTGCAAGACAATGTTCAGCCTTTTGATTTCTCTGAGGTTAAAGAAATATTTAAAAAAGAGTTTGGCAGGCCGATTGATGAATTATTTATTGAATTTGATGAAAGTCCTGTGGCTTCTGCTTCTTTAAGCCAGGTGCATAAAGCCAAGTTACCGGGCGGTGAAGCCGTGGCAGTTAAAGTACAGCGCCCAAAGATTGAAGAGCGTATTAAATCAGATATTTCTATTTTGTTTGATTTGGTTAAGTTTATGGAAAAAAGGCTGATAAACGGCAATATTTATCAGCCGATAGAAATAGTAAAAGAATTTTCCAAAACCATTAAACAAGAATTGGATTTTGTCAGTGAGGGGCGCAATATTGATAAGTTTAGAGTAAATTTTAAAAACAGTGAAACGGCTTATATTCCAAAAGTATATTGGCAGTTAACAACATCAAGAATATTGACTATGGAATATATTAAGGGGGTTAAGATTTCTGATATAGCCAGTTCGCGCGATTCCCAATATGATAAAAAAATAATTTCTGCCCGAGGCGCGGATATGATACTCAAACAGATATTTGTAGATGGTTTCTTTCATGGAGATCCTCATCCCGGAAATATCTTTATAATAGAGAATAATGTTATTGCCTTGCTTGATTTTGGCATGGTTGGCAGAGTTGAGGAAGACACCATGGTCAATATGGCGAGTTTATTGATCGCCGCGATTGGGAATGATACTGATAAAATTATCAAAGCTTTGGAACAAATGGAGATTGTTGATCCAGAGATGGACATAAAAGAGTTAAAAATTGAAATCAAGAATTTTATTGATAAATATTACGGCGTTCCGTTAAAACAGCTGAAAATCAGCGCGATTATAGAAGAAATTTTAGAAATTATGATCCATCATCAAATTAAGATGCCCAGTGATCTGATATTACTGGCAAAATCGCTGGTTACTATTGAGGGAGTAGGCAGGGATCTTGATCCTGACTTTGATATGGTTGCCCACACCAAGCCTTTTGCTAAGCAGTTAATCAGCAAAAAATATTCTTTAACCAATCTGTGGGATAGAGGCAGTGGATCGCTTAGAGAGCTTTTTAATTTTTTTGAAGTTTTCCCAAAAGATTTTTTATGGCTAATTAGAAATTTAAGGAAAGGTGAATTGAATATTGGGTTCCAGCACAAGGGGCTAGATAAATTAATTCATGAAATTGATCGTTCCAGCAATCGCTTATCTTTTAGTATGATAATTGCCGCTTTAATAATCGGGTCTTCCATGATTTTAGGCCAGCCAATTGGTCCTTTCATTTTCGGTTATCCAGCTATTGGCATTATCGGTTATCTATTTGCTAGTTTTTTAGGTTTATTTTTAATAATTTCTATTCTGCGATCAGGGAGATGGAAATAATTTTTTAAATTATGAAAATAACAGCAATATTGCCGGTTTTTAACGAAGAAAAAACGGTTGCAAAAGTATTAACTGTTTTGTTTAAATCCAGTTTAATA
>JAYEHJ010000057.1:0-14123 GCA_034659435.1 Patescibacteria group bacterium | reverse complement strand
AAACATAAGTATATTCTTTTTTCATGTATTCAATATTTTCATGTTCGTATCTTTTAAAGAGATTCCCGATCATTTATTAATAATTTCTCTGCGAGGCTGGGTGTGTCGGGAATGACAAACTAAAGAGGTTGGGTGTGTCGGGAATGACAAATTAAAGAGGCTCTGGGTGTGTCGGGAATGATAAACTAAAGATGCTGGGAGCGTCGGGAATGCCAAAAAAAATTAAAAATACATTTCAAAATCCGAAATCCGAAATCCGAAATCCGACATCCAAAAGTCATCCCGTCCAATAATACATCATAATACTGAAGTCAATCAAATCAACTGTTCCATTTTGATTTTGATCGGCGCAGGCGTCATCAGTTCCCCAGTGAAACAATAAAATTGAAAAATCAGTTAAATTTACCCGCGTGTCATGATTTAAGTCCGCTTCAGGGCAAAGAGCTGTTCCTCCTATTTTACCTACATAAAAACTTACCGACCGGCTAAAGCCGGATTTTATGATATTGCCGTCGGTTGTTGCCGCCTGAAATAAAGCCTTGGCTGTATGAAACTCTTCTGACAAAGGCGTGGTATTAAATACTAATTCCCAGTCTCCGGATTCCTGGCTGTTGGCTTGTTCAATAAATTCTTCTTCTGAATGTATATGCACATGAACTTCCGTTTCCGGCACGGTTTGCCCGTATATGCGTACTGCCTCGCCTTGCTTAACGGAATTTTTATCCATATTAATGGTCGGGGATATGTAAATTCCGGAAATTGTTGAGACCGCGCTTGACACAACCCTAAAAGTTAATGTTAACAGAGTTGATTTTAAACTGGACTTATCTTCGGACCAAAAACCGAAACTGGCTACCCCGGGGGTTACTTCATTGGTTTCAAAATAAAAATCCGCTTTCGCGTCCGTGCGCGCAATGCCTACTACTACGCCGTCAACCAAAATATGCACATCAACATTCGGGTAAGACTTGCCTTTCATAACAACCTTGGTTTCGTCCTGGTCTTCGCTTCCGGGATTATATCCATATATACTGCCGCTTGCGCCGCCCCTGCTGCTGCCTCCGCCGGAAGTTGGCCCGCCCTCAGAATCGCTGGCAACGCAATTTGTGGTGCTAATTGAACAATCAACAGTGCAAATTAAGGCTCCGCTGCTAAAACCGAAATTCAAACAAGATTGTCCGCCAAAATCATTAGTATCGCAATCTTCAGCTTCTTCCTTATTGGTATTGCCGCAAGTGAAACAAACATCGCTGTTAAAATCGCTGCAATCCGCCAAACATTCCAAGTCGCCCTGCGAAAAAGGATTTCCAAAAACATCTAAAAAATTCGCGCAAGTCGTTGTGCCTAAATCAGGCGGTATTCCCGGCGGTTCGCCCGGATCGCAAATTTCATCATTAGATATGTCAATTATGCCATTTCCACAGCTAACTAAAACTTCCACGCTTGTCGGTAAAAATTCAACAGCTTGAAGCTCTTTTAAATAAAATAAATTAAAAAAACTTCCTTCAATTAAAAATATAATTATAAAAATAAATAATTTGCGAAAACATGGGAACATAAATTAATTTGTAAAAACTAAATAAAATTTTATTCATCTTCGTTGTCTTTTGATTCTTTTTCATCAAAAGATTTTTTTTTGTATTTTTCCGCTTTTTGATGCATTTTTTGCCAAAAAGCTTTTTTAATTTCTTCCCATGTTTGAAATATTTTTTTCCAAACTACTCTGACAGGCCAGCTGATAACATATATAACTTTATAAACATGCCGCCAAATCTTTATTTTAATTAAAATAAAAATAATTAAAATAATTAAAGCTATAATGCCAAACAGCATAATCCAAGGCCAAATTCCCAATTTTGTTCCGCTCGCAAGCCCTCCCGGAGACTTAACGGTAAAAATTGTTTCATCCTTATAAACTATTGTATCATCTTTATAAACTTTAATCTTTCCCCAATACTGTCCTGCTTCCAATTTAGTTGGGAAAGAAGCGTAAACGGTTTCCGTCTTAAAAGGTTCAACCTTTTTAATTTTTTTATCCACGCTTGATTCAAATAAAATAGTTTTTGTTAAATCATAAACTTCCAAACTTACTTTAGTCGGGGCAACTTTTACGTTGCCTGTATTTTTTATGGTAATTGCCGCTTTAACGCGATAAAAAAACATGGAAAATATCTTCCAATTCCATGGCTTTTTTAACATTTCAAAATCCGGAATATCAAATTTTCTTACGGTAAAATCCAAAAAAGTTTCATTGGTAATATTTAAATCAATATCTATGCGCGCGCCCAAAGCAATTGCCACTCCGCCGCCTTGATTTTTTCCCTTGGGGGCAATTTGAATATTAATATACCCTTGATAGTTTCCAATTTCAGCTCTATTTGGAACATCAACCTTGACAACCATTGGCACTCGTAATTGATCTTTTGGCAAATCAAACACTTCTCCCTTGTCAATAGTAATCCAATCGGTTATTTCCGGCGCGTTAATTTTTATTATTGCCTCCATATCTTCGTCAGCCGAAGATCTTAAAAGCGTAATTCTTTGTTCAAAATGAGATCCCGGAAAAATCGGTTTGCTTGTTTTTACATAAGGAGGTGAAATGCCAAAACCGGCTTGAACATTTTGCGCCCAAACAAAACAATTAAAAATAATTATTATCAACAAAATATTAATTTTTATTTTTTTCCAATTCATTAAAAAGTCAATATTTTTATATACTAAAAAAATCCAAAAATTTTAAAGTTTTGGCCTATATTTTATTTGTTTATACATATAATATACTATATTTTACAAATAATTTCAAGTGGTTTTTTTAAAAAAAAACAATTTCAAACAAAAATACCCGTAAAACGGGTATTTTATAATATTTAAATTAACATTTGATTTTTTACCAATTATCACTATCCAAAATTGCAGTAAAAGTATTCATACCGGTATAAGCTCCGGATGGCTTTCCAACAGGAATATAAATTCCCCAATATACCTCATCGCTAATATCTAACGCGCCTGTCGCCGGTTTTACTGTGTCTGTATCAACCTGCAATGTTGATGATGCCTGTTCAACTGACCATGTTCCGCTGCCATACGCGAAAGTGCTGGTGGCAAATTGCTGATTTTCAGCTTTAATATCATTAGCCGGACCCTCGTCTTTGTCCATGTCATCCACGTCAACACCGGCATCAAGCGGACTATTTCCGTAATTGGCTATTGTTGTTGTGGCATTATAATCACCGGAATTTTCTCCGCTTTTAATCGTCAAATAAGGAATAGCATCTTCTGTGACATCTAACGCGGTTAAAGTCGCGACATCAACGCCTGACACGGAAGTTGCCGTGCCGTACGCGCCATCATCGTCAAAAACCGTAATTCCTGCCAACCAATTAGTGCTGCTGCTGGTATTGCCTGATGACTCATCCGTTGGAATTGCGTGATACGCAAGCGTTGTTGAACAAGTATAAGTCAAGTCGACATCAGAACTGCCTTCACAGCTTCCGGAAAGAATTGTACAATAAGTGCTTGCGATTGGATAACAGTCATCATCATCCTGCGTACAGCCATGCTCTGCTGTTGCGCTTGACCAATAAATCGTGCTAGTGGCGGAAACAATATCTTCGCAGCCGTTATTATCGGAAATTGCCGTTGAAGATGTTGTAGCCAGATACTCATCCATATTCTTCATATTTAAAACAATATCAACTCCGCCGTTTATCACAACACTGCCAACCTCAGGCGCGACATTATTAACCGTATATGTGCTGGTCGCGTAATTGTCAGCCGCCGCAAAATCGTGCTGATCTTTTACATAGGCGTAATATTCATAATCAGCATCTATTGCCGGAGTGCCGGTGGCAAAAGTACAGGAAACATTGGGCGTGGTTGAAGTGCTATGACACAATTCGCTGCCAGTACATCCGGTTGAAACATCCCAGCCGATTGAGCCGCAAATATATAAAGTCAACTCATCAAGACCTCCCATAACATCACTATCTGTCGTAACGGCGGTAATTGTAAAATCACCGCCTCCGGGGTCTTTATTGTCGTCTGTTGTGGAAACACTTGCTAAACTCGGCGCGTGATTAATATAAAAAGGGCTTGAATTATCGCCGCTTCCCGGAGAAGCGCCTTGGCTGTGACTTGAACAATCAGCTTGCGTAGCATGATTATCACAGACAAACGCGTACCACTCATCTGTTTCAGCGCCAGGATCATCGCTAGGATCATCAACAGCAAAAGTCGTAGTGGCTACAACGCCAGAGGCTGTTAATGTAGAAGATCCAAAAGTTATATCGCTACAATGATGATTTGTGCCGCTAGCTTGGTCAACTTCAATAGAATTGCTTGAACAAATAATTAAATAATAACTATTACTTTCACCATCGCTAGCTTCTACTGTTATGGTTAAAGTATCGCCGATATTTATAGGAGATGTGGAAGTGGAAGCCGGGACTTCTATCGGATGGCCAGACATGCTTGGCGGCGCGTTTTGCACCTCAACGGTAGTGCTGGCAGTATCAGTGGCTTGGGCTTCCGGCAGCGACACTACGGGAGATTCTGAATTATTAAAAAAATTATAAATATTATAATCAATATTAAAAAACAAGCCCATTGCCGTTGAACTTATAATTAAAGAAATAATTATAAAAAACGGCATAGACTTTTTAATTTGTCTTTTTATTCTTTTAGGCATGGGGAAATGCTATTTAAATTATTGTAAACTACTTATCCACATTATTATATTAATTAATAATATTATACCATATTTTGTAAAAATAACATATTCGTGGTCTAATTTTATCCGCGAATAGCATCTAATGGGCTTAAAGAGCCTGCTCTTTTTGAAGGAAACAAACCTGTTAAATAACCCATTACCGCGCCGAATATGGCAATAAATAATAAAAATGGAATTGGAAAACGAAAAAGGCTCATTGGCTCGCCGCCCATCTTTGCGGCTAACATGCTTAATAAAAAATTTATTGACAATCCCCCGCCGACACCCAATAAAATCCCCATGAATCCGCCCAATGTCCCCATTAATACAGACTCGGTTAAAAACATCACTTTTATTTTTAAAGGCGAGCCGCCGATAGTGCGCATAATTCCAATTTCTTTTGTGCGCTCAAGCAAGGTGACTGTCATAGTATTGAACATGCCGATTGCCGACACAACCAATGCGATTCCGCCAAATAAAGCCAAGGTAGCCTGGATTCCGCTAAATATCTTATTAGCCTGATCAACGGTCTTGGAAAGCGCGGTAACAATAAAGCCCCTACCCAATATATCCTCTTCAACCACATCTAAAAATTCCCTGCCGGAAACCCTTACTCTGGCCTTGTCATAATAGGGAATAACAAATCGTGATGAAAATTCCTGCAAAGGGATATAAGCAAAAATAGACGCTTCATCTTCTATTACGCCTTTCACTATATATTCTTTGTCAAATGGTATTTCCTGCACCTCATCAGTATCGCCAACCGGAATAAAAACTTTAAAACTGACCTTTTCACCGATAATTTGATCAGCTTCTTTCTCAAACAGCTTCATTACTGCTGAAGAAAGCAAAATTGAATTTGTTTCATTATCCGTAAAAAACTCTCCGGATTTGGCAACAACGCCTGCGTATTTAAAATAGTCCGGCTCAACTCCGTTAAGAATAATACTGCCTGTCAATTCTCCGTATGTAACCGATGCCGCAAAACTTGCCAATGGCGCGACATCTTCAACGTTTTTAATCGCGAAAAAATTGTCAATTTCTTCTTTGTTGATTGTGACGATATGAGATGGCGGCGACATAACATTCAGACTAAGCATGGCCTCTCCAAATACAATCTGCTCAAGCAAGATCCCTTGCAGCCCATATCCAAGCCCTACTAAAATAACCACCGCGCCAATGCCGACGCCAATGCCAAAAATTGTCAGCCAAGTACGCGCCGGACGAGTCCGGAACATGCGAGTCGCCAAA
Organism: Patescibacteria group bacterium; assembly: GCA_034659435.1. Taxonomy (GTDB): domain Bacteria; phylum Patescibacteriota; class Patescibacteriia; order Patescibacteriales; family UBA12075; genus JAGLYP01. The sequence goes on along the minus strand of JAYEHJ010000057.1, from coordinate 8,164 downwards.
CTAATAGTATCTTGTATGCGCATCATGCCCATAAGTTTTAAAATTTATGATTTATGATTTTCGCTTAGTGTCCATGCCCTTTGCTTTCTACGCCTTGGGTTAAAATTTTTTCAAAATATAATGTTAAGCCGCGGGAGCGCAAACGGCTTATTCCCAATCCGCCCTTCTCAAGCGGTATGCGCAAAGATCCTTCAAATTCTTCCCGTCCTATAAGGCTCGCGATTCGTTTATACACCAATTCCTTTAATCTTTTCTTTTTTATCGGCTCCAATTTTTCTTTATACTCTTCCGCGATATAATCGCCTAATCGCTTAAGAACTTCTTTTTCTCTGGAAAAAAAATTATTATTCATAAAACGGCGGCGAAAACGGCGAACATCTTCCGATTGTTTTAATATTCGCTCAACTTTTTCAGCCATTACTCTGCCGGCAGCAAGACTAACCCCGATTCCGCCGTCATGAAACCTTTTTGTCAAAAGCGCTATATATTCATCTTTGCTTATTTTTCTTTCAACCGCCAATTGCGTAAAATCTTCAAGCCTTAACACCTGATCAAAATTAAATTCCTGCGTCAAATAATTAACCAAGCTTTTAACTTTTAATCTAACTGGAGTGTCATAAGGATAAATTTCAGAAAGTTTTTCCATTTCGGTTACCAGCATTTTTTGCTTATCCATTTTGGCGATTTGCTTTTTTTCCGGATTAGGAACAACTCTTTCCAAGAGACCGTCTTTCATATAAAACACGCGGTGCGCGTAGGATAATTGGGCGGCATTATGAGTAATGATAATTACGGTTTTTTTATCAACCCGATTAATCTCCTCTAAAGATCCCATAACTTGCTTGGTGGAAACGGAATCCAAATTACCGGTCGGTTCATCAGCTAATAATATTTTTGGGTTATTAACCATTGCTCTGGCAACTGATACGCGCTGCGACTGGCCGCCTGACAAATTATCAGGATACTTGCCGCCATGCTCGCCCATATCAAAACGTTTTAATAACTCCAGCGCCCATTTCTTTCTTCTGCCGGGAGACACTCCATGAAAAATTTGCGGCAAAGAAACATTATCAATTACGGAAATTGAATTAATCAAAAAAAACGACTGATAAATAATACCGATAGTATTGGTTTGAAAATTAACCATTTCTTCCGGTGAATAAGAATAAGGATTTTTCCCAAGTACATACATTTCTCCGGCCGAAGGCGGCAGGATGCCTAAAATACTGTAAAAAATAGTGGATTTTCCGCATCCTGACGGCCCGAAAAACGCAACAAATTCACCGGGATAAATTTCCATTGAAACGCCTTTAGTGGCTCTATACTCATTGGATTTGCCCGGATTATATGTAATTTCCAAATCTTTAAGTTTTATGATTGGTTCAGGCATTAAATATTACAAATTACAAATTGCTACAAATTCACAAATACAAATATTTTGCGCAATTTTATCATATCTTTTTAATAATTATCACAAATTTATAAACATTAACAAAAAATTTAACTAATATTTGTAAATTTGTAGCAATTTGTAATTTGTAATCCTATTTATACCTCAAAGCCTCCAAGGCGTTAATCTTGGCCGCTCTTCTTGCCGGGTAAAAACCGGTTAAAAGTCCGACAACCGAAGAAAAAGACATAATCAAAATTACAAACCAATACGGCGTATAAAACATATCAATTTTTTCCCCGCCAAAAGCGCCAGCCAGCAAATTAATTAAATAATTAAACAAAACACCGCCAAACCAGCCGATAGCCACTCCGCCCAGTCCGCCGAAAAAACCGATAATTATTGATTCCGCCAAAAACATATTCCAAATATCAAAACTGGTCGCGCCTAGCGTCTTCATAATGCCGATTTCCTGAGTTCTTTCAAGCAAAGTAATCGTCATAGTGTTAAACATGCCAATCGCGCTTACAATCAAGGCGACAACGCCGAATGACGCCAATATTATCTGTACCACTTTAAATATTTGATTAGCTTGTTCAATTACATCAGACAGGGCGCTGACAATAAAACCTTTATCAATAATCTCTGTTCTTACCAAATCCAAGCTTTCCTCATCCTCAACCTTAACTTTTATTTTGCTGTAATTATCAAAGCCGTAATCCATGCCAATACCAAAAGGCAAATAAACAAAACTGGAATTTTCATCTTCAATAATACCGACAATATTAAAATCATCTTCCAACGCGGTAAATTCGCTTGCGAAATTCGCGTCTTCCCCCTTAGATGGCAAAAGAAGAGAAAAATTTATTTTCTGATTAAAAGCGTTTTCTTCATTTAAATTAAATAACCGCAATGCCGCCGAAGAAATAACGATTTTATTTTTATCAGACAAATCATCAGTATAAAATTCTCCCTTTTTTAAAGCGGTTCCGTCCAAACGAAAAAAATCATTGCTTGCCATATTTGCGTTTAATTCCGAAGAAATTCCATTAACAATCATTTGCGCCTGAGTGGAAATTAAAGGGCTTACTTTTTCAATGCCATTAATTTTTTTTATGGAATCAATGGCGTTATCATCCATTTTAAAGCTTTCCACGCCGCCTGTGCTGACATCCAAACTTAATAAAGCATCTGAAGTGGTTATGCGATTTAAAATTAGCTCTTGCACTCCATAACCCAAGGAAACCAAAAACAAAATCGCGCCAATACCGACGCTAATCCCCAAAATAGTTAAAATCGTGCGCGAACAATTGGTTCTAAACATTCTTGTTGCCAAACGAAATAAATCTGCAGCTAACATAAAAACTTATTAAAAATTAAGAATTATGAATCAAGAATTAAGAATCAAGGGCATAGAAATCCTTAATTCTTGATTCATAATTCTTGATTCTTGATCATTTTTTCTTCACGCTCCTGTTCAAGATTAATTCTATCCTGAAGAGAAGCTCTAGTAATCAAATCTTTGTTTTGCTTATCATTCAAATCTTCACTGTTTTTGTTATTTAATTCATTTTTTTTATTATCATCTTTCGCACCTATTTCTTTTTTCGCGTTTTTTCCGGATCTTACTATGCCAAAGCCTAAAATTAAAATCAGTTCCAATTCTCTTGTAATCGCCTTGGCGGTTTTAAAATTAAGTCCGGCTCCTTTTTCGCGCAACGGCTTGTCCATCTTATTAAAAAAATCGTCTTTCTCAATTTTTCCGGACAAGCGATGCCTAACCAATTTTTCTATAAGCTCAATCTGATGCCTGCTAAGATTTTTTTTGTGTTCATAATAACAAGTATCTAAAAGATATTCAGCGGTTTTTTTAGCTTTTTCTTCGGCGGTAATAACAATATGCGTTCCGTTTTTGTCTTTTCTTTTTCTTTGGGATTGATAAATAAAATACGCAATTCTAAGCACTCGATTTACTCTGCGGACAATTTTCCCTGCTGTTCTTTGATCAAAACCAACTCCGCCTTCCAAACTGCTTTTATTTAAAATTTCAAAAAAATCTTCTTCGGAAATAGTTCCTAAAAGGCGCCTTTGAATCACTTCTTCAAACGCCTTGGTTTCGTCCATGTTGCGGCTTGTTAAAAAATGACCGGAAAATATTTTAGCCTTAAAGGGCATAATTAAAATATTTATCTGCTCAGGCGACAAGCCTTGATACGCGCGCATTAAATCTTTTAACTCTGTGGACGGCGCCTTAAAATTGACAATATTTTTATCTTTCTTGCCGTTTCCGTCTTTGTTGTTTTTCTTTTTGTCATGATTAACCACTTCCCTTGTGATAATTCCGTCTTTCATATAAATTATCCGATCGGCATGAACTAAATTCTCAGGATTATGCGTTACCGTAATAATGGTTTTTTTTTCTTTTTCATTCAGCTCGAAAAAAATTTCTAAAACATTTTTCGCGGAAATTGAATCCAAATTGCCGACAGGCTCATCCGCCAAAACAATTCTCGGATTATTAACAATCGCGCGGGCGATGCCAATTCTCTGCTGCTGTCCGCCGGATAATTCTGTTGGAATTTTACGCGCCTGCTTTAAAATCCCAAACCTCTCCAATAATTGCTTGCCCCATCTGTCCCGCCTTCTTTTGCCGACATTAACAAAAATTTGCGGCAACACGACATTATCTAAAACCGTAAGGCTGGTAATTAGATTATACGCCTGAAAAACCATGCCAATATCCCTTCTGTGATAGCTGGCGTATTCTTTCTCGGTAAGCGTGGTTAAATCCTTTCCAAAAACAGAAACATTTCCGCTGTCAGGCATTTCCAATCCGGCGATAACATTTAAAAGTGTTGATTTCCCGCATCCGGAAGGTCCGAATATTACAATATATTCCTCAGGATAAATATCTAAACTGATATTAATCAGCGCGTGATATTCATTGTCTTTGCCTCTGTTATAAACAAAATCTAAATTTTTCGCCTGAATTATCGGTTGCATAAAGAAAAACGATTCTTGTTAATCGCTTGTTTATTTAGTGATTTTATTTAATTATTATACCATAAAATACGGATTAACCAAAATAAAAAACAGAGGAGTTGCAATTAACTCCTCTGTTAAATTTCGCTTTAATGAATTTCCTCCTTATTGGCAAAAAAAATAAAATTACCCTCCAATTCTCACGCCGCTATACGCCCTGGGGGATTCTTTGTCAAATACACCGAATTTTACCCTGTCCTTGCAAAGAACGCAAGAAGGTTTTCCGTCTATATAATATATTTGACGATGTATTTCATCTCCGCAATATCTACATTTTACTGCTTTTTTGATTTTACTTTTTTTTCTACCTTTTAAAAAACAATTATTTTTCATATCCTTTTGCCTCCTTGGTAAAAACTGGTATACCATAATTATTGCCAGCCTGATTAAACTTGTAACAAGGAAAACTTATGTATACTGCAGAATCAGGATTTTTAAAAAAAGTCCCTCTGTTTGTTTTAAGTATTTTTTTCTTTAAATCCTCTGTACGTCCAAAACAAAGCTCTCCCGCGTATACATGCGAACATATTGTGTGTTTTGGCAATTTGTATTTTTTTCCTCTTTCTATTTTTATTTTTTTCTTCCCATTAAACTCTAAAATTCCAAAACCAATATTATTCTCATTTTTTCTAGCCATTGTTCATTTCTCCTTTTCTTTTAAATTGTCAAAGACCAATAAAACCAAAAAACCACCCATTAAGGCAGCTTGCTTTGTTTGTATTTTTTTATTTTTTATCTATTTTTACATACAAAACAAGCCACTTTTTTAGGTAGTAATAACAACGGTAATAATAATAAATTTTTCCTTGTTATGTCTTGTTTCATATTGATATTAGAAATATAGCATATCTGCAAAAAATGTCAAGCAAAAAATTAAAAGGGGCTGAAAAATTAATTTCAAGCCCCTTAATTTTGTTGTTTTTTACTCCTTTTATTTTTTGCCGTTTTTGGCTAGTTTATATCGAAAACTTTTTGCTAACGCTTGCCAGCTTGCGTCAACAATATCTTTTGCAATAGCAATTTTGGTCCAATTTTCATATTCATCTCCCGATTCTATTGAAACTCTCACTTTTGACGCTGCTCCTTTACCTTCAATTTTATTAGCATTATAATCAATAAGACGCATTGAACCTAAGTCAATTTTATAGAATTTAGATAATGCTTTGCGTAAAACATTATCTAGAGCGCAAACATGGCCAGATCCTTCAGCCATAGTAATTTCTGTATCTCCGTTAACAGAAATTTTAATCGTGGCATGCACACTGCTCGGCTCATTTCCATTTTTTTCACTATGCACCCTAAGAGACTCTAATTTAAAAAAATCTTTTACCTCTTCTTGCATTGACATAATTTTACCCTCCTTTTATTTGTTTGTCTTATTTATTTTTTGATTTTAAAAACCTTAATTTTAAAAGAACCGCAATTAAAAACCGCCTTCCTTTTGAAGACGGTTTTTTGTTTATGTTATTTTTATTACTTATTTTATGTCTTCAAGGGATGCAAAAGAGGATTATTAATAATAATCCTGATAATAATGCTAATAATAATTTGTATCCTTTGAATATTTTTCATTTTATGTAAATTTGATGATTAATTAATGGGTGAACAGGGAACGATTTTGCAAACCGTTCCCCATCCAATTTATGCGGACAGATGGTGTCCACTTACCTTTTTTGCATACACTTCAATATCTTCATGCTATTACTGTGCAATAAAGTTAATTGCTCGATCTCTTTCTCGAAACTTATCTTGTCTTTTTGGCTCAATGATTTTTTTTGCAACTCATTGTTAATTCGATTAATACTTGTTGAACAATTTTTTACCTGTTCCAACAATCCGACTCCTATCATTATTTTTTCTCCTTTCGAATTTTAAGACTTTATCGCTTTTTCTTTTTTTTACTTTTTGTTCTTATCTGTCTGTCTTTCTCCTTTTTCCTTTTAAGAGCTTCTTCATTGGCAGCGCGCTGTCCGTAGCGTTCTACTGTTTTTGCCGCAGATTCCAAACCTACATCTACCATAAAAACTCCTTTCTCTTTTTTAGTTATAATGAACATTTAAAAAGCCGCTCCCTTGAGCGGCTTTTTTTATATTTTTAATTTATTTTCTAATTAGCCGCTCTAACTTTTGGTGAAAAAATAATCACAATAATACCCACTAATAAAATAATAGCGGTTTTAGATATGCTCTTGATTGTTAAAACGGTTTGTTTCATACTTTTTAAAAATAGCATAAAAAAAATTTATGGTCAATAGCTTAAAATTTATGTAATATTAGTTAAACCATAAAATACGGCAAACATTCTATTTTTAGTTTATTAATTTTTATAGTCTTTATTTCATCTCCGCCATAAATCAAAATACCATCGCTTGTTTTATTGCTTTCCATAAAATAAGCCAAATTTTTTAAATATGCGTTATTTATTCTCTCACTTATTTTAACTTCAATGGGAATAATTTTTTTACCATTTGTAATCACAAAATCAACCTCTTTTTTAATCTTTGTATTATTATAAAAATTAATATTATTAACGCCGTTTTTAATCATTTCATTACAAACAAAGGTTTCTATTATATGCCCATATTGTTCGTCATACATATTTAAATAATCAATATTTAAAGAAACTCTTAATAAATTAAGAGAAGCAACATATCCCTTTTTAAATGATTTTATTTGTTGCCTAACGCTTTTTGTATATTTATAAATGTAATGATATAAAAACATTTTTTCTAAAATATTGATATATCTTTTAATCGTAATAACGTTTAATCCGATTTCCCTTGAAATATTCTGTAAATTAATTTCCTGAGCGCTATCCTTGTTTAACACTTTAAAAAGCTGAAAAAAAGCGTTATGATTATCAATATCAAATAAATTAATATCGCGCGCGAAAATTTTATCCAAAATTGAATCTTTAAAATATTTATCCAATTCAAACGCGTTTGCTTCATGAAAAAAATAAGGATATTCGCCGTAAGACAAAAATGTTTTAAAATCTTTTTTATACAACAAGATATCGCGGTTATCTTTTGCTATTTCTAAAAAATTATCATCAAAAATATTTTTAAAAAAATCATAATTTTTTCCATATTTAAAGTTAAGAAACTCATACCAGCCAAAAGGATGAATATCTATGTTAATTATTCTGCCCGCCAAGCTCTCTTTTGTATTTTTATGAAGATATAAATGAGTTGATCCGCTAACGACAAATTTTATTTTTTTGTTAATATCATAATATTTTTTTAAAACTACCTGCCAGTTGGAAACATTCTGTAATTCATCTAAAAATATATAACAATTTGCTTTGTAAATATCTTGCTTTAAAATATTTTGAAAATAAAAATCAAGTTTTGCTTCCAAATCAAAATTTTCTTCATCAAATTGATAAAAAAATATTTGTTCAGGAACTGCTTTTTTTAACAGAGAATTTATTATTTGCTTAATAATTGTTGTTTTTCCAGTCCTTCTTAATCCAACAATAGAAATAATAAGTTCTTTATCTAAATATTTTTCCACAGCATAATATTGTTTTCTTTTGTTATATTTTTTTTCCAAAAATAAAAAATCCTTATCTTGATACCATGGATTATAAAGAGAAATATTTTTTGTTATATTTTGATTTATTTGCATATTACAAAATTACGATATTGAATAGACATCTATATTATATATCTACGATATTAAATAGTCAAATAATAGTTATCATTTCAACAAAAAAATATGATTTTTTTAT
>JAYEHJ010000056.1:0-14522 GCA_034659435.1 Patescibacteria group bacterium | reverse complement strand
TTTCCCTTGTTTTAAAAACCAAAACAAAACAAAAATAACAAAAAAATCTTATCAAATATATAAATCTCATATTTAAAAATCTATAACCTAAACCGACTCCTATCCCACATCCGGCGCAACCGGTCTTTTTCCTGATGTTGTAAAACTTAACATAAAAAATTCCAAAACCGACAAGCCGAAAATTAATAATATTAAATTCAGCCAAGTAAATAAACTATAGCTTAATAATATCAAACTGATAATTATCAACAACGCGAATAAAAATGACTGTCTAAAAGACTCTTTTACCAAGCGAAAAGCCAGCTCTTTTTTTAAAGCAATGAAGCGAACCGCAAAGCCGAATATCGCTCCTGTGCCAATTAAAGCTAAAAACAATGAAAAATAAAACAAAACAAATCCAATCCAGTTGGTTAATACAGGGTTAATCATCCAAAGAACATACAGCCAAATCAGCCAGCACACGGCTGTTGCCATGCTCATTATTAATAGGTATTTTTTTAAAGTCATCTAAATTAACTACAAATTTAAAAATTACGAATTACGAATTATTTTAGTAAATTTACGTTTCCTTGCATTTTTTGTCTTACTGTGGTGCCAACCAAAAATGATTTGTCTTATGTAAAGGCACTTCTTCTCTTAAACTTACTCTTACTTTAGCATAAAAGATGCTGAATTTCAAGACTACTGCCGAAACTCGCAAATTCCGTTAAAATCGCAATAATTGCAAAGCATGCTTGGTTTTGGCAGGAAAACGCCCGCTACTATGCCTTTTATGCTTACAAATAATTCTTGTTTTAATTTTTCTTCTTCTTTTTCTTTGGCAGTAAAACTTATTTTCTCGCCATTCTTTAAATAATGATAAGATAATTTTGAAACACTAACACCCATGCCTTCTTCCATGGCAATTTTATATAAAATCAATTGCCGCTTATCTTTAAAAACTAACTTTTCTTTAGGACTGCCTGTTTTATAATCAATAATCTCATAAGTTCCGTCTTCCAATTTGTCCACTCTGTCAATCGCGCCTCTAAATATATAATCGCCAAGCTTCATTATAAAACTTTTTTCAATAAAAGCAACTTCAGGCCAACCCTCTTTTTTGTAAAATTCAAAAGTTTTTTTCAGCATATCTCGCCCCTTTTTTTTATAATTATCCCGATCTTCTTTGCTTTCATAGCCGTCGTTTTGCCAATTTGCGTTAAAAGCGTTTACTAAATTTTTATAGTCCATTTTTTTAACAGTCTTGCTTTTAATATTATCGAATAAACCGGCTTGTATTGTATTGCTTATTAAGGGAATAAAAAAATCCCGCAATGTATTGTGCATTACTCGTCCGAAAACAAAAACCGCTTTCGGCAAAACAGGAATCTTTAAAATAAAATTAAATTTATACTGCAGCGGGCAGTTCGCAAAAGCTTCAACCTGCGAAAAAGAAAATCTTTGCGGCGGATTATATTTATAATGCTTTTTAATCAGCGGGCTGTTTAATTCATTAATCGCTCCCATAAGTTCATTTGTTGCCGCGTTTCCCGTCCTAATCACAGCGCTTAAGCCTGTTTCTTCCAAAAATATTGACGGCTTTTTTTCGCGCTTGCCGCCATAGTCTTTAGCGCTTGTTAAATATAAATTATTTTTAGCGCGAGTTAAAGCCACATAAAAAAGCCTGCGTTCCTCTTCTAAATGGAATTCCTTAGTTCCGCCATCCTCTAGCAGCCTTTCTTTTACCAGCGCGTCAGGAATAGGTATTTTTTCCTTGCGGTTTACTGTCGGGAATTTTTTATCCACCAAGCCGGGCAAAAATACCGTATCAAATTCAAGCCCTTTGGCGGAATGCATAGTCATAATTTTAACGGTATCTTCATCGTCAAAATCCAAGCGCAGCGAACCTGTCTCGCCTGCATCAATTTCCATATTAAAATAATCCAAAAAATCTTTTAGGCGCGCGCCGTTTTCTTTTTCTTCAAAAGATTTTATTTTTTTATAAAACTGATTCAAATGTGAATAAAATTCCCTGTCCTTGTCAAAATCTTTTCCATTTAATATTCCGGACTCATAAATAAATTTTACATAAATCCGAGATACGATTTCTTTTTGCGCGCAAACTGAATAATTAACAATTAAAGCTATAAGCTTATTGGCGTTTTTATATGTTTCCTGTTCAAGATCGGAAATCGCGGCGATATTTTTTAAAGCCTCAAACAGCGACCAAGTTTTTCTGCGTGCGAAACGATTGATATTCACAATATCCGCATGGCCGATTTGAAAAGCCTCCATATTTAAAACCCGAAAAAGTGCGCTTGATTCATGATAATTATCCAGCAACCTGAAAAAAGCGATAATATCTAAAATAATCGTTTTATAATATAATCCCTTAAGAGAAACAAAAGTATTCGGAATTTTATTGCGGTTAAGCTCGGATACGAAATTTTCCGCGTCTGAATTAGCGCGCGTTAATATGGCAAAATCCGACCATTTGATTTCCTTTTTTTCTCTATAAATTTTTTTAATTTTATCCGCAATCCATTCCGATTCTTTGCCATAAGACTTAAAATGATTATATTCAAGCTCGCCTGTTTTATTTAAGCAAGATTTTAACTTTTTGCTTATTCCCAATTTTGCCTCCAATGTATTTGGATTATTATTTTGAATAGAACGATAAGCAACATCCAAAATGTCCTGCCGAGAGCGATAATTATCATTTAAAACAACTTCGCGCGCGTTTGAAAAATCATCTTTAAACTGCATAATATTTGAAAGCGACGCGCCCCTAAATTTATAGATAGCTTGATTATCATCGCCGACCGCCATCAAATTAGCCTTTTTTCCAACAAGCAATTTTAACAATTCATACTGCGCCATATTCGTATCCTGAAATTCATCAACCATTATATATTTAAACTTGTCTTGATAAAATTTTAAAATATTAGGTCTCTCCTTGAAAAGTTTAATCGCGTACATGATCAAATCCCCAAAATCTAAATACTCATTATCTAATAACAATTGGTTATAAACATGATAAGCATCAGCAAGCTCATTAATTCTCTCTATCTCTTGCGCGATCACATTTCTGTCGTCCATGCCATTTTGTTGCATGTTGTGTGTTGTGTGTTGTATGTTGCGTACTCCTCCAAGCATTCCGTCCTGATCCTGCTTTAAATTATTCGCGTATTCCAAATATTCCGCGGAACTGATATTCTCGTCTTTAAGCCTGGAAAAATGCTTTACCAATTCATAAATAAATTTATTCGGATTTCCCAAAGGACGATAATAATCCAAATTAAATTTATCCAAATTTTTCTTAATCATTATCCATTGTTCAGTATCGCTTAAAAGTTTAAAGCCGATGCTAACGCCGATATCCAGGGCATGTTCTTTTAAAACTCTTTCAGTGAAACCGTGAAAGGTGTTAATCCATAAATCGACATAACCGTAAGGCAAAATTTTTAAGGCCCTGTCTTCCATCTCACCCGCGCCTTTTTCAGTAAAAGTCAAAAGTAAAACCTCTTCCGGCCGCGCGTATCCGTTTTTAAACAAACTGCTCAACCGTTCAATCAAAACCGTAGTCTTTCCGGTACCGGCTCCCGCCACAACTAAAGCCGGACCATCTAGGTGCTTGACAACTTTTTGTTGATTTTTATTGAGTTTTTTTTCTATGTTATTTTTCATTTGTCCAAAGTCTTTTACATTGTTAGCTTAAACGATTCTATCATTTCTTCGGCAATTTCTACAAAATTTTCAAATTCGCTACTATCATCTAGGGCATTTACGAAATATTGAACCATATAAAATTTACCATTAGCTATTGTATATACACTCATTACTTTAGTCGTAATTTCATCTATATCAACAATAGATATATTTCCATAGGCTGGTTTATTGGCTAACGTTGTCTCAAATAATTCTAAAATATTATCCTGAATCAAGCTATCGTGAAATTTTTTTAATTCATCAATATCTGTCATGCTGTCAGAAATGCTAATATTTATTAAAAATTTTTCTTGAAAATCATCTAGATCATTTTCAATCTGAGAAAAAAACTGCACTTGCGAACTTTGTATTTCTTCATCAAATTCAAATGGATTTATTTTTACTTCCCAATCCCGAGGATATTTTATTTCAAATTCATCGTCCTTATATATTTTCCAAAAATCATTTTTATCGAATTTTTGCAAACTACCCGCCCCCGTTGGATTAAAGCCTTTTGCAACTTCATCGCCATCTAAATACCCATCTCCGTCGCTATCTGGATTATTCGGATCAGTGCCATATTTAATTTCATCGCTATCATTAAGTCCGTCTTTATCCGTATCCGCGTTTTCCCGCTCTTTTTTCCAAATAATTTTAAAAGAACCAATAAATTGATTAAATTGCGCTTTATACTGTAATTCTTCTAAAAAAATTTTACAGCGGATTTCATGTTTTAAGTCATCTTCGTCAGGAATCCATACCCAAATTTCTTTCATAAAATTGTTAGAAGTTGTAAATTCCAATCTTTTAGCAGTTTTGCCGTTTATATTTATATCCTGCAAAGGTGAAAATTCTGCTGTTGAATTTATAATCTTTAAATATTCAATTCTGTCATTTACCCAGTCATCAAAATCAATATCATTGGAAAAAACAACCGTCTGAATATTTGACATGTCCGGTGTTGCTATTAACAAAGAAAAAGGCGTTGATTCTGATTTTGTGTGTTCGCTTAATTTCCAGTTTACGGGATATTGAAGTTCAAATCCCCACTCATCGCTTTTATAATTCTGCCAAAGAGAAGTATCCACGCTATCACGCCCTTTTTTTTCTTTTCCGCCCTCTGAACTTTCGCAATTTTCACCCTGCGTAAATTTTCCCATATTATGCTTAAGTTCAAAACAAAGTTCATAATCATTTGGGGTTATTTTTGTATATTTATATTCCAAATCGTTTTCGGGATCTTTTATCGTTTCTTCTGAGCTAAAATTAGTATTAACTAAATCACTTAAACACTCGGGATAACGACCATGATCACTGTTGTATAACTTTAATGAATTATGAATTTGCGCGATATTATAAATTTTACTTGCATCCTTTGCTTTTTGTTTTGCGTTATTTAATGCAAGTAATGCTATTGCCGCCAATATTGAGCAAACAATAATAAACATTGCTAAAACTGCTATAACAATACCTACCCCGCCTTTTTTTCTTTCAATTTGCGACTTTCCTTTAATATTTACCAAGTCTCTAAAAATTAAATAATTATAAACAATAAATATAGGGCTTATTATAATTTGTATAATTTGCACAACAAAACTCCAAATATTACTAAAGAATGATATTTCATTAATAAAAAATAAAGGAACTAAAAGAATTAAAATAATAGCCCAAAAAATTAAGCCGATTGCTAAGCCTCTGCCAGCTACCGCCCACCAATAATCTTTAACAAGTTCTTTACTTCTTTTAAGCGCCGATGTTGATTCATACTCTTCAACGATTAAAGACCATACAGCAAAACTATAATAAACAGCAAATATAATGCCTGGAATAATAAATAATAATGACCATAACATTATAAAAACAGAAACAGCAAAGCTGACAATAATAAATTTCCAAAAATAAGGCTTGGCTTGTTTGAAAGCTTCTTTTACTTTTAGCTCGGGAGTAAAATCTTTTAATAAAATAAAAATGCCAATTCTGGAAACAATCATAAAATACATTAATATTAAAATAGCAGCAAAGCCTAAAACCGCGCAGATAATTTGCGCAATAGTCATGCTAATATCCAAACTATTCAAAATAAAATAAGTTATACCATACAGCACGATCACTCCCAACAATGGCAATAAACCAAGCAATGGCATTAATAACAGCATGCCCAAAAATTTGCCTATGCCCTGCCTGTAAATTCCAATTGCTTGTTTTAACAATTCGCCGACAGAACTGATTTTTTGTTTGCCTGTTAAAACTTGTTCAGTCCGAGGCGGCTCTGACTGTTGTTGCCCAGCAACAGCAGCAGAAGATGATATTTGTTCTTGATCCATAATTTTTGTTTAAAATATTATTAAAAAATGTAGAGAGACGCGCCACGGCGCGTCTCTACGATATATAATCTTTATTTTTCATAATCCAATATCGCCTTCAGTACTTTGCTTTCTTCTTGCAATGGCTCCATATAAACCACCTGCGTACGGACAATGCTCATACTGCCGTCAGGACCGTGGGTTTCTTTACCGCGCTTTACCAAGCGCAAATTTCCGCCTTCTTCTTTTTTCTCGCCCGTGTCCTGCTCTGAATTTATTTGGTCATAATTATAATAAACATTTTCCAAAACAATCGGGTCGCTGCCTGTATCTTTAATTTGTCCATAATAAAATTCGCCGTTTATTAATTTAACAGAATACCAAAAATTTTTATTGCTTTCATTCTTAACAAATTCTTCCTGTTTGTCTTTATTAATAAACAAATAAAATCCAAAAATAATTATTACAACAACCAATACAAAAATAATCTGCTTGTAAACCGCGTCTTTTCCATTGCCTTTGCCATTTACGGGGCGACTTATTTTTTGAAAATCCTGTTCATTCTCATCATTGTCATTAAAAACTTGATCTATTGCTTCGGCTTTGCTTGGCATGGATTTAAAACCTGATTTTTTTGGATTTTTATAAACCGCTTTTCCCCCGCTGTTCGCTGATTGCGCGTTTCCTATGCGCTCTCTTAAATTTACTGTTTTTTGAAAATCATTTCCCATAGCTATTTTAAATTAATATTAGCTAAAATTATATTATTCAACTTAAAACGGAATAATTAATTTCAAAATTTCTATTATTAGTTATTATACCGCAAAATAGGGATTGAAGTCAAAAAAATTATCTTAAACTATGATTTTTTTGATTATTATGATAGGCTATAATTATCATCTAATCAAATAAATCATAATTCAAGGCGATTAAAATATGCAAAGCTTCATTTTTTGTTCATCATATTTAGCAATCCCATTCTTTATATTTTTAATTTTATTTGCATTTAAAAAAAGAAAAAAATTATATAAAAACAAAGCATTATTGTTAATAACAATTTTGATATTTTTAATCACCTCATTATTTATTTACGCGAGATTTATAGAAAGAAATATAATTTTAACCAAAACAACAAAAATTGAAACAGGCTTTTCTTCTAAATTAATTGTTGCGGCCGATTTTCATCTGGGAGTTTACAAAGACATAAATTTTCTTAAAAGAATAGTCAAAAAAATCAATAAAATTAAAAATGCTGATGCCGTATTAATTCCCGGAGATTTCACATATTATGCTCCGGAAGATTTGGAAACATTATTTTCTCCGTTAAAAGATATAAAATTTCCGACATACGCGATTCTTGGAAATCATGACAGCGAACAGCCAGGTCCGCCGATTCAAGCTGAACTGCAAAAAGCCTTGGAAAATAACGGAGTTATATTTCTGCATAACTCAAGTGAAATAATTAAAAACAAAAATATCAAAATATTGGGACTAGGCGATAAATCTGCCGGCGAAGATGATCTTTCCAAAATAAATGAATTTAAAAAAAGCGATAACTTAATTGTTATCACCCACAATCCCGATACCGCGCTTGAATATAAAAATTCAATTCCGGATATTACAATTTCCGGGCACACTCATGGCGGACAAATCAGAATACCTTTTTTATATAAATACGCAATCCCCTGCTCGGGAGATTTTGACCAAGGGCTGTATGAAACAAATTACGGCAAAATTTTTGTAACCGCCGGACTGGGCGAGGTTGGGCTGCCGATGAGGCTTGGGATTCCGCCGACAATTGAAGTGCTTAAATTATATTAAATAGAACAGGTTGCTCCACTTTATTTATTTTAGCAGCCGGAACATATTCAAAATACAACTCTAATGCCTCTTCCAAACTGCTTAAAGCTTCTTTTTTTGTATCTCCAAAACTTGACACAAAAGTATTCAAATTCCATGCAACATAAAACTTGCCTTCCTTCCAAACTACATTTTTTAAATCTATTTTGCGCATATGTTTTTAATTATTTGCTATATTTTCAGTATAGCAAAGGGCAAGCAGATGTCAAATTTAATTTGCAAATTTTAAGAATTCCTTGCTATAATACAAACAAGAACAAAAACTTTAAGGCTAAAATGCCTTATTTTTAATCACACAAATAAACCTTATGGACTATTTTATTATTATTTTTTTGGTTTTATTGTCAGGACTTTTCTCAGGGTTAACTCTCGGCTTATTAAGCCTTGACAAAAACGAACTGGAAAGAAAAATTTCTCTTGGAAACAAAAAAGCTAAAAAAATTTTTGCTGTCAGAAAAAAAGGCAATCTACTATTATGCACTCTACTGCTTGGCAATGTGGGCGTAAATTCAACATTAGCAATTTTTCTCGGCAACATCGCAAGCGGAGTTATAGCTGGAATAACCGCTACTGGATTAATTGTTATTTTTGGAGAAATTATTCCTCAAGCAACCTTTGCCAAATACGCCATGCAGCTCGGGGCTAAGACCGCTTGGCTTGTAAAAATTTTTATTTTTATTTTATTCCCAATCTGCTGGCCGATCGCGTGGATTCTTGATAAAACTCTGGGCGAAGAAATTCCCAGTATTTACTCAAAAAAAGAATTAATACAAATTATTAAAGAGCACGGCAACTCAAAAAAAAGCGACCTTGATGCTGATGAAGAGAGAATTATTGAGGGCGCCTTATCTTTTTCCGATAAAAACGCGGAGCAAATAATGACTCCGCGAACTGTTGTTTACGCCCTGGGAATTAATACATATTTAGACGAAAAATTGTTAAACAAAATTAAAAAAGAAGGCTTTACGAGAATTCCCGTTTATAAAGATACGAATGATAACATAGTTGGCATCTTGTACGCTAAAAATTTAATTAACATTAAAATTGGCATAAAAGTCGCGGATATTTATAAAAAAGGAAAAATCTTAACTGTTCAAAAACAGCAAAAGCTGGATCAATTATTAAATATGTTCATCGGCTCAAAGGTTCATCTGGCTCTTGTTAAAAATGAATATCACGGCTTAGCCGGCGTAGTAACTCTGGAAGATGTAATTGAAGAAATACTTAAACGAGAAATCGTTGATGAAACCGATCATGCGCCTGACTTGCAAAAAAAAGCCAGAACTAAAATGAGTTATAACTATTAAAAATATGAGATTAATAATTACCCGTCATGGGGAAACAATTGAGAATATAAATAAAATCTGCATGGGACAAACAGACGGTCAATTATCCAAGGAAGGAATTGAACAAACCGAAAAACTTGGAATAAGATTTAAAGACAGAAAAATTGACGCGATTTATTCAAGTGATTTAAAAAGAACTGTTGATACAGCCAAAAAAATCTTAAAATATCATCCAAATTTAAAATTAAATCTGGATAAAAGAATTAGAGAAAGATATATGGGAAAATTACAAGGCAAAGTTTTTCCTGATAACTGGGACTGGGGAAATCTTCCAGAATATGTTGAAACTGATAAAAAAATGTGTGAAAGATCAAAGGAATTCATTAATCACATTTACTTAAAATATAGAAAAAAAACAGTTTTAGTTGTTTGCCATGGCGGTATTAAGAAAGCTCTTTTAACCGTAATCCATAATAAACATTTTTCAGAATTTGGAATTTGGGAAATGATGAATAACACATCTGTTTCAGAATTTAATATAAAAGAGAATGGAAATCATAAAATGCTTATTTTGAATTGCACTAATCATTTAGAATAAAAATGAAAACCCTTTTAAAAAAATATTTCGGCTATGATGAATTTCGTCCGTTGCAGGCGGAAATTATTGGTAATGTCTTGAATAAAAAAGATTCTTTTGTTTTAATGCCGACAGGCGGAGGCAAATCTTTATGCTATCAGCTTCCTGCTTTAAAATTTTCCGGAATAACTTTGGTTGTGTCTCCTTTGATCGCTTTGATGAAAGATCAGGTTGACGCGCTTAAAGCCAACGGCATTGAAGCGGAATTTATTAACTCAAGCCTTGATTCGTATCAAATAAACGCGATAATCGCGCGCGCGCAAAAAAATAAAATTAAAATATTATATATCGCGCCGGAAAGATTCGCGCTTAGCGCTTTTCAAAACTTTTTAAATACCCTTAAAATAGATTTAATCGCCGTTGACGAGGCACATTGCATTTCCGAGTGGGGTCATGATTTTCGCCCTGATTATGGAAATCTAAACAAATTAAAAACGCTTTTTCCGACAATTCCGATAATCGCATTAACGGCAACCGCCACTAAAAAAGTTCAAGAAGATATTTTAAAACAATTAAATTTGCCGAAGGCTGATTTATTTATTTCCGGTTTTGATCGGGAAAATTTAAAAATCAGCGTAGTCAATAAAAAACATGCTTTGCCTAAATTAATCAATCTTTTGGAAAAATATAAAAATGAATCAGTGATAATTTATTGTTTTTCGCGCAAAGAAACAGAAGAAATCGCTGATAATTTAAATTTAAACGGATTCTCGGCGCGCGCCTATCATGCCGGACTTGAAAAAAACAAGCGAAAACTTATTCAAGAAATGTTTGTTAAGGATAAAATAAATATTATTGTTGCCACAATTGCTTTTGGCATGGGCATTGACAAGCCTGATGTTCGCATGGTAGTACATTATACATTTCCTAAAACTCTTGAAGGTTATTATCAAGAAATCGGACGCGCCGGCAGAGACGGACTGCCAAGCGAATGTGTTATGTTCTATACTTACGCCGACGCCAGAAAACACCAATTTTTTATCAACCAAATTGATGATTTCAAGCTAAAAGAGCAAGCCGAAAAAAAATTGGCTGAAGTTTTGCGCTTTAGCGAGCTTACTACATGCAGAAAAAAATATTTGCTTAATTATTTCGGCGAAAAACAAAAAACCGATAACTGCGCTTCCTGCGATATTTGCACAACTGAAAAAGAAAAAATTGATGCCGCTGTCATTGCCAAAAAAATTCTTTCCTGCATAGCGCGCACGCATAATCGTTTCGGCGCAAAATATATAAACGATATCCTTTTGGGTAAAAATATTCAAAAAATAAAAATAAATCGGCACGATCAATTATCCGTATTCGGCATTGTCAAAGATTTTGATGAAAACGAACTTTTACAAATTATAAAACAGCTTATCGGACTGGATTATATTTTTAAAAACGAAGGGCAATACCCGACTTTAAGCATTACAAAAAAAGGCGCGGCCTTTTTACAAAGCCAAGACAAATTAAAATTAAACAAACCTGTTAGCGATATCCGTTGCGCGAAACAAAAAATAGATCTTAATTTTAACCAAGAATTTTTTAATGAGCTAAGAGGGCTAAGAAAAGAACTGGCGCAAGAAGAAAACGTTCCGCCATTTGTTATTTTCGGCGATAAATCTTTGCAGGAAATGGCTTATTATTTTCCGCAAACAAAAGAAGATTTCAGACATATTAGCGGGGTGGGCGATAAAAAATTAACCCAATACGGAAATATATTTTTAAATTTAATTACAAATTTTATAAAAAATAATAATATTGAGCCAATTCCGCTTAAAGACAAACAAGCAGCCATTGTTAAAACAACAAAAATTAAAACAAAATTTAATTTTAAAACCAAAGAACTGATTATTAAAAAAATTCCAATCAAACGGATAGCGCAAATTCAAAATTTAAAATCTGATACAATAATAAATCATCTAGAAAAATTAATTGACGCCGGTGAAAAACTTGATTTGGAATATCTAAAACTTCCAAAAGACAACTATAAAATTATTAAAAACGCCTTTATAGAATGCGGGGATGAAAAACTAAAACCGATTTTTGAATATCTAAACGAACAATATCCTTATGATGAAATAAAATTGGTTAGGGTTTTGTTAAGGGCGTAAAAGAGGCCGAACCTCTACGATTTTTTTAAAAAAATCGTAGAGCTTCGGCCTCTGTTTTAGTCTTATTCAAATTTTCCGACAAAATAATCATCCAACTCCCCAATCTTAACCCGCTCCTGCTTCATGGTATCGCGGTCGCGAACCGTAACAGAATTATCTTTTTCAATTGTATCAAAATCAACAGTAACGCAATACGGCGTGCCGATTTCATCCTGCCGGCGGTAGCGCTTGCCGATATTGCCGTTATCATCAAATTCGCACATATATTTTAATTTTAAATCATTATAAATTCCTCTAGCCTTTTTAACTAACTCTGGTTTATTTTTTAATAACGGAAAAACCGCGATTTTAATCGGAGCCAATCTTCTGTCAAATTTTAATACCACGCGTGTATCGCCATCAATATTTTCTTCAGTATAAGCCTCGTGTAGAAACGCAAAAAACATGCGATTTAAACCGACTGAAGTTTCCATAATATGCGGAATAAATTTTTCTCTTGTTTTTTGATCCAAATATTCCAACTTTGCTCCTGAAAATTTTTGATGCTGAGACAAATCCCAATCCTCGCGCTGATGAATGCCTTCCATTTCTTTAAAACCGCCAAGCGCTTCAAAATTATATTCAATATCATAAGCCTCGGCAGCGTAATGCGCAAGTTTAATATGCTTATACCATTTGATATTTTCTTTTTTAATCCCATATTCCAAATACCAATTCCATCTCAGCTCTTTCCATTCTTCATATTTTTCCTGCATTTCATCGGGGCGCAAAAAATATTGCATTTCCATTTGCTCAAATTCACGCGTGCGAAAAATAAACTGCCGGGCGACAATTTCGTTGCGAAAAGCTTTGCCGATTTGCGCGATGCCAAAAGGCAGCTTTACCCGAGTGGAATCTAAAATATTTTTATAATTCAAATAAATTCCTCCGCAAGTCTCAGGCCGCAAATATACGACATTTTCTTCTGACAGTTCATCAGTCGGCGAACCTAAATTTGATTTTACCATCAAGGAAAAATTCTTAGCCGGAGTAAGGTTGGTCTTGCCGCATTTTGAGCATTTTAATTTTTTGCCTTTTTCTTTTAACTTTTCAATTTCCGCGTTAATGTCGTCAGCGCTCATTTTGTCCGCGTCAACGCCAAAAGTCTCCAGCATGTGATCAGCACGCATGCGCGTTTTGCAATCCCTGCAATCAATCCGCGGATCATCAAAACCGTCAATATGCCCGCTTGCTTTCCACGCAGCCGGATGCATAAATATTCCCGAATCCAAACCGACAACATCAGCGCGCATCTGCACCGTATGCTTCCACCATTCGCGCGCGAGATTATTTTTTAATTCAACCCCATAAGGTCCGTAATCATACACGGCGGCGAAGCCGCCGTATATTTCCGAAGACGGAAACACAAAACCCCGCCGCTTGCACAAAGAAGTAATTTTTTCAATTGTTATTTTTTGTTTATGCATAATTTTTAAGAATACAAATTACAAATCCGTTACAAATTTACAAATACTAATCATCTAATAAATATACTATTTGTAAATTTGTGTTTTATTTGTAATTTATAATATTTATTCTTTTAACAAATTCTCCCCGCTAATATTCATATCTTCCAACATCTTTTCAATATCTTCATGGTTCATTCCTTCCGGACTTTCTAAGTTTTCCATTATCTTATCAATATTTTTCGGCATGTTATCAGTTAAGGCGTTTAAATCCATAAATTCAACATCTTTTGGCTTCGCGAATAGCTCATCATCCAAACTAGCTTCCCTGCATTCATAAGCAGCATCCATATCCTCCCACTCTTTTACCATTTCGTCCCATTCCTTTCTTTTATTTTCGCTTATTTCGTCCTCTTCTTCCCCTGTGGTTTCCATTTCTTTAATATTCATTTTCGCGCCTTTTTTGGTTGATGTGTCCCACATATACATCCAATCGCCTACTGTCAGCATAATTCCGTTTTCCGCTTTTGGCTGTTCAATGGCTGAGTTAGGAGAAAAATACGGCATGCCTTCCATGCGCACAGCCTCATTTTTAGTTTTAATAACCATCTCGCCTTCAGGACTGCTTACCCTGCATTCAACCGCCTTGCCTTTTTTAAGCCAACCCATTAATGACTTATTTTCCTTAACAACCAAACCGCCCTCAGGCGCGAAAGTCTGAACATCGTTTTTTGCTTCTTTTTTGCCGCAAGCGGAAAGCCCAAAACAAATGATCAAACTCAAACTCAAAATTAGCGCTTTTTTCATAGATTTTTTTGTTAATTTTATTATACTTAAAATTCGCGATATATTATTTTTTTTCGGTATAACGTCTTGAACTATGATTTCTTTGATTATAAATAAATTTTAGCATATTTTCTTAAAAAAACAAGACAAATAATTGCCAAAGTTAATTTTGCCTTGATAAATTAGCAGGGTTTGGTATAATTACAACAAATCAAAAAAAGCCTAGGCATTCATGTCTAGGCGGTAACGCAAAATAACTTTCGTAATTTTAATTCATAACTCACCTTACTTACCTATCATCTCCGACACACAATAACCCATTCATTTTTGTCATCTCCGACACACCTAACCTCGTAGAGGAATTATATTAAATGATCGGAGATCTCATAAAAAGCAATAAATATTCAAAAAACATTAAACGT
>JAYEHJ010000055.1:0-2968 GCA_034659435.1 Patescibacteria group bacterium | reverse complement strand
TGCTCGGGGACAGGGATTCGAACCCCGATACTCAGGACCAGAACCTGATGTCCTGCCGTTAGACGATCCCCGACTTGCCCTCCGCAGCCTTGGCGCGGGAGGATTAACCAATCACTTTCCCACCAAAACTCTTTAAAAGATTATCAACCATTTTCTCGCTTTCATTTTGGACGGAATCGTTTGCCTTAACAGCAGATTCTTTCATATTATCATTTTCAACATGCTTGTCATTTGTTTCAGGATTATTTTTTATTTCAACCGCTATCGCGTCATCCACAATTGCCTCAATAAAAATCGGCTGTTTATATACTTCTAACAATACTTTTTCAATAATATTTTTTATGCTAACATCGCCAACCCTGTCTTTATGAAATTTATATTTGAATGCCAGGCATAATTTATTGTTTTTAATATCGCGCGGCTCGCAAACGCGAAGAATAAAAGTTAATGAATGATTATATTTTTTTACATAAATCAAAACCTCATTCCATTTTTCCAAAATCTCTTTCTTGCTGATTTTAATTTTCTTAACAGGATCGTAAGGCGGACTTGATTGCTTTGCGCTATCTTTATTATAAGACACGGTTTGATTAGAATTGACAGGCGGCGAAATAGGGCTAACTGGCTGCTGCCGGTTGAAATTTTCTGATTTTATTTCCGAACCGCTGCAAATCTCAACAATCGCTATTTCCAAAGGCAATTGAATTATAAAACTGCTCTTTAAGTCATTGCTTGCGCTTATCAATTTTTCAATCATAATTATAATCTGAGGCAATTTAGCGTTCATGACCGCATTGTTTAATTTTATTTCAATTGACTCCCCCAATTCAAGCCCCAATTTCTCGGATAAAGCCGGATTAATCTTAGTAAGCATTATCTTTCTTAACAACTCAATTGTATCAAATAAAAATCTTTTTAAATCAATTCCGTCATTGAGCATATTATTCACTATTGCTATTCCCGAACCGGCATCATTGTTAATCATGGCTTGGATTAAATTTATCGCTTCATTTAAATCGCTTCTCGGAATAACCAAATCCGCCTCTTTTTGCGTAATTTTATTGCCGCCGATTACAACTACTTGCCCCAGCAAGCTTTCCGCGTCGCGCATATGCCCTTCGCTGCGGCGCGCGATGGCTTCCAGTATTTCTTTATCAATTTCAATTTTTTCCTGCTCGGCTATATATCGCAGCTTCTTGGTTATATCGGTTACACTGATTCGCTTAAAATCAAAACGTTGGCAGCGGGAAATGATTGTTGCCGGAATTTTGTGAACCTCAGTGGTGCATAAAACAAATATTACATTTTGCGGGGGCTCTTCCAAAACTTTTAACAAAGCGTTAAAAGCCGAAATGGAAAGCATGTGCACCTCGTCAATAATAAACACCTTATACTTTGCGCGGCTAGGCGCCACCCTGGCTGCGCTGATAACATTATCCCTGACATTGTCCACTCCGGTGTGGCTGGCTGCGTCAATCTCTATTATATCCATGTTGCGGCCGGCATTAATCTCATCGCAAACGGCGCAATTATTACAAGGCTCATGCTCTCCATCTTTTCTATTCAAGCAATTAACCGCTTTGGAAAAAACGCGCGCGATTGTAGTCTTTCCGATGCCTCGCGGACCGCAAAACAAATAAGCATGCACGATTTTATTTAGCTTAATTTCATGCTCCAGCGTTATTTTTATGTGGTTTTGATTAACTATCTCCTTAAAATTACGCGGGCGATAGCTGCGATACAATGTTGCCATATTATATATACTACCTATTTTAATAAAATAAATCAAACACAAAAAACCTTTTCAAAAAAAGGTTTTTTGATAAATAATTTTAAACATTTTTTCTAACAACATTTTCCACTGCCGCCCATTGGCTGTCTCCTGTTTTCGGCACTAATATAATAATTTCATCACCATCCTGCCCTTTGTAATATGTTACGCTGGCAGTCAAAACTTTCCATCTTTTATTGTCAGCCGCGACAATGAAACTGCCATTTTCCGCTTGCTCTAAAATCCCCACAACCCTTATTCTTTCAATCGGATCGATTTGCTTATAGACAAAAGTGCCGGTAGAAGTAATTGTCAATTTCAAAATATCACCCTCGATCAATTTGGACTTGCTTGCGTAATTAGCCGGAACACTATATTCTTTTCCGTCCGGACCAATCATATTCTCCCCGTCAAACACGCCCTCAATAATTCTGCCGCCTTCTTGTTTATCCGCCTTATTATTTAAAACATCGCTTTTCAAAAATGCATCCATTTGCCCGATGCTTATTCTAGCCTCATCTTCACCGCTGATTAAGCCTGACAAAAGTTTTGTTATTCTTTCGCTGTTTTCCTGAATATTATCTAATAATTTTTTAATTAAAACAGCTTTTGATTTGCTTATCACTATTTTATCTTTTTCCGCGTCTTTTGCGTCTTCGTTTTTATTCTCGCCTAAATTATGCTCTAAATCCAAATCATCAACAAAATCAATATTTTTATTTTCTTCTAAATCATCATTTAATAAAATACTTGCGTCAGCCATAAATTTTATTTATTTTTATTATTTTTATTTAATTTTAGCTAATTTTTATTTTTTTCTAAAAAATAACGGTTTCTGCTAAATTCCTAATATTCATATTAAACCATTTCAATGATTTTGTAAACATTTAAAAAGCAAACAATACTTTTTTTAGTCTTGAAATTATCAATAATATGAAGTTTATCAAAAATAACAAAACTATACAAAAACCGACGAGCTAATTATTGCCCGCGGAAGAGATGCAATCCTGCGGACAATTTTGGGGTGTCTCCCCGTTACTACATATACCATCAAGTTTGCATTTAGAAACGTTTTGAATTATGACCGGTTCGGATATCACGGCAAAACTTTTACCAAGAAACAATTCTTGATAGCCTTCTTTTCCCAGCCATATAGATACTTTATAAGAATCGGCTTGATCTAACTTTAATAATACT
>JAYEHJ010000054.1:0-2972 GCA_034659435.1 Patescibacteria group bacterium | reverse complement strand
AAATTCCGCGCAAGCAGAATCTTTTTTTATTATAAAAATTTTTGGAAATAAAAAAGGACTGAAAGTGCTTTTTTTGGTTGAAGTTTATATTTTTTGTTAAAGGGGGTGGGGGTGATTGGGCGGTTGGGTGAATTTTTGGAAGTGGGAGTTTTGGGGTGTGAGGTATTTTTTTGCGGGTGGGGTTTTTTGCGGGGTTTTTTGTGAGAAGATTGGGGGGTATGGTTTTGGTTCCGTAAAGAAACAAAACTATACCCATCAACCTATACTCTTCCCCTTTTTATAAACTTCAATGAACTTTCAATCCTATTAATATAATAACATATCCAAATAATATGTCAAATAACTAATATTAGTTAAAAATTTGTTAAACAATTAAATAATATTATAAATTAATAAAGTTATCCACAAGATGATTTTTAATAATTTGAGTTATTTGTCCTGATGTGTTTAAATATAGATAGACAATTCATCCTATGTATTTACACAACACCTCAATTAGCTTCATCTAATTTTTGTCATTCCCGACACACCTAACCTCGTAGAGGAATTATATTAAATGATCGGGAATCTTTTTAAAAGAAAAAGATTTAAAATAACCCCAAAAGGTTAAAAAAGAATACATCTATTAAATAATTAAGGCAAACACGGCTTAAAGCCCTATAAACGGATATTCCATAATTAATATTTAGATGCTTTTTATGAGATCTCCGATCATTTAATATTATTTCCCTGCGGGGCTAATGTGTGTCGGAGATGACAATTAGAAAGATGGTTTGTTTGGCTAGGGCGTGTCGGGTATTTATAAAGGCGACGCGTAAGGTAAGTAAATAACAAAAAATAATGAAAAAAAATATACAAGAAAAGCAAGCCATAGCGGAACTTTTAGCCTCAAAAATCAATACGCGCAAAGAATTAATGAAAGTTAAAAGAAAAATTGCCAAAAAGTACGGAGTTGGCATTTTTGGCAATTCAGAAATTTTAAAAGAATTAAATAAATTTTCCGTAGAGATGCAAAATTTTGCGTCTTTGCGCAGATTGTTGCGCAAACGCGCGGTTCGCACAATGTCAGGCATCGCTCCGGTAGCTGTTCTTACAAAACCCCATCCTTGCCCGGGCAAATGCGCTTATTGTCCTACTGAAAAAAATGTTCCGCAAAGCTATTTATCTAACGAGCCGGCGGTAATGCGCGCGATTCGCTGTAATTATAATCCTTACGCGCAAGTGCAAGATCGCTTGCGCGCGCTTATAGCCAACGGGCATGAGCCGACAAAAATTGAATTAATTGTAATCGGAGGGACATGGTCGTGTTTGCCGAAAAAATATAAATATTGGTATGTGCTGAATTTATTCGCAGGGGCGAATAGATTTAGAATTTTTAATAACCAATATCAAATATCCAGACAATATTCAATATCCAATAATCAATATCCAATAACTATGTCTCTGACAAAAATTAAAGAGCGGTTATCAAAGGAGCAAAAACGAAATGAAAAAGCTAAATATAAAATTATCGGTTTAACCTTGGAAACGCGGCCGGATTATATTGATGAAAAAGAATTGTTGGAAATGCGCGAGTTTGGCTGTACGCGCGTTGAAATCGGGGTTCAGTGCTTGGATGATGAGATTTTAAAATTAAATAAGCGCGGGCATGGCGTTAAAGAAATCGCGGAAGCTACTTTTTTGCTTAAACAATTCGGCTTTAAAACAACATATCATCTTATGCCCGGATTGCCGGGTTCAACGCCTGTCAAGGATTTTAAAATGTTTAAGACTTTGTTTTCTGATGAGCGTTTTCAGCCCGATCAGATTAAATTTTATCCGACTGTTGTTACTCGCGGAAGCTTGCTTTATCGCTGGTGGAAACAAGGGGAGTATAAGCCGTATTCTGATAAGGTTTTGCGGAGTTTGATTATTAAATGCAAAAATATTATTCCCGAGTATGTCCGCGTAATCCGCTTAATTCGGGATATTCCGGGCGAGTCAATTATTGCCGGCAATTTGGTGACGAATTTGCGACAAGTTATGAAAGATGAAGGAGTAAAGTGCCGGTGCATACGATGCAGGGAAGCGCGCGAGCGCGCTTCAATTACGAATTGTCAATTACGAATTACAAATTATTTTGCGTCTGGCGGAATGGAGTATTTTATTTATTTCGAATCAAAAGATGCGAAAATACTTTATGGTTTTTGCCGTTTGCGGCTGCCAAATATTGTCATTGCGAGCAGAGCGGCAGCGGAGCGAAGCAACCCCTCGTCATTTACCGCTCGGCTTTATAATATAGCCATGGTTCGCGAGCTTCATGTTTACGGCGAATTGATTTCAGTCGGCAAGAATAAAAAAATTCAGCACGCGGGATTAGGCAAAAAATTATTAGCAGAGGCGGAAAAAATCGCTTTAAAAAATAATTATAAAAAAATCGCCGTAATTTCAGGCGTTGGGGTTCGCGGATATTATCGCAAGCTTGGTTATCGTTTGGACAGGGGTTATATGGTGAAGACAATTGGGAGCTAAGGATTTATTTTTATCTCGTATTAATCGCTCGTATCTTTTTTAACAGAAAAGAAAATTTGATTTTTCGTTTTGAAAAAATGGAAGAGGGGAATTAAAGGGGTGAATTCCATTTTTTCAAAACTCCTTATTTTTATGCAAACATTGTACTAGCCATCTTTTCCGATAAATAAGCATGAGCTACAGTATTTGAGGGTTCTTCATTTATGATTTTTATTGAAAAATCTATTTTTTCAGGTGAAACAATTATCAAACCAATATTATGTTCTTTTAATAAATCCCTATCCACTCTATGAGCAAATTCCTCGCTAATGGCAAGATAACTTTTATGAGAATATTATAATGGTAGGATAAAACTAGACACGAAATTTACAAAAATGAGAGGGAATGATAAAATGAAAATCTATGACAAAACAATTAAGGACTTTTAGTCCGCAAGAAAAAGCAATGGTGGCGTTAGCCGC
>JAYEHJ010000053.1:0-15215 GCA_034659435.1 Patescibacteria group bacterium | reverse complement strand
ATTAAGGAGGGATAATGATTGTTTTTTTTGGAGCAATTATTATTTTTAAAAATCTATGCTAAAAGCATCTAAGTTTTTGTTGATACCTATTTTAGGTATTTTTTTATTTTTTTTGGGATTGAATGTTGATTATGTTTCCGCGTCTGATTTGAGAAATGGATTAGTTGGCTACTGGAAGCTTGATAATGGAGCAACTATAGATTATTCAGGAAGGGGCAATGATTTAATTAATAATAATGTAATAAGTACCAAAGGTGTGTCTGGTATAGATGATACTGCTTTTGATTTTGAAAATGCAAATTCAAGCCATTTGTATATATCGGATGATAATTATAACGGACTTGATGTTGCTGGCGATATGAGTGTGTCAGCTTGGGTTAATTTTGAGTCGTTTCCTAAAAAAGGTGATAAATATGTTATCGTAGCTAAATTCAATGAAGGAGGACAAAGATCATATTTTTATTCTTTATATAATAACGATGATGATTATAGTTTGCAAGCGATATTGTCTGGAGGGGGTTCTAGTAATACTGCTGATTTACTTTCATGCTCCCCATGTTTAATAGCAACTAGCACTTGGTATCATTTTATTTGGGTTTATGATTCTTGTGATGGGAAGGTAAGTTTTTTTGTTAATGGGCTGAATATTGGAAATGCAAGTGGAGCGCCAAATAATTTATATAATTCAAATGTAACTTTTCAAATTGGCGGTTATGATTATGGATATCAGGATTATTACTTCGACGGCTCCATAGACGAAGTCCGAATTTACAACAGGGTTTTATCTGAAGAAGAAATAGAAGAATTATATAATCAATTTAATTCACCGTCTCAACCAGAAAATTTTTCTTTTGTTCATATGACCGATCCGCATATCGGAAGCAGCTGGATTCCGGGGCATATATGGTATGAAAAATTGTCTTATCCGCGTTTTACTGATGGTTTATATGAAATTGGGCAGTTAGCGGAAAAACCGGATTTTGTTTTGATGAGCGGAGATGCAGTTGAATATGCAAAAACTCGCTGGCTAAAAGATTATCAGTCAATAATTAATAGTTTTACGGCGCAAACAAATATTCCGGTATATACTGTACCTGGAAATCATGATCGCTATAAATGGTATACTGGTAGTTTTTTTTGCGATCCTGAGTCAACAGAACCATGCGGCGACGAACTTGAAAAGTATAAGCAGTTTATCAATGATCAAACAGATTTATATTTTACGCACAAAGGAGTACAATTTATCGGGCTTGATACCGGCGCGGATTATATGCCGGATTATGAACTTAAGGATTTATGCTGCGATAAAGGCATAGAGGGGGACGGATTAACAGATGATCAGATGTCGGTCTTGGAAGATTTGGATTCAGAAACTCCAAAAGTTGTATTTATGCATCATCCTGTGTTTACGGGAGCTTATGATACTTACTCTAATCCGTATTATTCGCAAAGTGCGTTAGAAGATGCGTCTTTTGCTAATAACCATGATGAATTTGTCAGTTGGGGCGAAGGTTCTAATTTGCAATTGGTTTTGGCAGGGCATACCCATAGAGCTGAAATTTATGATGTGAATAATAAAATGTATTCGGATATTAATAGCGCTTCGGGAACTTATCCTTTATTTATTCAAACCCAAAGCGCCACACATGACGGTTCCATTAGTCATGGCTGTCGTTTAGTGGATGTTGAGAACGGCGCGGTTAATCCGCGGGACGCTTTCGGCACTAAAGAATATATTAAATTAATCAGCCAATTAGACGCGGAAAGCGATCATGAATTTCGTTTATATGATCCAAATGATGATTTAAAATATATTAAGATTGGAGATATGAATGGATTGTCTGTTCCTTTTTTTACTGCTTCAAGCTCAAAAAGATTATTTATGTACGGGCTGGATGAAAATTCTATAAAATTGCAGGTATTGCAAAAAGATTTTAATGATAAGAGTTTTGATTTAAATACTCGCGTAGAAGGTGTGGGGTTGGATGACGTTGATTATGAAAATGATTTTGGGTATCGCATTGGCAGTATTTGGAACAGGCAATTTGTTCATTTTCATTTAGAAAATAAGTCGGCTGAAATAAACGCAAAAAATATATCTTTTGAAAATAGTAATCGCTACCAATTTAAAGTGGATTGGGATGAATTAATTAAAACTAAAGATATTGGCAATTTGGAAGTGATGAATGATTTTAATCAAAATTCCGGAGAAATTTTGTCATTGGAAAAACTTAAATATTCTATTATTGCCAAACTTTTTTCTCCGGCGGAATTGGTTATTATTGATACAAAAACCGGCAGCGGCACAGGAGTCGTTAATCATGAATCAATTGAAGAAATTGATTATTCTTTAAGCGATGAAGCGCGCGAACGAGTATTGATTTATGATGGCGAAGATTTAGCGAATAAAGATTTTATTTATCGCGTGCAAGGTTTGGAGGATATTTACGGTTCAGGCGAAGATGATTTTAGTTTGAAAATTGTTTATCGCGTCGATGATAAAATTATAAAAGAAGTAAATATATTCAATATGCCGATTAATGCTTCAACGACTTATCAATTTTATGTTGATTGGGAGAACTTGTCGGATATTAGCGGAGTGATTATGAAAGTTTATGAGAACGGAGACGAGATCCTTGATAAAAAATTTGGTATGGAAATTTATTCGCTTAGTCCTTACTATTTGAGAGAAAAGATAATTTTAAATTTGCAAAAATTACAAGAAGAACAAACAGACGAAAGAATTGATTTTTTAATTAGCTTGGTTGATAAGAGTATGAATCAAGATTGGTGGGACGATGATTATTATTTAAATCAAAAAAAAGGAGATAAGGTTTTTAAAGCTGATTTAATAACAATACAAAAATTAAGATTATTTTTAGGACTGGGTAGAGTGTTTAATAATAAAAAATATATTCCGGAATTTATTGAAGATAAATTTAAGCTGTCGGATGACGTTAGAATTATTTTTGAGAATGTTTTAGACAATCTTTTGCAATCGGATATAATTTTAACGCGAATTGCGATAAATGATTTCGCGGCAGATGTGAATTCAAAAAAAGACGATAAAAGATTAAAAATAGCCAAAAAGAAATTTGAAAAAGCTAAAGAATTATTGCATAATCAAAAAATACAAGTCGTACAGTTTTGCCGGCAGGCGTGGAAGATGGTTAATTAATCAATTTTTAAATTCATAATTCGTAATTGAAAATTGATAATTGAATCACCTCCCCATCTGCCGAAAAACCGTAGCGATTGTTTTTAGAAAAATCGCAAAATCAAGATAAAGGGAGCGGTTTTTTATATAATAGAGGTCGTATTGTATTTTTTTTAAAGTGTCTTCTAGGCTCGGGGAATGATATTCATTGACTTGCGCCCATCCGGAAAGTCCGGGCTTAACAAGAAGCCTTTCCTGATAAAAAGGGATTTTTTCTTTTAAGCCGGCAATCAATTCCGGACGCTCCGGGCGCAGTCCGATAAAACTCATTTCGCCTTTAAGAATATTTATCAGCTGCGGCAGTTCGTCAATTCTGGTACGGCGTGTAAATTTTCCGAATTTTGTAATCCGCGGATCGTTTTGTTCAGTAATGCGGCCGTCATTGTTTTCTTGGCGCATAGAACGGAATTTGATTAAATTAAAAGTTTTATTATTTTTCCCAAGCCGCTCACTAAGAAAAAAAACATTTCCTTTGCTTTCAATTTTAATTATCATCGCGATGATAATCCAGAAAGGCAGGCTGATAATTAAAAAAATTAAGGCTAATATAATATCATAAAGCCTTTTAATAATATTAAACCATTTTTTTTTGCCAATGTTGAGATTTTCCAAAAACCACATTTGATTTATGGCTTCAATGGGAATTTTTCCTGTGATGGTTTCGTAAAAATTAGGCAAGCTGATTATGTTTATATTAAGAGGAAGGCAGGCAAACAAAGAATTTCTCAGTTCGCCGGATTGATGCGGGTCTGATGCCAATATAATAGTTGATATTTTTTGCCGAGCAATAATTTTGTTCAGCTTTTTTGTATCGTTGGTAGTTGCGATGCCGTGAATTTTATCAATTAAATTATCGCCTACGATTAAAGCGACCTTAAGCCCGAGATGCGGTTTTTTGTTAAGGTAATGTATAAGTTCTTTTACTTCATTGTTGCATCCGATAAACGCGATTTTTTCTTTTGTAAGGCGTGAAACTAAAAGCCAATTAAATATTCTGCGCCAAAGAAAAAATAAAACAAGAAAAACAAAAAAATGAATTATCAGATTTGTTTTCGGAGCGATTGCTATCGCGGGGTTAATATAAAAATATACCGCGCTTAAAAGCCCCGCAATGCTGATTGAACGGACGCTAATTTGAAAAAATTTGGCGTTGTTAACAGCTAAGTGCAGATTGTACAAATCGGAAATATAGAAAATAAGCAGCCAAAAGATAAAAACAGTTGTAAAAGGCAGCAAGTGATTTCCCCAATCAACGGTCGTAATTGTCCCGAGCGCGCGAATATGCAATGCTAAATATAGCGCGGCATAAAGAATAATGATATCGCCGAGCAAAAGAATGATTTTTTTTAATTTATTGTTCATATTTTAAACTTAGCAGATTTTTAGGGAAAATTCAACATTTTTCACTTGCAAAACCAAAATATCAATGATATAATAAAATCAGATGAATAATACTGATTTTACATTTGATTGGCCTCTTGCCGGCAATCGGCATATAACCGAATATTTAGGGAAATGCGTTAACAATAAGCGCGTTTCAGGCACTTATATTTTTAGCGGACCTGATAATTTAGGCAAAACAACTTTAGCTAAAAGTTTTGCTAAAATTTTGCTATGCAAGGCTGAAAGCTCTGATAAAAAGCTTCCATGCGGACAATGTTCGTCTTGCCGCCGGCTTAAGGGCGCTAATCAGGATAATTTGGGGCAAACGGAGATTAGTGAAATACATGGCGATTTTCATATTATTAAAAAAGCTAAAGATAAAAAAAATATTTCAATTGAGCAAGTCAGGGAATTTATATATTCTTTAAGCTTGAGCTCTTTTATGGGCGGTTATAAGATTGGGATTATTAAGCACGCGGACAGCTTAAGCTTGTCCGCGGCTAACGCGCTCTTAAAAATTCTGGAGGAGCCTAAGAGAAAAGTTGTGATTATTTTAATCGCGGATGACTTGGATAATTTGCCGGCTACTATTATATCGCGCAGCCAAATTTTGCGCTTTAATCCGCTTAGCATTGAAGCGCTTTATGATTATCTTGTTAAAGCGCGCAAAGTCGGAAGAGAGCAGGCAAAAGAGCTGTCTCGCGTTTGTTTGGGCAGGCCGGCTTTGGCAGTTAAATTTTTGGAAAACAGCGAGACTTATGATTTTTATAAACAGCAAATTGAGACGTTTATTGATTTTAAAGAGCAAAATATTAACGAGCGTTTTTTGGGAATTAATAATTTGTTCGCGCCTAAGCTAAGCAATCAAGAATCAGTAAAATTGGCAAAGAGAATTCTGCAGGCATGGCAGGGCGTTTTAAGGGATTATCTGCTTTTGGAATATAGCTTTAATAATTTAATCCAAAATTATATTAAATTTGATAAGCTTAAAGCCCTGAAGGCGCGCGTATCTGTTTTTGATATTTTACGCTTGGCAAAAGCCATAAAACGCGCGGAAGAAAATATCGCCGCTAATGTAAATCCGAAATTAGCTTTGGAAGAAGCCGCTTTGATGTTTTAAATATTCCGCCTCGCCGCAGTTTCCCGAAAGGGGACTGTAGCGATTTTAACGGTTTGCTTGCTTTCCGCCACAGTCCCCTTTCGGGAGGCTGCGGCGAGGCGGTTTATTAATATTTGAAGTTAAGAATATGCTTAAAAAAAATATTTTATTTTATTTTTTGTTAATTATTATGGTGTTGGTTTTTTCCGGCTGTGTTAATATATCCGGAAAAAAGCAAAATGATATTTCCGCGATAGACGGCGGGGTTTTTAAAACAGTTAATAAAGGGCAGACTTGGTCGCAGAAAAATTTAATCCCAACTAATACCGGCAAGCCGCGAACTTTGGCAAGCGGGAATTATTCGGTTTTGGAGATTGACCCGAATGATCATAATGCTATTTATTACGGCGCTGTCGGCAACGGGCTTTTCTATACTTATGACGGAGGAAATAATTGGAGCCAAGCGGCAGGACTAGGCAATATTACGGTAAGAGCGATTGATATTGACAAGAATGATAAATGCAATATTTTTGCCGCCGGCACAAACAGGGTGTTTAGAACAACTGATTGTTCGCGCGCGTGGGAGCGGGTTTATGTTGACAATCAAGCGTTAGCCTTGGTGGATGCTGTTTTGATTGATCATTTTGACGGCAACAATATTTTTATAACCGTATCGCGAGGAGATTTGATTAAAAGCGTTGATCAAGGCGATAGCTGGCAGACAATTTATCGCTTTAAGAAGAAAATAACCAAGCTGGAAATGGATCCTGCAGACAGCCGCGTAATGTATGCTATTATAGATGGCAGCGCTATTTATAAATCCATTGATAGCGGATTTTCATGGGAGCGGTTTGATGAAGCTTTAAAGGAATTTAAACTGGAGTCAATTGTCAGGGAGATTTTGTTATTTAAGGAAAATCCGAAGCTAATATTTATTGCCACGCAAAAAGGAATTTTGCGATCAAATGACAGCGGCGGCACTTGGAGTCAGATTGAATTGATTCCGCCGGAAAAAAACGCGGCAGTTGAATCAGTCGCGGTAAATCCGCAAAACGCGCAAGAAATTTATTACATTTCCGGAAACACTTTTTATCGCTCAATTGACGGCGGAGAAAACTGGATCCCAAGCAAGATCAACACCACCAGAACCGGAAAAAAATTAATAGTTGACCCCGTTGACCCAAGAATAATTTATTTGGGAGTTTGGCGGCAGGTAAAATAATAAAATTTTATAATTTATAATTTTTAAATTTTATGAACCAATACATCCAGCCAAAACAAGAAGAATTTATTAAAGCGATTGATTTTTTTAAAAAAGAGATTAGCGGACTGCGGACCGGACGCGCTAATCCGGGTATTCTTGACGGCGTTCAGGTAAGAGCTTACGGAGTAAAAACTCCCTTAAACGGCGTGGCCTCAATTACCGTGCCGGACGGACAAAGCATTATAATCGCTCCTTGGGATAAGAATGTGATAAAAGATATTGAGAAAGCGATTGCTGACGCGAATTTGGGGGTTGCAATAGTTAATGAGGGCAGCCGGCTTAGGCTGACGGTGCCTAAAATGACTGAAGAAAGCCGCAGGGAAATGGTGAAAAAATTAAGCGAAAAGCATGAAGCGGCTCGCATCGCAATCCGCCATATCCGCGATGATATTAAGGGCGTGATTGAACAGGCGGAAAAAGACAAAGAGATTACGGAAGATGAAAAATTTCTTTTTATTAAAGAATTGGATGAAGAAATCGCTAAACAAAATGAAAATTTAAAAGAAATTAAAGATAAAAAAGAGCAAGATATAATGACAATTTGATTAATTTAATAAAATCATAAATCTGAAATATTTTTTATGTTTATAACAATTATTATTTTTATAGCGGTGTTATCCCTTTTGGTGTTCGCGCATGAGATGGGGCATTTTTGGGTGGCAAGGCGTTTTGGCTTAAAGCCGAAAGAATTCGGTTTTGGCATGCCGCCGCGCGCGTTTGGAATTTATAAAGATAAAGATGGAAAATGGAAAAAAACACATGGCAGCAAAGAAGTTACAGACGCGAGCGATACGATTTATTCAATTAATTGGCTGCCTTTGGGCGGTTTTGTCGCTTTGGGCGAAGATGATGCCGCGACTGACGATCCTAACCATTTTCACAATAAGCCCGCTTGGCAAAGATTTTTAATACTTGTATCAGGAGTTTCAATGAATGTTGTTTTAGCCGCGGTTTTAATTTCTTTTGGCTTAATGATTGGTTTGCCGCAGACTATTGATGAAGCGGATGATGCCGCGAAAATTACAGACCGCAAGATACAGATAGTTGAAGTGCTGCCAGGCTCTATTGCCGCGGAAGCTGGCATTGAAGCGAATGATATAATTTTGGGAATTGATAACAATAATTTGCGCGACAGCGAGGAATTGCAGAATTACGCGGATGATAATGTTAATAATGAAATAGTTTATAATATTAAGCGCGGACAAGAAGAGCTTGATTTTTCGTTAATTCCGGAAATAAGGAAAGATACGAATCAAGCGGGAATAGGAATCGGCATAGTTGATGTCGGAATTGTCAAATATTCTTTTTTTCAGGCGATTTGGAACGGAATTAAAACAACTTTATTTTTAACTTGGTATATAATTATCGCGTTTTACGAACTTATCAAGGGTTTAATTACGGGACAGGGTTTAAGCGTGGAACTTGGCGGTCCTGTGCGAATCGCGCAAATTACAGGCGATGCCGCCCGCATGGGGTTGCCGTATTTAATTAATTTTGCCGCTTTGCTTTCTATTAATTTGGCAATAATTAATATTTTGCCATTTCCTGCTTTGGACGGCGGCAGAATATTGTTTATTTTTTTGGAAAAAATTATCGGCCGTCCGGTAAAAAAAGAACTGGAAGGCGCTATTCATTACATCGGTTTTATATTATTAATGATTTTGATTGTATTGATTACCTACAAAGATATCGCAAGGCTTTTTTAGTAATGAGTTTCCAATTATTATATTTTCTGCCATTTTTTGACACAACCATCTTTTTTCTCTGTCATTCCCGACACACCTTTGCCCTTTTTTTGTCATTCCCGACACACCTTTGCCCTTTTTTTGTCATTCCCGACACACCTTTGCCCCGCAGGGAATTATATTAAATGATCGGGAATCTCATTAAGAGCATCTAAATTATTTTTTAAATAAAATGAGGACTACTTTATATTATTAACAATTAATCATTTAAAGCTATGCGAATAAACATTAAAGCGACTAAAATTGAATTAAACAGCGCGATTAGGGGTTATATTCAAGAAAAAATGGATATGTTGGAAAAATATTTAGGCTCTGTAACGGCTATAAATTGCGACGTGGAAGTGGCAATGGATGTGAATAGCCAGCAAAAAGGAGAAATATTCCGCGCGGAAGTTAATCTAAGCGTCCCTGGCGAGTTAATTAGGGTTGAAAAGACCGAAAAAGATCTTTATAAAGCGATTGACAAAGTAAAAGATCATCTTGTCAGATCCATTAAACGCTACAAAGAAAAAAGAAAAGATAAAAAACGAAAAGGCAAGGATGATATGGCGAATATTTTTTAGATGTAAAAAATAATTTTATTTTTTGTTAAAATATTGTATAATATAGGCATGGATTACAATTATAATCGCAAATTGGAAATAAACGAGTGGATAATAGCCACCCGTTGGTTTTATATGGTCGCGGTTTTTTTGATAGGCATGCTGGGAAATTCTTTGATAAGCTTATTTTCCGCTAAGTCTTCGTTTTTTTTAATCGGCTTAACGCTTTTGTTCTTTTTAGTTGTAAACGCTTATTTTTATCATTGCCTAAGCGAAATTAAGAAGTCCGGTTCAAAGCGGAAATTAAAATTGTTGAGTATTTGGCAGATTGCGATTGAATTAATTATTTTTACCATTATTTTATATCTAATAGGTGATAAGCCGGTGGCGAGTGTTTTTTATTTTCTACCGATTATATCGGCTTCAATAATTTTTGGCATAAGAGGCGCGCTATTTACGGCGATAATTTCAGCCGCTTTGGTAAACGGTTCGTTTGTGATTGATTATTTTAATGAAATTTTTTATTTCTTTTTTAAAAATAAAAACTTGTCTATTTTTGAAATGATGGAATTGCGCGCGGGCGGTCTTGAGATGATAAAAATTTTAATTACTTCAAATTTTTATTTGGTAATAGCCGTAGTGTCAGGCTATGGCTCTGGATTATTATTAAAGCGCGAGCAAAGATTATTGGCTCAGACTGAAAAATTAATTTATGAAAAAGAGCAGGGAGAGAAACAGGCGGAAAAAATTGATCAAGGCGCGAAAATTCTTGCAAAACACGATCTTTTATTGGGAAAAATCAATAATCAGCTTAATCAAAAAATCAAGCAATTGGAAAACTCGGAAAAATCTTTGTTCAGGGCTTTTAGCGATTTGCAGGCGGCCAGAAAACAAGCAAATAAAGAAAGAGATAAAACATCCGCCATAATAGCGAATTTTGTTGATCCGATTATCGTTATTGATAAAGAAAATAAATTGAATTTAATTAATCCCGCAGCCAAGCAGTTTTTCGGCTTTATTGAAAGCGATTTAGGCAAAAAAATTTCCGAGAAAAATAATTATTCAATGGAAAATTTTAAAATCGTTATTAAGCAGAAATTTACAATAAAAAAAGTTAAATATCAAAAAAACCTGGCAAACGAAGAAGAGGTGTCAATAAATTTTGCCAATCAAGAATTAACCTTTAAGGTAATTACCGCGGAAGTAGCTGATAATAAAAATGAATATTTGGGAGTTATGAAAATTTTTTATAACTTGACTAGGGAAAAAATGATTGATAAGCTGAAATCAGATTTTATTTCAATAGCGGCTCATCAATTAAGAACGCCTTTGTCTGCCGTAAAATGGATTATTAGAATGGTTTTAGACGGAGACGCGGGTAAATTGAACAAAGAGCAGGAAAAAATATTATTTAAAGGCTATCAAAGCAATGAACGGATAATCAGCCTGGTAAACGACATGCTTAACGTATCAAGGATTGAAGAGGGGCGCTTTGGCTATGAATTTACGAAAGAAGATTTTGAGGAAACTTTAAATATCGCGGTTGAAAGCCTGGAGAATCAAATTGAGTCAAGGCATATTAAATATATTTTAAATAAGCCCGAGAAACTGCCTAAAATATATTTTGATAAAAGCAAGATGAATTTGGTTTTGCAGAATTTGTTGGAGAACGCTGTTAAATACACTCCGGAATTTGGTAAAATTGAAGTTAGCTTGGAATTGGGGGATGAATTTTTAAAGGTTAGGATAAAAGATAACGGAGTCGGCATCCCTGAAAAAGATCAGGAAAAATTATTTTCTAAATTTTTTCGCGCGGATAATGTTATGCGCATGCAGACCGAAGGTTCGGGACTGGGATTGTTTATCGTGAAAAATGTAATAAGAAAGCATGGCGGCGAGATTACTTTTGACAGCAAAGAGGGAATGGGCACGGAATTCGTTTTTACAATTCCACTCAAACAAGAAGAAATAAAATAGCTTATTTATATTAAAATTTTAAAATCAAAAATATGAAAAATGATTCCGCGAAAAAAATAAAAATTCTTATTATTGAAGACGAACATTCGCTTGTTGATTTGTTAAGCGTTAAATTAAAAAAAGAAGGCTTTGAGGTTGAGTTTTCTTATGATGGCGAGGCAGGCTATGAAAAGGCGCTTGAATGGAAGCCGGATATAATTTTATTGGACATTGTTATGCCAAAGATGGATGGCTATGAGGTTTTGGAAAAAATGAAAGAAAATGATATTAAGATTCCCGTAATTATAATATCAAATTCCGGCCAGCCGGTAGAAATTGAAAAAACGAAAAAATTGGGAGCGGTTGACCATTTAATTAAAACCGAATTCAGCCCGCTGGATGTCCTAAAAAAAATAAGAACCTGTGTTAAAAATGGCGGCAAGCCGGCGATTGACAGTTCTGACACGGGAGTTTTAATTCCGAGAGAAGATTCTAAGGCAAGAAAGCTGGGAGTAAAAGTGCTGTTAGTTGAAGATGACGTTTTTTTGCGCGAAATTTGCGGCAAAAAATTAACTAAAGAGGGCTATACTGTTTATGAAGCGATTGATGGCGGGCAGGCGATTGAAGGGGTAAAGCAAATAAAGCCTGATATAGTTTTATTGGATATAATTTTACCGGCAATTGACGGTTTTCAAATATTAAATGAAATTAGATCAAATTCAGATAAAGCGATTTCAAAGGTGCCGGTAATTATGCTTTCCAATTTAGGACAAGACGATGATATTAAAAAGGCTATGGATATGGGCGCTGATGATTATTTGGTAAAGGCTCATTTTACCACCGAAGAAATTATTGGCAAGATTAAGAAAATAATGGGGAAAAATTAGTATTTAAGTATATTTATTGATAAAAATCAGCCTGTTTAGGCTGATTTTTTAGTTGATTTTTTGTTTTTTATCGGTTATATTTATATTATGATAAAAAAAGAAAAAAATAAATCATTAGAACTGCTTGCTCCTGCCGGTAGTTTGGAAAAAATGAAAACCGCTTTGGCTTTTGGAGCTGATGCTGTTTATGCCGGAATTCCTGATTTTTCTTTGCGTGTCCGCGTAAATGATTTTGATTTGGAAAAAATTAAAGAGGCAGCAGAGTATTGCCATGAACGCAATAAAAAAATATATATTACAGTAAATATTTTCGCGCATAATTATCATATTAATAAGTTGCCAAAATATATTAAAGAACTTAAAAGAATTAAGACAGACGCTTTAATAATATCTGATCCCGGTATTTTAAGAATAGTAAAAAATATTTGGCCGGAGTGTGTTATTCATCTTTCAACACAGGCAAATTGTACTAATTGGCAATCGGCTAAGTTTTGGTTTGAACAGGGCGTTAATAGAATAATTCTCGGACGCGAAGTAACGCTTAATGAGATTAAAGAAATTCACAAGAGGGTGTCAAAATTGGAATTAGAATATTTTGTTCACGGAGCAATGTGCATGGCTTATTCAGGCAGATGTTTTTTGTCTAAATATTATTTGGATAAAAGCGCCAACCTAGGAGATTGCGTTCAGCCGTGCCGGTGGAAATATAGTGTCGCGCGCAACAAGAAAAAACTGGAGAACAGTATTGATATTTTTGCCGAGAATCATGAAAAAGATGTTTTTGAAGTAATTGAAGAAGAGCATGGGTCTTATATTCTGAATTCCAAGGATTTGTGCTTGATTAAGCATTTGCGTGAATTAGCGGATGCGGGAATAAGCAGCTTTAAAATTGAGGGAAGAGCGAAAAGCGCTTATTATCAAGCGGTTGTTGCCGGAATATATTCGCACATAATTTATAACTTGAAACTCACAACTCATAACTCGCAACTCATAACTCAAAAGAAAATTGATTATTTTTATGATG
Source organism: Patescibacteria group bacterium (assembly GCA_034659435.1). GTDB lineage: Bacteria > Patescibacteriota > Patescibacteriia > Patescibacteriales > UBA12075 > JAGLYP01. The sequence goes on along the minus strand of JAYEHJ010000053.1, from coordinate 2,098 downwards.
AGCTGTACACAAAACTTGTTCACCGCGGATATACTACGGGATTTTTGTTGGGAGAAAAAGCTGATCAGAATTTAGGCAATTCCCATGAAACAAGCGGCTGGGAGTTTTGCGGGCAGGTTGTTTCTTCAATTAAAAATTACGAATTACATCCGTCAAGCGAGTACAAGCAAATTACAAATTATAAAGAAGAAAAGGCAGTATTTATTAAGGTGCATAATTGTATAAAATTAGGGGATAAGATTGAGATAGTAATTCCAAAATATGATATAATAAGTATGACGGTGGAAAAGATGCTTGATGCCGAAACAGGCGAGGAAATAAAAGAAGCGCATGGCGGGCAGGGGCGAGTTGTTATTATGGAAGTGGATGGCGAAGTTCCTGAATATAGTGTTGTTAGGAGGAGGTTGTAGCTAGATAATTCGTTTATAAAGCAACATGTATGATTTCATTTTTAAGAGGAAAAATTAAAAATAAAGGTCAAGGATATATAATTCTTGATGTTCGCGATGTCGGCTATAGAGTTTTTGTGAATGAAGCGGTTTATATGGAAACGGATATCGGTCAAGAAGCGGAATTTTATATATATCAGAATGTTCGCGAAGATTCGCTTAGTCTGTTTGGTTTTAATACACCGGATCAACTGGAAATGTTTGAACTTTTGCTTTCCATTTCCGGCATCGGCCCGAAATCGGCTTTGGGAGTCTTGGGAATCGCGAGCACGGAAGATATAAAAGATTCAATTTCGCGCGGAGACTCTTCACTTTTAACAAAAGTTTCCGGCATCGGGAAAAAGACCGCCGAGCGAGTTGTTTTGGATTTGCGGGATAAGGTGGAGCGCGTAGCGAATGGCGCGCAAAGCGCGGCAAACAAAGGAACGATTGCTTCAGGAGAAGAAATTGACGCTTTAATGGCTCTAGGGTATTCAATGATGCAGGCGCGCGACGCGCTTCGCCAAGTTGATTCCGACGTTAAAGACAGCGGCGAGAGAATAAAAGCGGCGCTAAGGGCGATTAGTAGTTAAGTATTAAAAATGAATATAATTGAGATAAAAGATAAAAATAAATACAATAATTTTATAAAACAACAAAAACATAGCCAATTTTTGCAGTCTTGGGAGTGGGGGGAGTTTCAGAAAAATGCCGGCAATAAGGTTTTGCGTTTGGGCGTTAAAGATGATGGAAAATTATTATTCGCGATATCGCTTATAAAAAAAAGTTTGCCGTTTGGAGTAAATTATTTTTACGCGCCGCGAGGGTCAATTTTGAATTATCCGCCCAAGGCGGACAAGCCTCGGGTTGGCGAATTTTTATTTAAAGAGGTTAAGAAAATCGCGAAAAAAGAAAAATGTATTTTTTTACGTTTTGATCCGGTAAATCAATTACACCCGTCAAGCGAGTACAAGCAAATTACAAATTACACCCGTCAAGCGAGTACAAGCAAATTACGAATTGTTAAAACTATTGACGTTCAGCCGAGTAAGACTTTGATATTAGATATTTTTAAATCAGAAGATGAATTATTAAAGCAAATGCATCAGAAAACCAGATATAATATCAGGTTGGCCGCTAGAAAAGGCGTGGAAATTAAAGTTATTAAAGATGTTGATAAATATTTTGAAGAGTTTTGGAAATTAATGGCGCAAACGGAAAAACGAGATGGTTTTCGTTTGCATAATAAAAGTTATTATTATAAAATGTTGAAATTTGATAAAAAATTTATAAAATTAATTGCCGTTTTTTATAAAAATAAAATGTTATGCGCGAATATAGTTTCTTTTTTCGGGCGTTTGTCCGCTTATGTTCATGGCGCTTCTTCAAATGAAAATAGAAATTTAATGGCGCCTTACGCGCTGCAATGGCATTCTATTAAATTGGCAAAAGAATATAATTTTAAATATTATGATTTTAATGGAATAGACAAACAAAAATGGTCGGGCATTACCCGTTTTAAAAAAGGCTTTGGCGGAGAGGAAATTAATTATTTCGGGACTTATGATTTGGTCTTTAATTCTTGCAAGTATAATTTATATAAAATATTAAGATGGGTAAGAAGAAAAATATGAAATAATTATAATTAATTTTGAATTACAAATTTTGAA
>JAYEHJ010000052.1:0-15264 GCA_034659435.1 Patescibacteria group bacterium | reverse complement strand
TATAATAAATTAAAACTTATTTAAATATAATTTTATTTTAATAAACTTTGTGTATAATAAATTAAAAACGATTTAAATATATGGGAGAAAAAAAAATTAAGCATGCGAAAATAAAATCAAAAAAAGTTAAAAAATTGTCAGACAAAGAAAAATGTGAAGATTTAAATAATAAATACAAGCGCGCCTTGGCGGATTATCAGAATTTATTAAAGAGAACAGCCGTTGAAAAACAAGAGTTTATTAAATACGCGAATGAAAGATTATTGCATGAAATTTTACCGGTTTATGATAATTTAAAAATTTCATTGTCCCATATAGATGAAGAGGCGCAAGGCAAGGGCTGGGCCGAAGGAATTAAATATGTTGTTAAACAGTTTAAGGACGCTTTAAGTAATTTAGGGGTTGAGGAAATAAAAACCAATGGCGAGAAATTTGACCCTAGCGCTATGGAGGCGGTTGAGGGAAAAGGCGAAAAAGTTAAAAAAGAAGTAAAAGCGGGATATAAGTTGAGCGGTAAAGTTATTATTCCTGCAAAGGTGACAGTCAATTAAAATTATATATAATTAACTAAGTTCTTGGTTAGAGCAAGAGGCATCAGTAAGATGCCATTCCTGGCCAAGACAGTAAAAGTATGGCAATTATTAAATGGACTCCATTCCTTGAGCCGTTTGAGGATATGGACAAAATGTTATCAGACTGGCCTGCGCTAAGCAGTGGACACGCCGGTTTTACGCCTGCGATTGATGTTTATGAAGATAAGGATAATGTAATAGTGGAAACCCAATTAGCCGGCATAGATCCTGAAAAAGTTAATGTTTCAATTGAAAATGACGTGCTTTCAATTAAAGGTGAAAGCGAGAAAAAAAGCGAAGTGGAAGATAAAAATTATTACCGCAAAGAGATAAGGCGAGGCAGTTTTTACAGAAGCGTGGCGTTGCCTGCTCATGTTTTAGGAGATGAAGCCGGCGCTGACGCTGTTGACGGGGTTTTGAAAATTACAATTCCAAAGGCGCTCGAGACTAAGCCGAAAAAAATAAAAATTAAGACAGCTAAAAAATAATACTGAAAATATTCCTACGAATTACGAATCTTACGAATATACGAATATTTAATTAACGTTTAAATATAGCATTTGTATATTCGTAAGATTCGTAATTCGTAGGAGCAAATAAAAAATTATGGGCAAAAAAATGGATGGCGTGAAAATATCTGTTAATGAGACAGGCGATAACCAAGAAGAAAAACCGGAAAAAAAGCCAATCAGAAAAAAATACGCTATTAGAAAAAAAGCAACGCCGAAGAAAGCGGCAAAAAAAGTCATGGCAGAAAAAAAGCAAGAAAAAAATGAAAAGAAAAATAGTATTTTAACTGCGATTATATCGATTTTTGTAACAGCATTGGTTGTAGGCGGTGTGATTTATGTTTGGCAAAACAATAGAGCCGATAAAGATGTTGAAAAAGCCAGTTCTGACGCGCGTTCAACCCGGCAGGAATTTGAAAAACGTTTGGATAATTTAAAGGAAAAATTAGCAGGTACTGAAAAAGAAAAAGAGGAACTTCTTAAAAACAAAGAGGAGCTTGAAGAAAAAGCAAAATTGCTTGATGACGCGAAGAAAAATTATGTAAACGAAGAAATGGGCTTCTCGTTTTTATACCCGGCAATTTTTGGGGAAGTAAAGATTGAAATAATTGAAGCGGCAACAGGAACAAAATTTATTGGAAAATTTTCCAAGAATGATAAATTAATATTTGGCGGAGCAAGCGCGGATTATGAGCGCGCGAGCACTTCAACAATAATGGATTTTATTGATACTCGCGGGTTTGTTGATAAAAATAATAAATATTATTATCAATTGGGCGGAATGGATGAAAGTACTGATTTTGAAATTCAGCCGGCAAAAATTGTCGGTTATCGCGGAGGCGAAGCATTGCTTTTGGATAAAAAAAGTTTTAGCAAACAAGATGAGTTTAGTAAAAATTCCGGTGAAGCTTTTATTGATATCGGCGAAAATTTAGGCGGACTTTTTAATTTGAAAAACAAAGAGTATAAAGGCGTTGCTTTTGTAAATACTGATTTTGGTTTGATGAATGTTGAAGCATTTACTGAGATGTTAAAAACCATCGAAGTTAAATAATTTCCTATGAATTACGAATTTTACGAATATATGAATTCGTATATTCGTAAAATTCGTAATTCGTAGGAGTAAAATAAAAGATAATTAAATTAATTTATAGTTTTATTTCATTGGAATAAAGCTATAAATATAACAAAATGTTATGTCAAAAATTTTAGGAATTGACCTTGGCACCACTAATAGCGCCATGGCGATTATGGAAGGCGGGAAGCCGAAAATTTTAGAAAACGCGGAAGGAAACCGCACTACGCCGTCAATCGTGGCTATTTCAAAAGGCAAAGAAAGATTGGTCGGCCAAACCGCGAAAAGGCAAGCGGTAACGAATCCTGAAAATACTGTTTTTGCTGTTAAACGTTTAATCGGCCGCAAGTTTGAGGACGAGGAAGTTCAAAAAGACGCTAATACCGCGCCTTATAAAATTGTTAAAAGCAATGGAGGCGTTAAAGTATCTATGAATGGAAAAGATTATTCTCCGGAGGAAGTGTCAGCTATGATTTTATCCAAATTAAAAGCTGATGCCGAAGCTAAGCTTGGTGAAAAGATTAGCGAAGCGATTATAACCGTTCCGGCTTATTTTAATGACGCGCAAAGACAGGCGACCAAAGACGCCGGAAAAATTGCCGGCTTGGATGTAAAAAGAATTATCAATGAACCAACCGCGGCGGCTTTGGCTTACGGTTTTGAAAAGAAAAAAGGAGAGCAAATCGCCGTGTATGATTTAGGCGGTGGAACTTTTGATATTTCAATATTGGATGTTTCCGAGGATACAGTGGAAGTAAAAGCCACTAACGGCGATACGCATCTTGGCGGAGAAGATTTTGACCAGGTAATTATTAAATGGATTATTACTGAATTTAAAAAAGATACCGGCCTTGATTTGGCTAATGATAACTTGGCCTTGCAAAGGATTAAAGAGGCCGCTGAAAAAGCAAAAATAGAATTGTCAACTACAATGGAAACCGAAATTAATCAGCCGTTTATCACTACCGACGCAAGCGGTCCCAAGCATTTAGTTATGAAAATAACTCGCGCTAAATTTGAGGAATTGGTTGGAAGTTTAGTTGAAAAAACTTTAACTCCATGTAGAAACGCTTTAAAAGATGCCGGTTATAAAACAAGTGAAATTGAAGAAGTAATATTAGTCGGCGGTATGACCAGAATGCCTTTGGTGCAGGAAAAAGTAAAAGAATTTTTCGGCAAAGATCCGAATTTAACAGTTAATCCTGATGAAGTAGTAGCAGTCGGCGCGACCATTCAAGCCGGAGTTATGCAGGGTGATGTAAAGGATGTTTTGCTTTTGGATGTTACTCCGCTTTCTTTGGGAATTGAAACCTTGGGAGGAGTTGCCACTCCGTTGATTGAGCGCAATACGACTATCCCAACCAATAGATCACAGATTTTTTCAACAGCGGCTGATAATCAGGCAAGCGTGGAAATTCATATTTTGCAGGGCGAACGCGGCATGGCGGCTGATAATAAAACTTTAGGCAGATTCATGCTTGACGGGCTGCCGCCGGCTCCGCGCGGAGTTCCTCAGGTGGAAGTATCTTTTGATATTGACGCTAACGGCATTTTAAATGTTAGCGCCAAAGATAAGGCCACGGGCAAAGAGCAAAAAATTACCATTACCGCGTCTTCCGGCTTAAGCGAGACGGAAGTTGAAAAAATGAAAAAAGAAGCCGAAGAGCATGCCGATGACGATAAAAAGAAAAAAGAACAGGTTGAAATAAAAAATCAGGCTGATACGGTTGCGTTTACCACGGAAAAATTATTAAAAGAATCCGGCGAGAAAATGAAGCCTGAAGACAAAAAGGAATTGGAAGAAAAATTGGAAAATCTTAAAAAAGTAAAAGATTCCGATGATATTGAAGATATTAAGAAAAAAATGGAAGAGATGAATCAAATCGCGCAAAAAATCGGCGCCGCAATGTATCAATCACAGCAAGAAGGCGGAATTCCCGGAGCTGAGCAGGCAAAACAAGCAGGACAGGCAGACGGCGGTGAAAAAAAAGATGATGACAAAAAGAAAGACGAACCGGTTGAAGGGGAATTTGAGGAGAAGAAAAAATAGTGTGTTGGGATATTAGGGTTTAGGTAATTAGGAAATAGGGTTTTTATATGTTGCCTGAAATTCGCCCTTTTTTGTCATCTCCGACACACCCAGCCCCGCAGGGAAATTATATTAAATGATCGGAGATCTCGTAAAAAACAACGAACGTAAAAAAATATCAGAGCGTGTAAAAAGAAACTCTATGTTAACAACTAATTATTTTAGTAAAATGATTTAATGCTTTTAAAGAGATTCCCGATCATTTAATATAATACCCTGCGCGTGCTTGTGTGTCGGGAATGACAAAGGTGTGGTAGCGTTTGTTAAAAAAACAAGAGATATTTAAATTAGTAAATTTATTTAAATAATAAAATACAAAAAAATGAATTCTAAAAATCAACAAAAAATTACAGGAAATCCTCAGGGAAAACAAGAAATAAAAATAGCCGATAATATTCCCGGGGCGGAATACGCGAACGCCATGCAAGTTAATCATAATCGGGATGAATTTCAATTAATGTTTTTAAACGTTTTAGGCGCGAGCGGAAGAGTGGGCGGAAAAATCATCACAACTCCGGGGCATTATAAAAGAATGATTGCGGCAATGCAGGATAATTTAAAAAAATACGAATCCCAATTCGGAGAAATTAAAGAAGCCGCCGGTATAGATGATAAGGAGATTGGGTTTAAGGGGTAAATTCAATTGTCAATTAAAAATTACGAATTACGAATTAAAATATGAAAGAAAATATTATTCAACAGAAAAGCTATAAATTTGCTTTACGCATAGTAAATTTATATAAATTTTTAATTGAAAATAAGCGAGAATATGTGTTATCAAAACAAATTTTACGCAGTGGAACCTTAATAGGCGCAAATGTTGAAGAAGCTAGATGATTGTGAGGAAATTTGCAAAATTATAGGAAAAATACAAACAACAATGAAGAATAAAAATAATTCGTAATTCGTAATTGATAATTCGTAATTGAATATGAGCAAAGACTATTACAATATATTAGGCGTAGACAAAAACGCTTCTCAAGATGAAATAAAAAAGGCTTTTCGCAAGAAAGCGCATAAGCATCATCCTGATAAATCCGGCGGCGATGAAGCGAAATTTAAAGAAGTGAACGAAGCTTATCAGGTTTTGGGCAATTCTCAGAAAAAATCGCAATACGATAAATTCGGTTCAACTTTTGAACAGGCGCAGGCCGGCGGAGGTTTTAGCGGTTTTGACGGTTTTAGAGATTTTTCAGGTTTTGCAAACGGTTTTTCAAGCGGAGGAGGCGGCGTAAAAATGGATTTTGACGATTTGGGCGAAATGTTCGGAGGGATTGGCGATATTTTCGGTTTTTCATCCGGCTCAAAAGCAAAAAGGCGCCAAAGAGGAAGCGACATTCAAGTTGCGCTGACAATTGAATTTAGCGAAGCTGTTTTTGGCGTTGAAAAAGAAATAAGTCTGCAAAAACATGTTGTCTGCGATCATTGCGGCGGCAACTTGGCCGAACCCGGAACAAAAATTGAAACTTGCAAGACTTGCGGCGGAACAGGGCGCGTAACAAAAATACAAAGAACCATATTGGGAAATATGCAGGTACAGGCGGCATGCGACACTTGCTCAGGAGAGGGGAAAACTTACGCGCAAAAATGCAAAAAATGCCATGGCAAGGGCATAGTATTAGATAGTTCAAAAATTAAAATAAAAATTCCGGCTGGAATTGACAATAACGAAACTATTCGTGTTTCCGGCCATGGCGAAGCAGGCGAAAAGGGAGCTGTTGCCGGAGATTTGTATATAAAAGTTCAGGTAAGAGAAAGCGATAAATTTCAGCGCGACGATTACGACATTAGGTCAAGCGTGTTTATAAATTTTGCGCAAGCGGCAATGGGTGATAAAATTAATGTGGAAACGATTGAAGGTAATGTTAAATTGAAAGTTCCCGCGGGCACGCAATCCTCAACAATATTTAAATTGCGCGGAAAAGGAATTCACAGGCTTAGAAGTTCCGGGCGCGGCGATCATTTCGTGGAAGTAAAAGTTAAGGTTCCGGATAGCCTAAACAGAAAACAAAAACAATTGTTAAAAGAATTAAATTTGTAATATGCAAGAGCAATTACGCGATAATTTTTTTCGTCAATTATCCACACCCAACCACTTGAAAAAAATATAAAATCTATTATAATTTTATACAAAGGCAGTTTAAAATTATTTGCTTAGTAGCTATTTTTTATTATTTAGAATCAACAAACACATGATAGAAATTAAACATTTAACAAAAAAATTTAATAATACGCTGGTTTTGGATGATATTAGTTTGGAAGTTAAAAAAGGGGAAATTTTAGGGTTTTTAGGTCCGAACGGAGCCGGAAAATCAACCACAATGAAGATTATTACCGGTTTTTGGCCGCCAAGTTCGGGAAGTGTAAGTGTTGACGGCATGGATGTTGTTAAAGATTCAATAGAAACCAGAAAAAAAATCGGTTATTTGCCGGAAACAGTGCCTTTGTATGATGATATGCGGGTTTATGAATATTTGAAATTTATCGCTGAAATAAGAGGAATTGACAAAAATGATATAAAAGACAGAATTAAAGAAGTCGTTGATAACTGCGGTTTGTCAAAAGTTTTAAGAAAACCGATTGAAGAACTGTCAAAAGGTTATCGCCAAAGAGTCGGTTTGTCGCAAGCGATTATGCATGAACCGGATATTTTAATTTTAGACGAGCCCACGACAGGATTGGATCCTAATCAAATTACAGAGATTCGCGATCTTATCAAAGAAATCGGTAAAGAAAAAACAGTGATTTTTTCCACGCATATTTTAGGCGAAGTAAGCGCTACCTGTGATCGCGTGATTATCATTAATAATGGCAAAATTGTCGTAGAAGGAAAGCCTGATGAACTTGCCAAAAAAGCCGGATCAAAAGAATTGATTTACGTAAAAATTAAAGGTCCGAGAGATGAAGTTTTAAAAACTTTGAAAAATATGGATAATATTGAAAAGGCAAGTATTAAAGACAAAGAAACAGAAGGAATTTACGGTTATGAAATTGAGCCTAAAGCAGGCGTTGATTTGCGTGAATATTTATCAATGACTTTAATGAAAAAAGACTGGAGTATTTTTGAATTTTCCAAAAAAGATATGAGCTTGGAAGACGCGTTTAAAGAATTAACTAAGTAAAATTATATTATGAATAAAGAATATTTAAAAACAATTTATTGTTTATTTAAAAAAGAGCTGATGTCTTATTTTAATTCACCGATAGCCTATATTTTTATAGGCGTGTTTTTAGTGGTTGGAAATTGGCTGTTTTTTAAGAGTTTCTTTTTAATCGGGCAGGTGTCAATGCGCGGATATTTTGATTTATTGCCTTGGATATTTTTATTTTTATCCCCGGCAATTACAATGCGCTTGTGGTCTGAAGAAAAAAAGTCAGGAACGATTGAATTTTTATTAACATTGCCAGTAACGGACTGGCAAGTTGTATGGGCTAAATTTTTAGGGGCTTTAAGTTTTTTGTTTATTTCCTTGCTTTTGACGTTTACCATTCCTATAAGCATGGCGGCTTTGGGTAATCTTGATTGGGGGCCGGTTGTCGGTAGCTACCTTGGCGCTTTGTTTTTGGGCGGGTCTTATTTGGCTTTGGGCTTGTTTATTTCCGGTTTAACCAAAAATCAGATTATTGCTTTTATTCTGGCTTTAGTCGGATCATTTGTGGCTTTTATGATAAGCGCGGAATTTGTTTTAATGGGCGCGCCGAAATTTTTAGCTCCGATTTTAAAGTTTTTCGGACTTGGAAGCCATTTTTACAACATTGCCAAAGGAGTAATTGATTCAAAAGATATAATATATTATTGTTCTTTTATTTTTATATTTTTATGGATGAACGCGAAAGTTATTGAGGCGAGAGGGTGGAAGTGAAAAATGAATTAATTTTAAAAAATAACAAAAAATCTATGAAATTATTAAAAATAGGGGCTGTTTGGTGTAAGGAGTGCTTGGTTATGAATCCGATGTGGGATGAAATTGAAAAAGAGATCCCCGAACTAAAATCAGAATATTTTGAGTCAGACGAGAATCCTGATTTATTGGACAAATATCAAGTCAAAGAAATTCCGACTTTTATTTTTCTGGATAAAGATGAAAAAGAAATTTTACATTTAGAAGGCTTGCAAAATAAAGAGGAACTAGTTAAAATCGTTAAAGAAAATTTAAATAAATAATTTATTTCATATTTTTATGAGCGAAAAATATAAAATTAAAAAATCAGATCTTTCCATCACTGTTTTTTTACTGATTGGCATATTGATTGTGGTAAATATTTTTTCTTATCAAATTTTTTACCGATGGGACTTAACTCAGGGAAAAGTTTATTCTATTTCCAAGGCAAGCAAAAATACTGTTGCTAATTTGGATGATATTGTTAATATCAAAGCGTATTTCAGCGAAAGCCTTCCAAGCCAGTTTATAAGTTTAAGACAGGAGGTTGCTGATATTCTTGAAGAGTATCAAGCGTTTTCAAACGGCAATATCAGGGTTGAGTTTATTGATCCGTTAGGAGACGATTCTATGCAGAGAGAATTGATGATGATTGGAATTCCGCAATTGACTTTTGAAATTTATGAAAAAGACAAAAGGCAACTAGTAAACGGATATATGGGAATTGCCATCAGTTTCGGAGCTAACACGGAATCTATTCCTGCGGTTAAAAGAAATACAAGCGATTTGGAATATCAATTAACAACAGCCATTAAAAAAGTTGTCAGTGATGAAATTGCGACAATCGGGTTTTTAACAACACATGGCGCGGCAAGCCTTGAAAATAATATTAAAGCCGCGCATGATGAATTGGCAGGGCTATATACTGTTGTTCCTGTTCAATTAACTGAAGAAGACCCAAGTATTCCAGAAGCGATTGACACTTTAATTATTGTCGGACCAAAAGAGAAATTTATTGAAGAACAATTAAAGGCAATTAACGCGTTTTTAGTAAGAGGCGGCTCGTTATTGGTTTTAATGGATGGCGCGGTTGTAAGAGACGGCTTGCAGGCCGTCAATAATGAATCCAATCTGGATGAGCTGCTGGCAAAATACGGAATAACTTTAAATAAAAATTTAGTTGCTGATAAAAGAAGCGGAATGGCGTCTTTTTCACAAGGATTTTTTACTTTTTCAAGCAATTACGCTTTTTGGCCGAAAATTACCAATGAAGGATTTAATCCTGAACATAGCGCGGTTTCCAATCTTGAAAATGTAATAATGCCTTGGGCTAGCAGCGTCAGCATTGATAATTCAAAAATCAGCGAGGAAAATGTAAAAAATTTGGCATTTACCACAAAAGGCGCATGGGCAATAAAAGATTCTTATGACATTACTCCGAATTCCGCTAACACACCAAAAGGCGCCACGCAAGAATATATTTTAGCAGCGGCAGTCAACGGCAATATTCCCAATGCTTACGCGAATGATTACGCGGAAGAGCAAAAAGAAATTTACGGCCGCTTAATCGTGGTTGGCGACAGTGATTTTATAAGTGATAATTTTCTCAGAAATACGCCGGATAATTTAACGTTTTTTCAAAATTTGGTTGACACTTTAAGTTTTGACGAGGATTTAATCGGCATCCGCTCCAAAGGCGTTACCAGCCGCCCGATCAAAGAATTAAGCGACAGTGGTCGCGCGTCAATGCGCTATCTAAACGTTTTCGGAATCACAATTATCGTTATAGCTTTTGGAATGGTAAGATACTATATGCGGAGGAGGAGTAGGTTTGTGGATGAGTTGTAGGTAGTGGCGGTTTTTTTAAGTTGGGTTGGATAAAAAATAATGTAAGTTTATATATAATTTATTAGGCGAAATGTCAAACTATTTTAAAACATATGAACGAGCAACAAATATATCAAAACATGAAAAATGAAATCATTCAGCTCTCTGAGAATAAACTCAAAAGAAAATTATCAGATGAAGAATTACAACATATAATAAAAAATAGAACTCTGATTGGTCTTGAAAGCGTTATAGACATGATTAAATATAAAAATTTTAGTAATAAAGAATTAGAAATTTTTTTAATTAGTTTATAAGTTGGGCACATTATATATCAGACCGAATCAGGGGGAAACTAAAATAGAGGAATTAATTAATTAAATTTATTAAGGAGAATATTGATAAATAATAAAATTGCAAATAAAATATGAATTTACAAATTATTTTTTTAATTTGTGTATTTGTAGATAATTTGTAATTTGTAATATTTCTTATGTCTAAAAAGAATTTATATCTGGGAGGAGTTTTATTTGTTTTAGTTTTTATTGCCTATCTTTATAATGGTCCTTTAAAAAATTGGCAGGAAAACAAAAATCAGTCTGAGAATTTTTTAGCTGAAATTGATTTTACGCAAATTGATTTTATTGATATTTCAAGCAAAGGCGAAGCAATTACGTTGGAAAAACAGGCGGACAAATGGAAAGTTAGCGGAACAAAGGATTTTTTTGTGGAAGCAGGCTTGGCAAGCGAACTTGATACGAAAATAAAAGACGCGATTAGCGGGAAAATGGATTTGGTTAGCAATAATAAGGAGAATAAACAGGATTTTGATTTGAATGAAGAAAACGGCGTTTTGGTTAAATTGCGCCAAGGCGAAAATACTCTGAAAGAATTTTTAATCGGCGGTTTTGGCAGTGATTATAACAGTACTTATATTGCCGAATCCCAAAGCGATGAATCTTATTTGATTAATGTTGCTTTGACTAATATTTTTGCCAATAGCGAATGGTATGATAAGACAATATTCCAAACAGATCCTGAAAAAATTACTAAAATCAGATTTCAATATCCTGATAGGGAAATTATAATTGAACGTGATGAGGAAGAATGGAAAGGAATTGCGCCTTATGAATTTAGTACGGACGCGGAAAAAGTTGAAGACGCGCTAAATATTATGGCTAGCTTAGAAGCCGGCGGTATTCCGGAACAAAAATTTGAAGGCACCCGTTTGGAAGAAAATTTAATTATTATTGAAGCTGGCGGCGAGGGCATTAACAATACCATTATGATAGGCGGCGCTGAATCAGAGGATGATAATGCCATGTATTATGCAAAAAAAGGGGATAGCGATAATATATATTTGATTAGCGCGGAAAATAGAGATATTTTGGATGTTAATATTAGGGATTTGCGCTAATTATTTTGATTATAGAATTTTAAAAATCGGATTTTACCAATAAAATCCGATTTTTGATTGCTTGAAAAATCAATAAAAATATGCTAATATTATTTATATGACAATACATGATTTTATTAAAAAAAGAAAATATCTTATTTGGTATGTCAAAGATTATGACAAGCTTAATGCTGAGGCAATAGTTGAGGCTACTCTTAATTATGGGGATTGGGATGATGTGCAAACATTGATTAAAATTATCGGCATTAAAAAAATGGCTAAAATTTTTCGCAAGCAAATAAATTTGCGATGGGGGAGGTGTAATTATGACGAGAAGGTAAAACATTATTTTACTTTATATTTTAATAAATATGCATAAAGAAATATTAACTGATGAACAAATAAATCTTCTTCCATTGGTTCAATCGTTTAATAAAGATTTCGGGCTAGTCGGCGGAACGGCAATCGCTTTTCATATTGGACACAGGGAATCAATTGATTTTGATCTTTTTTCTTTGGATGAATTTAATAACGCGAAAATTAGAAAAAAAATTTCAAATAGCGGCTTTAAAATTAATCGCGTTTATCGCGATGAAAAAGGGCAGTTTACTTTTATTATAAATGGGGTTCAGTTTACTTTTTTTAAATATCCCTTTGATATTAAATTTAAAAGAAAATTTGAAAAAATAATCAATTTGCCTGACTTAAAAACTTTAGCCGCTATGAAAGCATACGCGCTTGGAAGAAGGCCAAAATGGAAAGATTATGTTGATTTATATTTTATTTTAAAAGATTTTTTGTCTATTGCTGAAATAAATAAAAAGGCTGAAAGTATTTTTAAGGGAGAATATAATCCAAAATTGTTTCGCATGCAGCTATCTTATTTTGACGACATGAATTATTCTCAAAAGGTTGTGTATAAACCTAGGTTTGAAGTTTCAGAAAAAGAAATTAAGAAAAAATTAGTAGAATTTAGCTTGGAATAATTATTTATTGCTTCTATGGAACTATAATTTATTCGTATATTCGTAAAATTAGTAATTCATAGAAATAAAAAAATATGCATAAATATGATTTTATAACAATCGGCGGCGCGACTGAGGATATTACTTTTTATACTAATGAGGCGATAATGATTGACAACAAAAAGGATATTTTGGCGCAAAAATTAATGGCTTTTGAATATGGAGCAAAGCTAAAAATTGACCGATCATATTCCACTTTTGGCGGAGGCGCTTCTAACGCGGCTATATGTCTTTCCAAACTTGGTTTTAACGCGGCCGCAATCGTTGCTCTTGGGGATGACAATCGCGGAAAAGATATAATTTTTAATTTTAAAAAAAATAAGGTGAACACAAATTTTATACAGCAAATAAAAAAATATGAAACAGGATTTACCTTTTTTATTGTCGGCAATGACAAGGAGCATGTCGGTTTTTCCAATCGCGCGGCTAATACAAAATTAAGCATTGGAGCGAAAGAATTAAAAGAAATGAACAAAGCAAAATATATTTATTTAACTTCGCTTTCAGGGAAGTGGCGTGAAATTTTGAAAAATGTATTTAAAACAAAAACAAAAATCGCATGGAACCCAGGGCATATCCAGCTTCACGCCGGCTTTAAAGCGATTGGCAAGTTTTTAAAGAAAACTTATATTTTGAGTGTTAATAAAGACGAAGCAATTGAATTTGTGATGTCAAATTCAAAATATAAAGAAAAAAATAAAAAATTTTTAAATGAAATTTTAAATTTATTAAAAGCAATAAAAGATTATGGTCCTGAAATTGTAGTAATTACCAACGGTAAATACGGCGCTTATGCTTATGACGGTGAAAAAATATATTATCAAAAGATATTAAAAGAAAAAAAACGAGTGGACACAACCGGCGTTGGAGACGCTTTTGGATCAACTTTTGCCGCCGGCATGGAGCTGTTTGAAGGCGATATTAAAAAAGCAATGCTGGCAGGCGTTAAAAATACGGCATCGGTAATCGGACAACAAGGCGCGCAGAACGGGTTTTTGAGCAGGAGATGGATTATAGAATAATGTTACAAATTACATTTTTGTTAGCCTGGGTTTTAAAACCCAGGCTAACAAAAAATTGTAATTTGTAATCTTCCACATGATAAAAAAATTATTTTCCGGACAAATAAATAGCATAACGATAGCGGCGCTTTTGGTAGCGCTGTCTTCTTTGGTTAGTAGATTTTTAGGCGTATTTCGTGATCGTATTTTGGCCGGTGAATTCGGAGCCGGAGATGTTTTGGATGTTTATTATGCCGCTTTTAGGATTCCGGATTTGATTTTTAATTTATTGGTTTTAGGGGCATTGTCTGCCGGGTTTATACCGATTTTAAGCTGTTTAATCGGCAAATCATCTTCCTTGGAATGTTTTAGCTTAAAAAGAAAATCCAATAAGGACGCCTGGGAATTTGTGAGCAATGTTTTGAATATTTTAGGGCTTGTCTTAATAATTTTGTCCGGAGTCGGTATAATTTTCGCTCCGGAAATAATGAAATTTATTACTCCCGGTTTTTTCGGAGAAAAACAAAAGGCAGTTGTTGAATTGACCAGAATAATGTTTTTGTCGCCGATATTTTTAGGCATATCAAGCGTTTTAGGCGGAATTTTGCAGTCATTTAAGCGCTTTTTTTTGTATTCATTGTCGCCGATTTTTTATAATATCGGCATAATTATCGGAGCATTATATTTTGCGCCGGCGTTCGGTATTAACGGTTTGGCTTGGGGCGTTGTTCTTGGCGCTTTTATGCATATGTCTTTGCAAATACCAATGGTTTTTAAATTGGGTTTTCGCTATAGATTAATAATTGATTTTAAAAATAAAAATTTAATAAAAACCGCGGTTATGACAATACCGCGCGTTTTAAGTTTGGCTGTTTCACAAGTTAATCTATTGGTTATAACTATTATCGCCTCCACTTTAGCCAGTGGCTCATTGGCAATTTTTAATTTTGCCAATAATTTGCAATTTTTGCCAATAAGCGTTTTTGGCATATCTTTCGCGGTTGCCGCCTTTCCCACTTTGTCAATCGTTGCCTTTGATCGCAAGAAATTAATTTTTAATTTTTCCAATACGTTTAGGCAAATTTTATTTTTTGTTGTTCCGGCAACAGTTTTGCTTTTAACTTTGCGCGCGCAAATAATCCGCGTTGTTTTAGGAACAGGCAGTTTTGACTGGAATGATACGATTTTAACAATAGATACGCTTGGGTTTTTCGCGATATCCATTTTCGCGCAAGCCAGCATTCCTTTGTTTGTGAGAATGTTTTATGCGCGGCATAATTCTAAAACTCCTTTTATTGTCGGCATGATAAGCGCTTTAATAAACGTAGGCTTGTCTTTTTATTTTTCCGGCAAACTCGGAGTTCCCGGTTTGGCTTTGGCTTTTTCTATTTCCAGTATAATTAATTTTATGCTTTTGTGGATGGTTTTGCGTTTTGATATCGGCGATATGGACGAGTTTCATATTTTTATTTCATCTTTAAAATTTTCTTTGGCGGCAGTAGCGGCCGGCATTGCCGTGCAAGGCGGAAAATATCTAATGGCTGATTTTTTCGGCACAGATACATTTTTAAGAGTTTTGTCGCAAGGCCTTTTTGCCGGCATTGCCGGAATCGGAGTTTATGTTGCTTTTTGCTCGTTACTCAAAAGCGAGGAATTATTTAGTTTTTGGAATTCAATCAAAAGGCGCCTGCCTTGGAAAAAAATTGAAACAGGGGATCAGAGCGAGGCGAGAGGAATCTAATAACCAATTATCAATTTTCAATTACGAATTACAAATTAATTAAGAATTAAGAATTAAAAATATTTATAGTTAGTAATTTATTAATATTTTTTTGTTTTATGGCATTAAAAATGTTATAATATATATAGTAATTGTAATCAAATGATTT
>JAYEHJ010000051.1:0-15328 GCA_034659435.1 Patescibacteria group bacterium | reverse complement strand
GGGGCAAATTTTTAGCGCCGGACAAAAAATAAAAAGAAACGAACTTTTGCGGCAGCTGGTTAATATTCAATATGAAAGAAATGACACCGCGTTTTACAGGGGACAATTCAGGGTTAACGGCGGCATGATTGATATTCACTTATCTACCGGCGAGTCTGTTGTAAGAATTGAAATGTACGGCGATGAAATTGAAAATATTTATATTTTTAATATTAAGCCCGGCGGCGCCAAACCGGTTTGGGCAAGCGATTTAAAAAGCAAGCAGGCGATAAAGCTAGATAATGTAAATATTCTGCCTGCCAAGCATTTTATGACGCCTGAAGACCGAATGAAAAAAGCTTTAATAAATATTAGGTTGGAACTAAAAAAACGTTTAGCTGAATTGACCAAACAAAACAAACAAGTAGAGGCATATCGTTTGGAACGAAAAACAAATTTTGATTTAGAGATGATTGAACAAGTCGGCTATTGCAATGGCATAGAAAACTATTCACGGCACCTAAGCGAAAGAAATTCTGGAAAACCTCCATCAACTCTTATGGATTTTTTTCCAAAAAATTTTTTATTATTTATTGACGAATCGCACGTTACTATTCCGCAAACACGCGGCATGTACGCGGGCGACAAGGCACGCAAACAAACTTTAATTGATTTCGGCTTCCGGCTTCCAAGCGCCAAAGACAATCGCCCGCTGAATTTCAAAGAATTCAATTCCAAGATCAACCAAGCAATTTATGTTAGCGCCACCCCCAGGGACTATGAAATACGCAAATCAAAACAAGTTGTTGAACAGATTATACGCCCGACAGGCCTTTTAGATCCAGAGATTATAATTCGTCCAAGCACCGGACAAATTCCGGATTTAATAAAGGAAATTGAAAAAACCGTTGCTAAAAAACAGCGGGTATTGGTAACGACTCTGACAAAACGAATGGCCGAAGAACTGGCTGAATACTTGGCGGAAGAAAAAATCAAAGTTCAATACCTGCATTCTGAAATTAAAATTTTGGAACGTGTTGATATTTTACGCGATCTTAGGCTTGGCAAATATGACGTATTAGTCGGCATTAATCTTTTGCGCGAAGGGCTGGATCTGCCGGAAGTTTCTTTAGTCGCTATTCTTGATGCTGACATGGCCGGCTTTCTCCGCAATGAAACATCACTTATGCAAACCATGGGGCGCGCCTCCCGCCATGTTGAGGGTAAAGTTATTATGTATGGCGACAAAATTACTCCTGCAATTACTTATGCCGTTAAAGAAACTAAAAGGCGCCGAAAAATACAGATTGCCTACAATAAAAAACACGACATAACGCCGCGGACGATCAAAAAAAACTAATTTATCAAATATATTTTATTTATAAATTAAATATTATATTTTTATTATATTATATATTTAATAAATATTCAATACCTGCTTAATTATCTTACGAAACTCTTCGCTCTCAACTCCCGATGATACTTAATCGCAAACCGATGCGCCTCATCGCGGACGCGCTTTATGACAT
This sequence comes from Patescibacteria group bacterium, assembly GCA_034659435.1. Classification (GTDB taxonomy): domain Bacteria; phylum Patescibacteriota; class Patescibacteriia; order Patescibacteriales; family UBA12075; genus JAGLYP01. Next base: position 13,820 of record JAYEHJ010000051.1, on the reverse strand, counting down.
GCAAGGCAGGAGACGCCAAAGGCAATTCAAGCGGCTTTTTTTCTCCCGGAAAAAATATTTTGTCCAAAGCGTTCGCGCCACGAAGCCCCTTGCCTTTTGACACTGCTATCACCGAAATATCCAATTTTTCTTTTTTTAACAATCTCACAGCCAAATTAAGCTGCGCTTTACCTCCGTCAATAATAATCAAATCAGGATTAGGCCACTCCTTCGCCAAAGATCCCTCATCCGCTAAAGCCGCGGAGGACAAGTCAGAGCGCAAGCTATTATTTGCCGCGTATTTTAATCTTCTTTGCAAAATCTCCCGCAACATCCCTATATCTCCTAAATCACTTAAAACTTTTATTCTAAACTTGCGATACTCGCTTTTGTTTGGCTCGCCATTAGAAAAAACAACCATTGAACCAACAGCATTACGCCCAAAAATATTTGATACATCATATCCTTCTATGCGATTAGGAACTTTAGGCAAGCCCAAAACTTTAGCCAATTCAATCACATCAGCCGCGTATTTTTCAGAAATCCCAATAATATTCGCGCACTCAAGCACGTGTTTTAAATTCAATAACTTTCTTTTTAATAGCAACATTTCTTCCGTAATGCTTTCATCATTTTTATTGTTTTTAATCCTTTTTTCTAAATTCGTAATTCGTAATTCGTAATTGAAAATTAATTTATTTTTCTTCCCGCTTAAAAACATCTCAATCGGCTTAATAATTTTGCTTTTATATTCTGCCAAATCAAAATTTCCACCGCACACTCCTGTACATCGGTTTATTTGCGCGTAAAAACAAGGCTTGCTTTTAATTTTCCTTTCCGCGCAATAAGGCCATATTTTTCTAATCGCTTTTAGGGTGTCTTTCGCGGCTTGAACTGACGTAAATGGGCCGAAATATTTTCCTTGCTTTTCAACTTTTCTGGTAATAAAAACCCCGGGAATTTGATCTTCTGTTGAAATTTTAATATAAACAAAACGTTTGTCATCCCTTAAATCAATATTGTATTTTGGCTGATGCTTTTTTATTAAATTTGACTCCAAAAGCAAAGCCTCTATTTCCGAACCAGTTTCAATATATTTGATATCCGCGATTTCCTTTATCATTTCTTGTTTGGCGCCGCTTAAATCCGCGCTTTTGCGCCAATACGAAAACACGCGATTTTTTAAATTTGCCGCTTTGCCGATATAAATTATTTTTCCTTGTTTATTTAAAAAATAATAACAGCCCGAAGTCTGAGGAATTTGTGTTTTTTTTATATCCATAAAAAAATTTAAAATATTATTAAAACAAAAACAAGCCTCCCTCATCACAAATGAGGAAGGCTAGCCTAATGTCCTACACGGCTTTAATCGCTTGAACCGGACAGCTTTCACCGGCATTTTTAGCGCAGCCTGAATCGCTCTGGCTGATTGCGGATGCTTTGCCGTCGTCATCCATTTTAAAAATACCAGGGCATATTGCGGCACACGCGCCGCAGCCAATACAGGTATCCTTGTTTACTGAAATTGCCATAAAATATAAATTTAATAATAATACTAATATAATAACCCAAAACCTGCTATTTAGGCAAGGGTAGGGAAAAATAAAATGTCGCGCCTTTATTTTTGCCCTTGCTTTCCGCCCACACCCTGCCATTATGCAATTTCATCATCTGTTTTGCCACATACAATCCAAGTCCGGTTCCTTCTGTATGTATTAGCGGAGTTAACGAACCGCGGTAAAATTTTCTAAATAAATTAGTAAAATCTTCATTGGAAAGTCCGATTCCCAAATCGCGGACGCTAAAAATTATTTTATTATCTTCTAGTTTTAGCCTTACGATAATTTTTCCATTTTCAGAATATTTAATCGCGTTGTCAAGGTAATTTAAAATTACATGGCGAATTTTTTCTGAATCAACTGTTACGCAAGGGATTTTCGCGGCAGACGGCTTATAAATCAACTCGTTGCCATTCTTTTTGGCGATATCCTGCAATTCATCTATCACGCTAATTACAAGCTCTTCTATATCTGTTTCTTTTAAATTAAATTGTAAATTGCCAGACTCAATGCGGGAAATATTTAATAAATTTTCAACCAAGAGTATTAATCTTTCATTGGAATCATAGACTTTTTTAATTGAGCCGGCTATGCTTTCCGGAAGCTTGCCGAAATTACCCTCCATCATCATGGAAATATATCCCTTAATAACAGTTAAAGGCGTTCTTAATTGATGCGAGGCAATGGAAATAAACTCGCTTTTCGCCTTATCCAATTTCATTAATTCATCATTGGCTTCCCGTAATTCTTTAGTCGCCATTGCCACCTCCTCTTCAAGCTTATTATTAAAATTTTTTGTTTCCTGATGCATTAAAGCGTTTTCAATCGCCATTGAAGCCTGAGCGCCTGCTATTCCAAGGGTCTGCAAATCTTTTTTATTATAAATACCGCCGGTTTCTTTCCTGCCCAAAATAAAAAAACCGGCAAACTTATTCTTTATATTTACCGGCATAAGCGCGCCTGCTTTTAATTTAATTAAAAATCCGGCCAATTCATCTGAATTTTCACAGCAATTAATTATGCTTTCAATTGCCATGGCCTTGCCATCCGCAAAACAATTCTTATCTAAAATACCGCTTATATTTTTTTTATCGCTTAAATTTATATCAAACCCATTGTTGAACACTATTGAAAAATTATTATTGTTTTCATTATAACTGAATACGGCGAAAGACTTCGCTCTAAAGGCATCGCAAAACAAGCCTGATAATTTTTTATATATTTCATCAGCATCAAAAGTATTTTTTAAGCTCTTATTTAATCCGGCAATAACATTCAGGCTGCCGCGGCTATATGGAAAAATAAAAACTTTTGCCATCCATAAATAAAAACTTTTTATAATCGGAAAAAGCAAAATAGTGAAAATTATAACAATAAATTCCGCCCAAAATCCGGCTAATAATAAAAATGAATTTATTAAGGACTTTAACAATAGCGCGAAAATTAAAACGGTTAAAAACGAAGATAAAAAAATAAACAGCCGTTTTGATAAAGCGGATAATTCAATTGCTTGATTAGTTATAAACATGCAAAAACAAAAAGCTATGCTTAAATAAATTATTATTAATATTTTACTTGATAATAATTAAAATTAGATTATTCTATATTATTATACGCTTAAACACGCTTTTAATCAATTTTTCTAATTCCAAGCCCAAGCTCTTTTAATTGTTTTTCATCAATCGGAGCCGGCGCGTTAAGCATTAAATCGCGCCCTTTTCCGTCTTTTGGGAAAGCCATAACTTCGCGGATATTCGGCTCGCCGGCCAATAACATTACAAACCGATCTAGACCCATTGCGATTCCGCCGTGAGGCGGAACTCCGTATTCAAAGGCTTTAAGCATGTGGCCGAAACGGCGCTTGGCATCACTATTTGATATTCCCAAAACTGTAAAAATCTTTTCCTGTAAATCTTTCTCATGTATCCTTAAAGAGCCGCCGCCGATTTCAACGCCGTTTAAAACCAAGTCATAAGCATGCGATCTTACTTTAAACGGATCTTTATCCAATAGCTCCATATCCTCTTTAAACGGACGGGTAAAGGGATGATGAGCCGCTCCCAGTTCGCCGGTTTCCTTGCTTTTTTGAAACAATGGAAAATCCACAACCCATAAATAAGCTAAAACGTCCTTAGGGATTAAATCCAGAATTTTGGCGCATTCTTTTCTAACCGCGCCCAAGCTTTCACAGGCTGTAATAAATTCATCCGCCCCGAAAAATACTATATCCCCTTGCTTTGCGGAAACTGTATTTAAAATATTTTGAGCCAAATCTTCTCCTAAAAATTTTACAATCGGCGACTGCAATTTTCCGTCTTCTTTAACAACTATATAAGCCAAACCCTTGGCGCCGTTATCTTGGGCGATTCTAGTTAAATCGTCAATTTCTTTTCTGGTAAATTTAGCGCCTCCATCAATTTTTAAAGCATGGACTGCGTGTCCATCTTTCTCTGCCATACTTGCAAAAACTTTAAAACCGCAATTCTTTACAAGTTCCGTAATCGGCTTAATTTCCAAATCATATCTAATATCCGGCTTATCAGAACCATAACGTTCCATTGCCTCTTGCCAAGTCATTCGCGTGAATGGTTTATTTAATATTTTTTTCTCAGGAACGATTTTTTTTGAAACATCCAAAAAACATCCCTCCATAGCATTAATAATATCTTCTTGCTCCACGAAACTCATCTCAATTTCAAATTGTGTAAATTCCGGCTGCCTGTCTCCTCGCAAATCTTCATCCCGAAAACAGCGGGCGATTTGAAAATATTTATCTACACCTCCAATCATCAAGAATTGCTTTAATTGCTGCGGGCTTTGCGGCAGCACGTAAAATTGCCCGGGAAACGTCCGAGCAGGAACCAAATACTCGCGGCTGCCTTCCGGAGTATCCTTGACCATGCAAGGAGTTTCAACATCCAAAAAACCTTCATTGTAAAAATAATCACGGATTGATTTTACAGTTTCATTTCTTAATCTTAAATTTTCCTGCATTTTTTTCCGCCGCAAATCAATATAGCGATACTCCATTCTTATTTCTTCATTAGCCTCTTTGGCTTTTTCTTCGCTCAACTCAAACGGCGGAGTTTTTGATTCATTTAATATTTCCAGCTTTTCTATTTCAACTTCAATTTCTCCAGTTTTTAATTTTTTATTTATCATTGTTTCCGGTCTGGCAATTACTTTTCCGGTAGCGCGAATCACCCATTCATTGCGCAGTTTATCGGCTTGTCTATGCGCTTCTTTATTAATTTCCGGGTCAAATTTAATCTGAGTTAATCCATAACGATCCCTCAAATCAATAAAAATAATTCCCCCATGATCCCGCCTGCGATGCACCCATCCGCAAAGCGTTACTCGCTTATTAATTTCTTTTTTAGTAAGCTCGCCGCAAGTATTTGTTCTTAGCATAATATTACAAATTAAATTTATTTATTAAACTATATTCACATTATAACAAAAAATTTCTAAAATTGGCAAATTAACAAGGCCAGCCTATTTACTTAAGACTGGCCTTTTAGTATTAAATTTCATTTTTTAGGCGGGATGACATGAATCATTCCCGTTGCCCCTTTTTCAAGCTTCATTGATTTTAAATAAGGTCTAGTCTCTTCAAGTTCTTTTTGCTTTTTTTGTCTGGCACGCAAAAGTTCTGTTGCAACTCCTGGACGGAAATAATAATCTAATTTTTCTTTTACTTCCATAATTTCCTCCTTTTAATCATTTAAAATTATAATTATTGTGAAATTTCAGTTATAATCCTTTTACTCATCATATTTCCAGAAAATATACCGTTTTTTTCGTTATCGGGGCTAATATTCTCCTTGTCTGAGTCGCCACTCCAGCTATCTCTTAACCAGCTGGGTCTATGAGGGGTTTTAATGTTATTAATATCTTCTTTTTGCCTTAATTTTTTTAAGCGCATTTTCTTAGCTTGCAAAAGTTCTTGTAAAAGTTCAATTACAACGTCACACCCTGCACAACTTTCTTTTGTCTTCATAGTTTCCTCCTTTTTTTGGGCATACCAGCTATACACCTCTTTAATTTTAGATTTTTTGATTTCTTCTTGTTGGTACAAAACATCTGACACAAATGACGGTTGCACATAATGAGCCAATGGCTCTGCTTTAGAACCCAATATTCCCAACATAATTTTAGTCCTCCCTATTTAAAATTATAGTTATAAAACAAGGCAACATTTTTTATTGCCTCTAAAGAAACTTTTTTATTAACGAACAATTTTGAAATATTTTTTAAATCTTCTTTTATAATAAACCTTAATAATTTAATGGAATTTTTATGAATTGTCAAGCTGTTTTTTTTGCAATTTGAGCAAACCAAACCGCCTTTTGCAAAATCAAAATAATTACCGTTCGGACTAATGTTTTTACGGCATGCTACGCACGAATAAAGCTCTGGGCGGTAGCCTAACCGGCAAATTAATTTTAAAATAAAAGCATGCAGAAATAAATTGTAATCAATGTTTTTTTTAATATTTGACAACGTTTCCAAAAAATCATTTATTAAAAAAAATAACTTTTTATCAACTTCATTCTCTTTAATTATTTTATTTAAAATCGCGAAAAAACGGCCGGCAATTTCCAATTTTTCCAAATCACTTTTAAGCCCAAAAAAACAATTCGTTGATTTGGCTCCGCCTATATAATTATATCGCTTCCCGCGGACAACCATTAAATCAGACAAGCAAAACGGCTCAATATGCCCGGCCATTTTTGATTTTATTGACTCCGTGCCCCTGGCAACCAAAAACATTTTTCCGTGTTCCATGCTATACGCCAAAACACGGCTGTCGTTTTCGCGAAAAGCATGCCGATTTAATATAATGGCTTGAATGTTAAAAGTTTCTTCCATAAATTAATTAACACTATCAAAATAACTCTGCAAAATCAGCATTGCCGCAAGCGAATCGCGCGCGGCTTTGGTTTTTTTTGTGCCTGACAAAGCGTCCGCGGCCTTGCTTGTCAACCTTTCATCAATTAATTCCACCGGAATATCACAATTATTTTTTATAAAACCCAAAAATTTTTCAAAACCTTCGCCTAAATTATCCTTCGTGCCAGACATTTTAATTGGCTGTCCGATTATTACAAAATTTATTTTTTCTTTATTTATAATATCAATTACTTCGCTTGCCTGCGCTACGACGCAAAAAGGGCTTGCTAATTTATTTTCACTATCCCCCAAAGCTAAACCAATGCGCTTCTTGCCCCAATCTATGCCTAAATATTTTTTTTCTGAATAATTCATTTCATATCCACACAAAATAAATTTTTTTGTGTATTTTATTGTGTTAAAATTTCATACCCATCTTCCGTAACCGCTACTGAATGCTCAAAATGGGCGCTTAAACTATTATCCATTGTCGCGAAAGTAAAGCCGTCTTCCTTGGTTTTAATTCGCCAATCACCGATTGTTATCATCGGCTCAATCGCCAAAACCATTCCTTTTTTTAGAACTACATCTTTAATATCTTGGCTGCTTGCGCGATAATTCGCAACTTGCGGTTCTTCATGCAAATCATACCCAACACCATGCCCGACTAATTCACGCACAACGCCATAACCGTTTGCTTCGGCATGTTTTTGAATGGCAATGCCAATATCGCTTAATTTGCCGCCATGCTTCATCTGCTTAATCCCAATATACAAACACTCCTCGGTTATTTTAATTAAATTTTTTGCCTCTGCGTTGATTTTTCCCGCGCCGACGGTTCTTGCCATATCAGTATAATAGCCGCCAAGCATTGAATGCTTATTCACGATTCTTCCGGCTCTTAACTTTTCATTAATCGGGTATTCCATTACAAAATCAAGGCTCACTATATCGCCTTCATTAATTACGCGTGTGGGAATTGCAGGAGCATGGACAATCTCGCTATTAATTGAAACACATAAAGCGGCAGGAAACAATCTTTTATCAGGCATTTTAAAATCAAGCTGGGCAGGACGTCCGCCTGCCTCTCGCATTAATCGTCTTGTCATCTCCTCTAAATCAACAGTAGTTATTCCCGGTTTAACAGCCGCGCATAGTTCATCTAAAATCCCTGCTAAAATTTTTCCTCCTTCTTTTAGTATATCAATTTCTTCTTTTGTTTTTATGGTTATCATATTTGATCTATACGTTTTAATTCATCACCCCCTAATAATTATAAAAACAATATAAAAAACATACAAGCTGACCAATGCCGCGCCTTTCCATCTGTCCAACACATTCTTTTTACCAACATAAATAAGGAATAATAAAATCATTGTGATACCGAATAAAATAACAAAATCAATATTTAAAATCGCATCATAAGATATCGGCTTAATAATCGCGCTCAAGCCCAAAACCCAGACAAAATTAAATATATTTGAGCCTATTACATTACCGACCGCGATATCGGTTCTGCCTTTGCGCACCGCAATTACGGACGCGGCCAATTCAGGCAAAGACGTGCCAATCGCCACTATTGTCAAGCCGACAAGAGCCTCGCTAATACCGAAATAAAAAGAAAGATTTACGGCGCTGCTAACGATTAATTGTCCGCCGCCCGCTAAACCAACCAAGCCGCCTAAAATCATCGCGGCAGTCATCCGGCTGGGATATTCTTTTGGTTCGTCTCTTAAATCTCCGACTGTTTTCTTGAAAACATTTTCTTTTTCATGGCTGATTCCAAAAGTATAAAATATAAAAATCGCGAAAAATAAAACTAGCACCAAGCCGTCAATGCGGGTTAATCCGTTTGGCGCGCAATTATCAATCAATAAATCATTAACTAAAAAGCCCACAGCCAAAATAGCCAATAAAGAAAAAGGAATTTCTTTATTAACCGTTGCTTTTTTTACCACCAAAGGCGCCACAATCGCAGACACGCCTAAAATCAACAAAGTATTGGAGATATTAGAGCCGATTATATTTCCTAAGGCAATTCCAGGACTGCCTTCAATACTTGCTAAAACACTGACAACCAATTCAGGCATAGATGTGCCAAAAGCAACCACGGTAAGACCGATAAAAAAAGTTGACAAACCGAAACGTTTGGCGATTGACGAAGAACCGTCAATTAATATATCGGCTCCTTTAATTAAAAAAATAAAACCGATAATCAAATAAAATATATCTGGAAACATAGTTAAAATAAATTATTTATCAGCGCCGGCACGAAACATAGGCGTGCCGCTGTCTTCGTTAATATCTTTCGCTTTATTACCGCTTAAATCAGCCACATTGCCATGTTTATTTTCCGGATTCTCTATTTTATTGGCAAAACCCGGCTTAGAAGATCTGTTCAATCCTTCCTTGCCGGATTGAGCGCTAACCGCGGACTGAATGCTATTAACACCAATATTGTCGGCAGTTATTTTAGTATTGTCTGTATTACGAAAATCCACAGCGCGTTTTGCTCCTTTTTCCCTGCGGCCGCTTAAATTACCCGACATTTTATCTTTATTTTTTTCCCTGCTCCATTGAGTTTCTAAAATATTTTTTCTTGCAAATCTTTCTCGTCTCTCAGAATCCACGGCTATTTCTTCTTTGGTCGGACCTTTGGGGTCAAAAATATCGGCAATCTTGCCCCTTCTTTCAATATTTAATTTTGAACCGCCGATTTTATAAAAAACATTACGATTTTTTTGGCTTTGAAATCCGCCCTTTTTCTTAATATTATCTTTTCTGCTTGAATCTGTTTGCCCGCTATAAAAAGAGTCTTCAATTAATTCTTCGGTTTTATTAGTGCCTGTTCTTTTATAAACAACGCTCTCGGTCTTTTTTCCCCCGTTTTCTTTTGTGATTTTATGCACTCGTACTACGCCAATTTTTCTCGCTTCATCTCTTAATTGTTGACCCCTGACCCCTTGCTTGTCAACATTCCTAAGTACTCTTTTTTGCGGCTTACTGCCAGAACCGCCTAAACCTAAAATATTTTCTCTTCCAGACGGCTTAGGGCCGCCAAACCCCATTAAATTTCCTATTCCCATATTTTTAAAATTATTATTAACTAAACTTTGGCATTTTTTAATTCGTAATTCGTAATTGATAATTGAATCACTTCCTTTTCAGCCATCCGAATGAACTTTCAAAATTCTTAATAATTATATCAATAATACTTTCTTCTTGAACCGGTGTCAACATAGTAAAATCTTCAGACTTTGTATTATTATCGGCTTCATCTTCGCAAATAACCCAAAACTTATAAACACTGGCCGGCAAAAAATTAGTTACCACTTCAACATGCTTAAGCGCGTAACCTTCTTCTTTCGGCAATGAAAACGGCTCTTCAACCGATATTAATCCTTGATGATAAAATAATTGGCACATCGCTTCTTCGTCTGTCCTCCAGCTGACAATTGTTTGAATTTTGTTGTCCGATCCCGGATATATGGTTGATTCGGTATTAACTTGGAAAATTTCCGGAGGATATTTATCGCGAGTAGTAATAAATGTCATTATTTCACTTGTCGTTTTTTCACCATCTTCGCTTTCAACCTTAACCATGGCCGAATAATAAGTATCAAAAATCAAATTGCTTAAGCGCATTGAATGAGCGCTTAAAAAGCTTGAATTTCCCTCAAGTTTTGTATCTGAATTATTAAGATTAGTGTATTCCACGATTGAAGAGCATGGCACATTGGTTGTCCAGCGAATTGTCGCCGCTTCTTCTTCAATTTTAACAATTTGCAAATTATATATTTCCGGAGCGATAGATTTAGTGCGAAAAGTTTTATCCGTACTTTTTCCGGTTAAATCAAGCGCTGATTTTGACCGCACTTGAAAATGATAAGTTGTAGCGGGACGCAAACCGTTAACATAAACTGAATGTTCCAGTACAAATTCATCCGGCTCGCCTTCTTTCCAAACATAAGGATTCTCAGATTCATTGTTGTAATCATCCTCCTCGGCCAAGGCAACGATTGAATTTGATTCCTTGTCGGTTGCCCATGAAATTATCGCGTAATCAACGCCTATTTCAACATCCGCGTAATCCAAAATAATAGCCGGCGGCTCTAAAATTTCCTCTGCTTTATCTTTAACTTCTCGCTCAATAATTTCAAGGCTTTCTTCATAGTGAATAGAATCTAAAAGTTCAAGCACTTCTTTTAATGAAACATATTCCATATTTCCTTCGCCGCCTTCAAGGCTGCCAACTTCTTTTCCGCGTTTAATTTCTTCAAAATCAATATTTTCTTCGCTGACAATCAATTTTAACATATCCAATATCTCGCCCAAAGCACCGTCAAGATATCTTTCCTCTCCGCCGCCTTTATCATCCAATCGCCCGTCAACTTTCTCCATTTCCTCACCGCTGGAAATTTGATTAACCAAATCCAGAGCTTCTTCAATCATCTCTTCAATCATGTTAACATCGTTTTCTCCGCCAGTCAATGAAGACTGCTTATCCCTTGGTGTGATAAAAAAATGATCACTGGATATTCCTTGATTGCCTTTTTCGTCAGCGGAAGTAACGCGGAAATAATATGTTGAATCTGATAAAAGCTCTTCTAGAATAACTTCGTGTTCAAGCTTGTCAAAGCGCGGCTCGCGCACAATTCCATAATTTTTATTTAAGCCGAAATTAACCAATGAATCCGCCGGTTCATCCGTCTCCCAAGTAATAATAGTGGAAGTTGGGCTAACATCGCCGATTTTAATATTAAAAAGCTGCGGCGGCAAAACATCATCATCTTCAGCGGCAACGGTTAAAGATCCTAAATTTGTAATCGCCAGCATACCGGCAAAAAATACCGAAATAATTATCCCGAAAAATATTGCGATGTTTATGTATAAAGTTTTTGGCATATTATATTTATATTATAACACAAAATACTAATTTTACGCAAAAACCCAAACTTTACCAGTTATTATCATCAAGCCTAAGGTTAAATGTGTTTTTTCCCGTATATACATCAGCGTCAGAACCCGGCGGTATTCCGATTCCCCACCATATATTATCTTCCACGCCGTTGGAACTGGTGGCTCGCGGCGCGTTTAAATCAACCGGATGCTCTGAGCTTGTTAAAGTCTGCTCTTCATCCATATAAATAAAATGATCACGATTCCATCTGATATTAGTTACTAAAATAGTTCCTTCTGATGAGCTTAAATCCGTTCCTTGAATAGTTGTGTTAATCGGTGAATTTCCGCAATTAACAATTGTTGTGGTAGAGTTATTACTGCCGGTATTGTCGCCGCCGAACATTCCGGTGCCGAAATCAATTACATCTTCTAAAATATCAAAAGCTAAAGTTGTATTAACTTCAACTCCGGTAGAAGTCGCGAAAGGATAATGTTCTCCGTCATAAACTTGCATATATGAAAGCCAATTATAAGATTCATTTGGATTATTTTTGGCAGCATCAGTTGGAATGGCAAAATATTCCATGGCAACAGAGCATGTTATTTCGGCTGTTGCCGCATCCGTGCAATTTTTCACGCAATCACCGATTGTCGCGTGATAACAATCATTGTCGTTGGCCGCGCAATTATAGCCTCCGGAAACATTTGACATATACACTCTGCCAACCGCGCTTTGAATCGTAGAACAGCCATTTTGATCTTCCACTGATGTATTTACAATTTGGACTGTAGTAGTTGACGGTTTTATAATTAATTCAATGTCGCTGCCATTATTTAAAACCAAGCTGCCAAGTTGAGACGCAACATTGTTAATCGTATAAGAGCCGGCTAGCCAATTATTATCAGCGGCTAAATTATGCCCGCTGTCCGCGCCATGCTTATCAAACACAAAAGCATAATAACCGGTAGTACTTGCCGGGCTTGGCGCTGTATCAGTATATGTACATTCAATATTCGGCGAACTGCTCGCGGACGAACAAACAGTATCATCCGCTCCGCCTGTGCAGCCGCCTGAACTGGCATTATCGTTATAACAAACAAAAAGCCGCAATGTATCTGCTCCGCCAACCACATCAGAATCAGACGCGATAGCGGTAATCGTAAAAATTCCTCCTGGATTTTTATTGTCGTCGGTTGTAGAAATACTCGTAAATGTCGGCGGGTGATTAATTACAAATGGGGAATTATTAGCCGCTGTATCATCTCCTTGTGAGCTTGGCGAACACTTACCAACGGCAAAACCAGAATGTTTATCGCATACAAATCCATACCATTCCAAACTTTCCGTACTTGTCGCTGCCGTATAACTGCAAGTTGCCACATCAGTGCTTGACGCAAGTTCTGATACGCACCACTCTCCTCCATTACAAACAGGGGGAGCGTCATTGCCGGCCGTAACGCTATCTGTCATGCAAATCGCCAAATAATAATCATCACTCTCGTCATCGTTGGCTGTGGCATCAAAAACAATCGGACTTCCATAATGTTTCGGTGAAGTGGAGGCGGAATTATTATCAATCGGTTCGCCGCTTACCATAAAAAACGGCGGAGTATTGGTAGATCCGGAAATGGTAATTACCGGAAAAATATCGTAATCATCCAAAGGCGTACCCGCGTTTGTGGTACGGAAACAATAAGTGCCGGCTCCTTGCGCGTTTACAGTGGCTTTAATCGCGTATTCCACTTCGGTATATTTTCCCTCGGATAAAGTAATATTGCCGGAGCTGTTTGAAGAAGACGCGACCATATCGCCGGCAACAAAATCGTATGCTTCAGTATTGCTCAACTGAAAAGTTGTCGGATCGCTATCGGTAAAATAAGAACTGGTTGCCATTTGCCAATGTCCGCTTGAATCTGTTAATACAGCCAGCCAGCCGCCCGGGTCGCTTGAACAACTTCCAGTGGTGACCGCGTATTCCAAACGATAATTATAATTTGCCGCGCTGCCTCCGCCCGTATTTGCCGCTTCTATTCTTAAACGAATATTATCGCCAATATCCGCGCTTGTGCTAGCAGTCGGACTGCCGGTATCTTCAGCTTCAAGCCAGTCAGCTGTTGTTTCCGAGCCGTCATCAGTGCGCCAGCGATAATGAATTTGTGATATTTCAGGAACCGGAGCGGTAAAATTCGCGTTAAAATAATCGCTTTTTAGATTTTGATTGTCAATGTAATGATAAACGCGCCAATATGTCCAATCATTTGCTCCGTAATATTCCGACAAAGATGAATTTAAATTGGCGCTTATCGTAAAATCCGTTCCTGTTGCCGCCGTACTGTTGCTGTCAACCGTTACCCATGAGTTAATTGAGCCATATTGATAAACTTGCAGATAAACCGTTGAAAAAACAGGAGACAAGCTTGATTGTCCATTCCAAGTTATTGTTATAGCATCCGTGTTATTGGTATGTTTATTCGCAAAATTTATTA
>JAYEHJ010000050.1:0-16082 GCA_034659435.1 Patescibacteria group bacterium | reverse complement strand
CTTTCTTCTTTTCTTTCTTTTTATCTTTGTCCGCTTCTGCTCCTTCTTCCTTTTTTTCTTCCGATTTCTCATCTTCTTTCTTTTCTTCCTCTTTTTCTTCCACCACAACTTTCGGCTCAACCACAGACGCGATTAAAGCGTTTTCCGCGCTGATTAATTCCAAACTGTCAGAAATTTTAACATCAGAAACTTTTATGCCGGCATCAAAAGAATCCAATTTTGACAAATCAACATCAATTTTTTTTATTAAATCGCCGGGAAGGCTGCTAACCTGCAAAGTTTCCATAGCTTTAATCAATATTCCGCCAAGCTCCTTTACGGCTTTTGCTTCTCCGATAAAATTAAGCGGAACTTCAACTTCAATCTTTTTATTCATATCCACCCTGTAAAGATCCGCGTGGATAATATAATCTTTAATCGGATCTTTTTGAACATCCTTAACGATAACCTTAATTGATTTATTATCGCCAATTTTTAAATCAATCAAGCTTGATTCCCCGGCGCCGGCGTATGCCTTGTCAAAATCGTGATACTTAAATAATAATTTTACATTGTCTTTTTTTGCTCCATACAATACGGCCGGAACTTTGCCTTGCTTGCGAATATTTTTTAGAGTATCTTTTTCATTTTCTCTAACTTTCGCTTTTAACTCAATTTTTTTTACCATACGTTTTTGTTTATTAGAATTTATTTATTAAATTATGTTAAAATAATAATATATTAACCCTTAATTTTATAACGAATTATTATGCTTTCCAATATTCCTACCATAATTAAACTGGAAACCATGGCACTGCCGCCATAGCTGACAAAAGGCAGCGGCAGACCGACAACCGGCAATAAACCTATGTTCATTCCAATATTAATAAACATTTGCAAAAAAATCAAGCTAACAGCACCCAAAATAAAATAAATGCCAAAATCATCCTTAATTTTGCCAACATGGCTTATAGCGCGAAAATAAAATATTGAGAAAAAACTAATAAGCAAAAATACGCCAAAAAATCCCAGTTCCTCGGCAATTACCGCGAAAATAAAATCATTTTGCGCCTCAGGCAGAAACTTTAATTGGGATTGCGAGCCAAAGCCTATTCCCCTGCCGGTTATTCCGCCTGAGCCAACGGCTATTATTGCCTGAGTAACATTATAGCCTTCTGCTAAAGGATTGGCTCTTGGATTTACAAATGTTATAATTCTATTTCTCTGATAATCTTCAAAGAAAAAAAACCAGCCAAATAAAAATACTGATAACAAAATTAAAAAAATTATTAATATATATTTTTTGTTAAAACCTGAAATATAAACCATTATCCCCCACAGCGCGAAAAGAATTAAAGCCGAACCGAAATCAGGCTGCAATAAAACCAATCCGATTAGCGCGGCTGTTGCCAAGCCGGAAATTATTAAATATTTTAACGGGTTTAATTTTACCGATACCTTGGAAAAATAACGCGCCAAAAAAATCAATAAAAATATTTTCACGAATTCCACCGGCTGTAAGTTAAAAAACCCGAAATTAAACCAGCCGGTAGTGCCTTTAATTTCTTCTCCAAAAATTAATACCGCGATTAAAAGCAAAACAGCGGCAATATAAAAATAAACGCTAAAACTTCTTAAATTATAATAATCTAAAAAAGAAATAAAAAACAAAAGAGATATTCCCAACACCGCAAAAATTATTTGTTTTTTAAAATTCAATAATTGCAAATCCTCATTGCCTAGGGCGATGCTATAAATTTCCGCCAAACCGAAAATTATCAATAATGCTATGGACGCGAGCACTATCCAGTCATAATTTTTTAAATATATGAATATTTTATTAAGCATTATTTTTCAGTACCGGTTTTACCGTCAAATTTTATATACACATCGTCTTTGGTAATATCCACTTCCGGATAAATCACAATATCACCCACCTGGCCGATATTTTCCGGCCAGGTAATGCCTATTTTTTGCGTTTGGCCGGACATCAAATTGTCCGCGATATGGCGATTAACGCCGATAATTCTGCTGCCTTTAAACAGCAAGGCGTTATAGGCGACATCCCAATAATTATAAGCGGTATTATTGTTGGCTGAAAAATCCAGAGTGTTAATATTTATTTTTTCCGATAAAGCCGATGAATTGGCCGGCGTAAATTTTATATCGCTTATTTTTATATCCAGATGCTCCTTGGCAAACAGCGGCCAATTATCATATTTGTGAAAATCAATCCTTTCCCATTCAATTTTATCAATAATAAATTCTCCGTTTTTGCTTTTCGTTTCCAATTTCTCGCCCAAAAGTAAAATATATTTTGTTTCTCCGGGCAAAATAAAATTGCTTTCTTTTCTGGTATCTTTGCTGTCTAAGCGAAAATGATAATCAAAATGAACCCAATATTTATCATTGGGATTTCTGATTTTAATATAAAAATCAAATTTATTGCCGCTTATCGCGATTACTCCAGGCTGGTTAATTTCCAAATTTTTTGCCGAATTTTTAAATAAAGTTTCATAATCAACCGAATTTGAAGCGATAAGCTCTTGTATCATTTTTTTATCCTGCTTTATGCCGAATAAAACCTGATTGCCGAAAACAATAAAATATCTGCCCCAGGAATAAGTGATTACTAAAGCTAAAAAAACAATAAAAATTAATTTAAAATTTTTCCGATTAGCAACAAGCCACAAGCCAACCCGCATCTTTTTGATAGTCAAGCCTTCCGGATCTTTATAACGATTCAAATTTACAGGCTTGAGAGCTTTTTCTGTTTCCGCGTCTTTCTCAATCTGTTCATCTTTTTTATTATCCTGTTTTAATTCAAGCTCTTCCTCAATTTCATTATAATTTTTCTTATTTTTATTTTTTTGCAATAAATCAATCATAAATACATTCTACCAGTTTTTGTTTATTTTTTCAAATTTATAAAATTTTCTTGACATTTATTTTGTTTTTCTGTATTATTAATAATATATAAACAACCGCCCTTTGAGGGGCTGTTTTTAAATACAAAAATTAATTTAATATTAGCTAAAATTTATGTCAAAATTGGCAAATTATATAAAGGGTTCTATTGAAGAAATGAAAAAAGTAACATGGCCGACTAAAAAAGAAACGCAAAACTATACTTATCTTGTAATCGGCGTTTCCTTGGCTGTTGCCGCTTTTTTAGGCGCTCTGGATTATATATTTTCTTTTGCTTTTGAAATGATTATTAAATAAATTTTTAAAATTCACATAATTCGCAATTCGCGCAATTCGCAAATTCGCATTATATTTTATTTTTATGGCTAAACAAATATCAAACCAAGGCAGGCGCTGGTATGTTCTGCATACTTATTCCGGCTATGAGGATAATGTTGAAAAAAATTTAAAGCAAAGAATTGATTCCATGGACATGGAAGATAAAATTTTTAATATTTTAATTCCCACTGAAAAAAAAATCAAAATCAAAAATGGAAAAAGAAAAGTGGTTGAAGAAAGAATTTTCCCCGGATACGTTATGGTAGAAATGATTGTAACCGACGAATCATGGTATGTTGTCCGCAACACTCCGAATGTTACCGGCTTTATCGGCACAGGCACTATACCGACGCCAATCAGCGAACAAGAAATTAAAGCGCTTCAAAAAAGAATGGGCGTTGAGGAGCCTAAATTTAAAATTGATGTTTCCGTTAATTCACCTGTCGTGATTACAGACGGACCATTTAAAAATATGGAGGGAAAAGTTACCAACATTGACGAGGCAAAAGGAAAAGTTAAAGTTCTAGTTTCAATGTTCGGCCGCGAAACGCCTGTTGAATTGGATTTCTTACAAATTAAAAAAATATAATAACTCAGTAAAAAGTTATAAAGTTATAAAGTAATAATCTTTATAAAGCTTCTCTTTACAAACTTTCAACTTAATATATATGGCTAAAAAAATATTAACAGTTATAAAATTACAAATTCCGGCAGGGCAGGCTAACCCGGCTCCTCCGGTCGGACCGGCTCTCGGGCAGCATGGATTGCAGATTCAGGATTTTTGTACAAAATTTAATAACGCTTCAAAAGACAGAATGGGAGATATTGTGCCTGTTGAAATCACTGTTTACGAGGACAGGACTTTTAATTTCATAATGAAAACCACTCCGGCAGCGGAATTAATCAAAAAAATAGCAAAACTTAAAAAAGGTTCGGGCAAGCCCTTGGCTGAAAAAATCGGTTCAATCACACAAGCCCAGTTAAAAGAAATCGCCGAAATTAAAATGCCCGATCTGAATACCAACGATGTTGAGCAAGCAATGAAAATAATCGCGGGCACAGCGCGGCAAATGGGGGTTGAGATTAAATAAATTTTTAAATAATAATTTGTGGGAGATTTATTCAATTAGTGAATTATCAATTACAAATTACGAATTGTTTTAATCGTCGGCTTACTATAAATTCGTAATTGATAATTCGTAATTGACAAGTCGCCTTACCACGAAAAATCTATGAAAAAAGAATCCACCTCCGCCAAGGCTTCGGCGGACAAGAAAAAAAAAGAAGTTAAGCCTGATGCTCTTGGATTTGATAAACAAAAAGTTTATTCATTGGAAGAAGCGGTTGAATTGACTAAAAAACTTTCAAAGACCAAATTTGACGCATCGGTTGAGGCGCATTTCCGTTTAGGAATTAACGCTAAAAAAGGCGATCAGCAAATCAGAACCGCTGTCAGCTTGCCGCATGGAACCGGAAAAACCATTAAAGTCGCGGCATTTGTAAGCCCTGAAAAAGAAAAAGAAGCCAAAGAAGCAGGCGCCGATTTTGCCGGCAGTGAGGACTTGATTGCGGAAATCAAAAAAACCGAAAAAACCGATTTTCAAGTCGCTGTTGCCGAGCCGGCAATTATGAGAAATTTAGCGCAAATCGCTAAAATTCTGGGAACCCGCGGCCTTATGCCTTCACCGAAAAATGAAACCGTTACTCCCAACCCAATCAAGGCAATTAAAGAGTTAAAAAAGGGTAAAATAAACTTTAAAAACGACGATACAGGCAATATTCACGCAGTAATCGGCAAAGTTTCATTTGATGATAAAAAATTAATTGAAAATTTTAATGTTTTGGCTGAAGCCATCAAAAAAGCCAAACCGGCAAAAGCCAAAGGCGTTTATATTAAAAATATCAGCATTTCTTCGTCAATGGGATCCGGAATTAAAATTGTTGTACCCAAATAGAAATTAGAAAAGTAAAGAAAGCAAAGGATGATTAATTCCGTATAAATTCAAGAAACCATAAAACCCCCGATATTTTTTGTCGGGGTTTTGTAATTGAAAACAAACTTGACAAGTATTTCAGAATTGGTATAATATTTATACTAATTCTTAAACAACATTATGACACTAAATGAATTAAAAAATAAAACTTCCGGCTTATTATTGCTTGATAAAAATATTTTAAGAAATTTTGAACCGCGCGAAAATACTTTAAACGCGAATATTAAATATTGGCTAAAAAACAAAGAGCTTATTCTACTAAAAAAAGGTGTTTACATTTTAAAAGATAAATATGAAAAAGAAACGCAAAAAAATTTATATCTTGAATATATCGCGAATCAATTAACACAGCCGTCATATATTTCAACTGAATATATTTTAGCAAAATATCAAATACTATCCGAACCTGTAAATACGATTACATCCATCACAACAAAAACGACTAAAGAAATAACAAATAATCTTTGTTCCTTTAGATATTATTCTATTTGCCCCGCGCTTTTTATCGGCTATGAAATTAAATATTTTTATAACTCCCCTGTTTTAACGGCAACAAAAAGCAAGGCTTTATTTGATTATCTGTATATCAGATTTTTAAAAAATTATCCAATCAATGATAATTCAATAAAAAATTTACGTATAAACTGGGAAAATATTACTAAAAGCGAATTTGTTAAAACTTGCTCTTACCGGCCGCTCGCAAGAAGCAAAAAAATAAAAAAAGTTTTAGATTTAATAAAAAAATTATACTATGCTTAAAAAAATATTAAAAGAAATTGTTGAAGATAAAAAAAGACAGGGTTTTCCTGATTTTGTTATTAAAAATTTTATAAAAGAATTTTTGCAATACCCTGTCCTTAATTTTATTTATAATGACAAAAATTATAAAAATTTTATTTTTACAGGCGGATCTTGTTTGCGAATTTGCTTTGACGCGCCAAGATTATCCGAAGATTTGGATTTTGATCTTTACGAAAAAGATTATAAAAAACTTGATTTGTCAAAACTGTCAAAACAATTAAAACTGTATTTTAAAAAAAACTATTTAATTGATATTGTTGCCAAAGGTCAAACAAATAAAAGAATATATCTTAAATTCCCTTTGCTAAAAGAATTAAATTTGGCAAATGAATCGGAAAGTGATTTGCTGTATGTTAAAATTGAACCAAGCAAGACAAGTTTTAAAAAACCGATAACTGAACTTTCCCCTGTTTCTTCTTATGGATTTAATTTTATAGCAAAACATTACTCTTTGCCTTTTTTAATGACAGGCAAGCTCGGAGCTATTTTTAATCGAGAATGGTTTAGCGGCAAAAAAAATGAAATTAACATTAAGGGCAGGGATTTTTATGATTTATTTTGGTATTTGCAAAAAGGAGTTCTGCCTGATTGGAAAAATTTAAAAAATTCAATTAATATTTCATCTGAAAGCTTGCTTAAAAAAGAATTACTGAAATTAATATCTAAAAATATTACTTCGCAAAAATTATCTTATGATTTAAAAAACTTTTTTCCCGACCAAAATTTTGTTTATGATTTTTGCAAAAATTATAAAAAAATTATGGAGAAATATTTAAAAAAATAAAAATAAAATTTTATTTGCGTTTGCGCGCGCTATCTGCTAAAATAAAAAAACGATTAAATATTTATTATTTACCTATTTTATGACAAAACTAACAAATCCAAAAACATCAAGATTAAGCTGGGATGAAACTTTAATGAACTTAGCTTTAATGGTTTCAAAGCGGACGGCATGCAAATTTCATGAAACAGGAGCCGTGTTTGTGGATAAAAACAAACGAATCATTTCAATGGGATATAATGGTCCTACTTCCGGCGATTACCACTGTATTGATGTCGGCTGCGCTAAAGTTGACGGCGATCCAAAAACAGGAAAATTAAAGCGCTGCCGCGGAGCGCATGCTGAAATTAACGGAATTATTAACTGCCAAGACGCTAAAAGATTGCGAGGAGCAACTCTATATGCTGTGCTTTTTCCTTGTTATGACTGTATGAAAGCCTTAAATAATGTTGGCATTGCCGAAATTGTCTATTATCTTGGCTATGAGCGCATTAAAACCGGCGGAGAGCAATTTGAAGAAGAAGACGAAGCAACTGAATTGGCGCAAAAACGCAATATGCTAATCCGCAAATACGAAGGAAAAATATTCTGTAATTTTCCAAATGAACTTAACACGCCGCAAAATAATCAAGAAAATAATAATAAATGTAAATGTTAATATTAAAAATATGATAATTGGAATTAAAAAACTGCATCAACTTGTTAAAGAAAACAATTTAGTGGAGAATCTGTGCGAACGTGAAAAAAACAATCCCGAGGGAGCGGGATTTGATCTAAGAATTGCGGAAGTTTATAATTTAGAGGGTTCCGGTTTTTTGGGCGTTGAAGACAGAGAAACGCCAAAAATTGAATTATTGGCAAAGCATAACCCGGAAAAAGATGAAAACGATAATTTTTATGTTTTTAAGCCTGGAGAATATTATCTTATTAAGACTATGGAAAAAGTTAATTTACCCACTACCCTATCGGGAATAATTTTTCCGCGAACCACCCTATTCAGATCCGGCCTCGCGCTATTTAACGGAATAGTCCAGCCCGGATATTCCGGCGAACTGACTTTTGGATTGTCTAATCTGGGAAAATCAAATATCAAAATATCATTTGGCGCGCGAATAGTCCACATAACTTTCCACGAAATCCTTGGCGAAGGCAATCAATACCGCGGCCAATGGCAAGGAGGAAGAGTTGCGACTGAGGGGGAGGAAGCGCAGATATAAAACTTGGCGTCATTAAAAAATTACTACGACAATTTGTCATCTCCGACACACAATAACCCATTAATTTTTGTCATCTCCGACACACCCAACCTCGTAGAGGAATTATATTAAATGATCGGAGATCTCATAAAAAGCAATAAATATTCAAAAAACATTAAACGTATAAAAAGAATGTAAATAATGCTATATTAACAACTTAATTTTTGTCATCTCCGACACACCTAACCTCGTAGAGGAATTATATTAAATGATCGGAGATCTCATAAAAAGCAATAAATATTCAAAAAACATTAAACGTATAAAAAGAATGTAAATAATGCTATATTAACAACCATTATTTTAATAAAATGATTTAGATGCCTTTAAAGAGATTCCCGATCATTTAATATAATTTCCCTGCCGGGGGCAATGTGTGTCGGGAATGACAGATTAAGAGAGTAATGGAATAGCAGACGGATGTTGCGTAAGGTGAGTTAATAATTCACATTACGCGCCTCTCCCACATTTGTCATTCCAGGGGCGCGAGAATTAATTTATGATTAAAAATCAGCTAATGCCGCGTAAGAATTTATTTATGTAATTGGTCATAATATAACAATTATATATATTAACCCTGGATCTCGGATATTTTTTCTTGTCGCTATCGCTCCAAGAAAAAATTCCAGGATGACAAATAATGGTAGTTAAAAAAAAACAAAAATAAAGACAAATGATTATGATATAGCAGCAAGGTGAGTTAATAACAAAATAAACTAAGATCTAAATTATATGCAACACCCCGAACATCAATACCTAAACCTAGCCAAAGATATTTTAAAAAACGGCTCTGATAAAAAACTTTTTTTTACTCCTGAAATTTTAGATGAATACAAAAAAAAGAGCGAAGAACCGCCTTTTATTCGTTCGGTTTTCGGTCGGCAAATTCGTTATGATTTATCGCAAGGCTTTCCATTGCTTACGACAAAAAAAACTTTTTTTCGCGGTATTGCCGAAGAGCTGATTTGGTTTTTGTCCGGGAGTTCAAATATTAAGCCGCTGATTGATAAAAATATCCATCTTTGGGATGAATGGGCATGGAAAAGGTATCATAAACATTGCTTGGCAAATGACCCAAAAAACGATTTAACGCAAGTTGATTTTATCGCCAAATTAAAAGAATTGCCCGAAAATGATCCATGGGTTGTAAAATGGGGTGATTTAATAATAGTTTACGGGAAAATGTGGCGCCGCTGGCCTGCGTCCGATGGGCGGGAAATTGACCAGCTCGGCTGGATTATTGACGGGCTTAAAGACAAGCCATACAGAAAATCTTATGTTCTTTCCGGCTGGAATCCCGACTATATTTACGCAATGGCGTCAAAAGGAAACGCCAACGAGGTGCCGCCTCTTTGCCATACAACTTTTCAGCTTGCTGTAACAAATAATAAATTAAATTTGGGGCTTTATCAAAGAAGCGCGGATCTATTTCTCGGCGTGCCTTTTAATATCGCTTCTTACGCACTTTTATTATTAATGATAGCGCAAGTTGTTGGCATTGAGCCGGGAGAATTTGTCCACACTTTCGGCGATGTGCATATTTACTCAAATCATTTTAATCAAATAAAAGAACAAATAAACAGAAAACCATTCCCGTTTCCAACCATAAAATTAAACCCTGATATTAAAAATATTGACAATTTTAAATACGAAGATATTACTTTGGAAAATTACCAATCTCATCCTCCGCTAAAAGGCGAAATTGCGAATATTGGGGGGTTTTAAAAAAATATATGCTTTCAATGATTGTAATAGTCGGCAAAAACCGTGAAATCGGCTATAAAAATAAATTGCTTTGGGACATTCCGGAAGACATGGCCAAATTTAAAAAATTAACAACCGAACATGTGGTTGTTATGGGTGATAAAACTTTTGAATCAATCGGCAAACCATTGCCAAACAGGATAAATATAATAGTTACAAAAGATAAAAATTATAAAATTCCAAAGGGCTGTTTTATCGCGCATTCAATTGAGGAAGCAAAAACCAAAGCAGAGGAATTGGATAATAAAGGCGAATTTTTTATAATCGGAGGCGGTACTATCTATAAATTATTCTTGCCTTTAGCTGACAAGCTATATATAACCGAAGTTGACGACGCTCCCGAAGCTGACACTTTTTTCCCTGATTATTCTGATTTTAAAAAAGTTATTTTTGAAGAAACGCATGAAACTGATGATTTGAAATTTACTTTTAGGGAGCTTACAAGATAGTTTTATGAATTCAAACAATAAAAAAATAATCGCAATAGTTGGGATGTGCGGCGCCGGAAAAACCAAGGTTGTTAATTATTTGAAAGAAAAATTAAATTGCCCGAATGTTTATTTTGGGGATGTAACTTTTAATCGGATGAAAGACGAAAATATAGAAGTTAATTATGAAAACGAAAAAATTACCCGTGAAAAAATACGGCAAAAACTGGGAATGGGCGCTTACGCAACGCTTTCTCTTTCAAAAATTAAAAAAAATCTTGAAAAAAATAATATCTGTTTAGTGGAAAGCCTTTACTCGTGGTCGGAATATAAAATTATGAAACAAAATTTTGGCGATAATTTTTACACGTTGGCGGTTTTTGCCTCGCCTGCCACAAGGTTTGCGCGCCTAACTAGCCGTAAACACGAAAGACCGATGAATTCAAAAGAAGAATTTATCCGGCGCGATTATAGTGAAATTGAAAATATTGAAAAAGGCGGACCGATTGCCAGAGCTGATTTTTTAGTTTATAATGAAACTGATATTGCTAATTTAAAAAAACAAATCAACAATATTATCAAAAAATTAATTAAACGATAAATAAATGGACAAAAAAACAATTATTGGAATTATCGGAGAACAGGCCGGCGGAAAAGGGGCTGCCGCGGATATTATCAGGAAGCATTTTGGCGGTTCAAGATTAACTGTTTCCAATATGCTTAGAAGGACGTTGGACAGCCTCCACCTTGATTCCACACGAGATAATTTAGTTAATTTGGGAATAATTTTGAAAAAAGGTTTTGGAGATGATGTCTTGATGAAAGCGATGCTTAAAGAGGTGGAAAATGAAGATGCTGATTTGGTGATTGTGGACGGTTTTCGCATGCCCGGCGACCCAGATGCTTTCAGGGAGGCTTATGACAACAGTTTTTATTTAATATATATTACGGCCACTCAAAAAATTCGTTACGCGCGCAGCGTAAAAAGAAACGAAAAAGTCGGAGAAAGCGATGCCGCTTTTGAAGAATTCACTGCTAAAGAAAATTTGGAAACTGAAAAATACGTCAATGAAGTGGGTAAAACAGCTGATTTCAAAATTGAAAACAACGGCGATGAAAAAGAATTGGAAGAAAAAATATTGCAAGTCATGAAAAAAATATAAATTTCTAAAAATATGAAATACGACATAATAATCGGCTTGGAAATCCACGCGGAGCTTAAAACAAAATCAAAAATGTTCTGCGAGTGCGATAACAATATTGAAGGCAAAAAGCCAAATCAAAACACTTGCCCTATTTGCATGGGACATCCCGGAACTTTGCCGATTCCAAATAAAAAAGCCATTGAATGGACGATTTTGACAGGTTTAGCGCTTCATTGCAAAGTAAATCGCTTAAGCAAGTTTGACCGTAAAAATTATTTTTATCCGGATTTGCCAAAAGGCTATCAAATTTCGCAATACGACCTGCCTTTTGTTTTTGACGGATATTTGGAAATAGACGGCGGCAAGATCGCCATCACAAGGATTCACTTGGAAGAAGATACCGGCAAACTCACGCATCCTAACGGCAAAAGCTATACTTTAGTAGACTATAATCGCGCGAGTACGCCTCTAATGGAGCTGGTTACCGAGCCGGTTTTAAAATCAGCCGAGCAAGCCAAAAAATTCTGCCAAACTTACCGGCAAATTTTGCGCTATTTGGATATTAGCGGCGCCAATATGGAAAAAGGTGAAATGCGCTGCGAGGCCAACGTTAGCGTTCAGGAAAAAGGCAAATGGGAATATAAGGGCAATTGCGAAATCAAGCCTTTGGGCGATTATAAATTAAGCCCGAAAGTGGAATTAAAAAATATTAATTCTTTTAAAGCGATTGAAAAAGCGATTAATTATGAAATAAAAAGGCAAATTGACGAGATTGAAAATAATGGAAAATTAATTCAGGAAACCCGAGGCTGGGATGAAAATAAAGCCATGACGGTCAGGCAGCGCGTTAAAGAAACCTCCGCGGATTACAGATATTTTCCGGAACCTGACATACCGCCGATCAGTATTTCTTCTGAAATGATTGAAAAAATAAAATCAGGCTTAATTGAATTGCCGCCTGAGAAAAAAAACCGTTTTGTTGAACAATACAGCTTTTTGCCGGAAAACGCCGAGCTTTTAGCCGCTGACAAAAATTTGGCTGATTTTACTGAAAATGTAATCTCCGAACTTCGCGCGTGGATTGACGCCAATGGCGATGATTGGGAAAGGCAGAAAATTAAACTGGCGCGCGCTGTTTCAAATTGGATTCTAAGCGAATTATTCAAACATTTGAAAAACGGCTCAAAAATAGCTGATTTAAAAATGACAGCGGAAAACTTTGCCGAATTAATTTTACTTGTATATCTTGAAAAAATAAACTCGTCCGCGGGACAAAAAATATTAGAAGTTTTAATTAAAAAAGGCGGCGAACCAAAAAGCATTATGAAAGATCTGGGGCTTGAGCAAATGGATGACACTGCTGAACTTGAAAAAATTGTTTTGAAAATTATTAAAAAAAATACGAAACAAACCGAAGAATACAAAAACGGCAAAACAAACATTTTGCAATTTTTTGTGGGGCAAACAATGGCCGCTACCAAAGGCAAAGCTAATCCTAAAATTGTTGTTAAGCTATTAAAAAAATATTTATAATTTTTTTTAACGCGGCTATTTTAGCAACTCGCCTTGCCGCACTATCTTTACGATTTACGACACGCTCAGCCAAACAAACCATCCTTTTTTGTCATTCCCGACACACCTTTGCCCCCTTTTTTTGTCATTCCCGACACACCTTTGCCCCCTTTTTTTGTCATTCCCGACACACCTTTGCCCCCTTTTTTTTGTCATTCCCGACACACCTTTGCCCCGCAGGGAAATAATATTAAATGATCGGGAATCTCTTTAAAAGAAAAGAATTTAAAATAATCACTAAATATAAAAAAACGATATATCTGTTAAATAATTAAGATAAATACAGTCTAAGCCCCTATAAACGGATACTCAATCATTAATATTTAGATGCTTTTTATGAGATTCCCGATCATTTAATATAATACCCTGCGCGCGCTTGTGTGTCAGGAATGACAAATATAAACGAATGCCTAAAAAAATAAAAACAATTTTCATCGGCACTCCTGATTTCGGGGTTCCGTCTTTAGTTAAATTAATTAATGACGAATATTTTGATATTGTTTCCGTGATTACGCAAGAAGACAAAAAAATCGGACGCAAACGCGAACTAAAAGCTCCCGCAATCAAACAAACCGCCCTTAAATATAATCTGCCGGTATTGCAGCCTAAAAAAATTTCCGACATCATTGAAAAAATAAAGCAGCTCTCCCCTGATTTAATAATAGTTATCGCCTACTCGCAAATTATTCCCAAACAAATTTTGGATATTCCAAAATACGAAGTGTTAAATATACATGGTTCGCTTTTGCCAAAATACCGCGGCGCAAGCTGCGTTCAAGCGGCAATCGCGAATGGCAACAAAACTACCGGCGTAACAATTATGAAAATGGACGAACATCTGGATACCGGCCCTATTCTTTCGCAAGCGAAAATCAAAATCAACAACACGGATACGGCCGAAATTCTATTTGATAAATTATCCCAATTAGGCGCTGATATTTTAATTCCAGCGATTAAAAATTATATAAATAAAAAAATTAAGCCGATGTCGCAAGACAATTTCAAGTCAAGTTATGTCGGAACTCTGAAAAAATCTGACGGACGCGTTAACTGGAATAAATCCGCTGAGGAGCAAGAAAGGTTTATCCGCGCGATGCATCCTTGGCCGGGAAGTTTTGGAGAATTAAAAACAGAAAATCAAACAATCAAAATTATCGGCGTTGAGCATAAACCGGCTTTAATCAACAAACATAAACCCGGAACAATTTTTTTAGATAACAATAAACTATTCATCCAATGCGCAAAAAATTCTTTGGAAATTAAAAATCTGCAATTGTCAGGAAAAAAAATCATGGCCGCTCAAGAATTTATTAACGGCTATTCAAAATATATTGGTAAAATTTTAGAATAAAAATTCGCTGTAAATAAAAGTACCCGCGTATGAATACGCGGGCACTTTAATCCCCATGCTTAAACTATTTGTTCAAAAAATTGAAAAAAAGTTTAATAAGAAATCAGATAAATTTTCAAAATAATTTATCCCCAATTCCTGTGCCATTATTATACAAAAAATAAAATTTTTGTCAAGTGTTATTTTTGTGGATTTTTTGTTAATCAACTGTTTATTAATAACTATTTTTTGTGTAAAAATATGTTAACAAAAAATGAATAAAATCCTAAAATTCTTAGCTAACATTATTATTCTAGCTAACATAAGCTAAAAAACTTATCAACATATCCACTTTCTTAAAAAACAAAAAAACTAATGACAAAAACAAAAAACCATGCTAAGCTAACCAAAGAAATCAGCATTTAAGAGGCAAGCCCTCTTTATTTTTATTTTATAAATAAGTTAACTGTTAAAAGTTAATAGTTAACGGTTAATACAGGCCCGTTCGTCTAACGGCTAGGACGTTAGGTTCTCATCCTAGAAACAGGGGTTCGATTCCCCTACGGGCTACAACTGACGAGCCGGCGTATGCCGGCTCTTTGTTTTTGGCTAATAATGAAGAAATTATTACGGAATAAGCAATAGCCCTGACGATATCCTTCGCCTTTTCTGAAGGCTATGACGGACAAACAATCTTAACGCGTGGCTCCGCTATAAGCAATCGCTCTTACAATATCCCAATCAAT
Source organism: Patescibacteria group bacterium (assembly GCA_034659435.1). GTDB lineage: Bacteria > Patescibacteriota > Patescibacteriia > Patescibacteriales > UBA12075 > JAGLYP01. The sequence continues at coordinate 1,043 of JAYEHJ010000050.1, read as the reverse complement.
GGCGGAAGATGGATTATAGCCGTAGATATGCTTAAAACTCTTAATCCCGGCCTTTTCACTGTTTAAATTTCTTGAGTCTGGACGAAGTCCGTAAGCTATTACCGTAACTGCCGCGTTATCGTTTGAATTTTCCATATCAGCGTCTCTTTTGTAAACTTTCTTAAATTCTTTTTTCGCGTTTGTTTCCGCTGTTTCGCTTTTTTCATTCGGCCATCTGCCATTGGCGATTTTTATCAAATCCTGCCATTCTTCTTCTGTCGCCGGCAGTTTGCCAAAAGCGGATTTATAAGAATTAATTACGCCTGCCCGCTCTCCTGCTCCTAAAATATCGGTTGTTTCGGTGCTATAAAGAATAAAATTTGTAAATGCCCTGATGTTTGACTGCGTTAATCCGTTTATACCTTTTGTAAGCCGCGCCACATATCTGTTATGTATTTCCGTTTCTTCGCTTTCGTTCCTTTGCTTTTTTCTGTTTTGAGCGGACGAATCGGCATTTCCAACACAAATATACCCTGCTTCGCTTAATATTTTATTGATTTGAATTGTTCGGTAGTCTGATTGAATGCCAAGGACGACAACTTGAGGGATTGCGGGGATGGCGGGAATTCCAGCCTGATTTGTATCAATTGATAAAATAATCAAATCCTGAACAGGACTTGAAATATTGCCTGATGAATCTTTAAATTTCGCGTAAACTATTTTTTCTCCATTTCCTTCCGTTAAAACCCAATTTTTTGCTGCCGCGTAATTTTCCCATTCCGCGCCTGTAAAATCACTATTGTTTGCAATCATCATTTTGCTTGCTCCGTTGGCTGACAAAGTTAAAACAACTGATGTTGTTGAAACTGTTTCGTTGTTACTGCTGATTATTATTGATGTGTTTGTCGGGGGTGTTCTATCAGCGCTTCCGCCGCCACCTCCGCCAGTGGCTGGTGTAGATTTTTCTGTAATAATTGATAAATTAACTTCTTGAGTAGGACCTGTTATAATTTTTTTAATTTCATTATCGCCTACTTTGAAAATTAATTCTTCCCCGTTATTTT
>JAYEHJ010000049.1:0-16227 GCA_034659435.1 Patescibacteria group bacterium | reverse complement strand
TAAAAACATACAAAAACCTCTTTTTTGTTAGCCTGGGTTTTAAAATCCAGGCTAACAAAAAAGAGGTTTTTGTATGTTTTTATTTTACCGGGATCACATTAACGATTTTAGCATCCTTTAAATGTCCTGTATATTTTTTTAATTTTTTGCTTGTGAATTTTACCAGACCCGTAACAATGGCAAATAAAGTATCATCTTTGCCTTTTTTTACATTTTCGCCGGGATGATATTTGGTCCCTCTTTGCCTGATTATAATAGCTCCGGCTTTGGCAAATTGTCCATCAGACAATTTAACGCCTAGCCGTCTGCCTTTTGAGTCTTTAAGATTTCCAGCGGATCCGCCGGCTTTTTTATGGGCCATATATGTTAACAATTAACTTTTAACCTTTAACAATTAACATTTAACATTATGAAAACCGAATAAAGATTAAATAATTTAAATAAATAAAATAAAATTTCCTTTTTTTTGGGAAATTTTTCTATTTTCAATATAACAAATATATTTATTTGTGTCAAGGCTATGAATTATGTTATAATAATATTAATTATGTTTTATTCTTTAATTTTATGATGACAAATAATTTTGCTTTATATGGAATAAAGATTCTAGTTGAAATCGCGCGGGATATTTTATTTTTTCCGCTTTGGTGGTATTCGCTCGGGTTATTCAATGTTGTCCAAAAACAGATATTTTTTCTTAAAAACAGGCAAAAATCTTTGGCTCTTTTGGTGTGGATAAAAAATATTTTTAAGCCAATGTATGGCCAGCGAGATTGGCAGGGTATTTTAATCAGTATTTTTATCCGCGTAATGCAAATAATATTTCGCGGTTTTTTAATGCTGTTTTTAATAATTTTTTCTTTTTTTGTAATAATTTTTTGGATAGCCTTGCCGCCTTTAATAATTTTTGAAATATTTTTTCAACTGTTTTAAATTATGAGTGACGCAATTGATAATAATTTTATAGTTTGTCCGAATTGCCAAGGGAAAGGCAAGAATAATTTAGGCGTTGTCTGCCCCAATTGCTCCGGCTACGGTTTGGGAACATTTTCTCATGGCCGTTTTTTTTATTGGGAACCTAAGATTGACCGCGCTATGATTGAATTAAATCATTTTCGCAAAAAAATACATTTACTGATTAATTTATCAGCTTTTAGTATTGGGTTTATCGGTTTATTGTCTTTGGGGTTCTGGGTGTATTTAGCAAGCAGCGGCGCGAACGAAATTGGAGCTTTTGCTTTTTGGCGTGAAAAACATATTTTTATCCTTTTGTTTTGGCTGAGTTTAATAGCAGATATGTTTGTAATTTACCGCTTAAGCGAAGAAGAGCGGCAGCAGCATAAAATTAAAAAAGTCAATTATGAAGAGCGAAACCAAAATCAGGAATTGCCTAACAATTGGGATGAGCTAAAAAGAGCGGCAGGAAGCTACAAGATTGATGTTTCCGGAGGGTTTACGCGGAAAGCTTACGCGGCAGTGGAAGATGCTTATTCGCTCGCGGCTAAGCTTGAGAATGAGCATGTTACGCCTATGCATTTATTTTTTGTATGTTTGGCTGATAAAGAAGTCGCGGCGATTTTTTCCCGCTTAAATGTCAACGGCGAGGAATTGCTTGAAAAAATAAAAAAACGGATTACAGGGATAAAAAAGGGAGAAAATAAAACACAGCTTTCCAAAACTGTGCGTGAAATATTTATTGAAGCTTATATTAGCGCTTACCGGCTGGGGCAGAAAAAAGTATCTGTAAAAAATTTTATTATTCCCTGCTTAAAAAGAAATAATATAATCAAGGAAATATTATTGGATTTTGAAGTTGATAAAAATAAAATTTTTAATGTGCTTTTGTGGTTTATAATTAATGAAAAGCAAGTAGAAAATTATAAAAAATATAAAAGTTTGGCGCGTTTTAAGCCGGGTTCTAATATGGATCGCGCCTATACTTCGGTGGCAACGCCTATGCTTAAGCAAATAGCTTATGATTTGACTGCCGCGGCAAAGTGGGGACGGCTTGAATATTGCGTTGCCCGCAGCAAAGAGATTGAGGATATTTGGCAGCATTTTGAAAGCGGCGCTACCGGCGCGATTTTAACAGGTTCGGTCGGTGTTGGAAAAAATACCATAATTGGCGGCATCGCGCAGTTAATGGTAAAGGAAAATGTTCCTAAATTTTTGCAAGACAAGCGCCTGGTTGAGCTTGACGCGTCCCGCTTAATAGGCGGAGCCAATCCCGCCCAGGCACAGGGCCGTTTGCTGGCAGTTATTGACGAAGTTGCAAGGGCCGGCAATATAGTTTTATATATAAATAATATTGAAAATTTAATGGGAATTTCAAGCGGCGATGGCGGAAGTTTGGATTTGTCTGAAATTTTAGCAAGCGCGATTGAGCGGAGAATTTTTTATTGCCTGGCTTCGGCTACGGATGTTAATTATATTAAGTATTTGGAAAATAGTCCGCTGGGAAATATCTTGCCAAAAATAGAAGTTAAAGAGCCGGAAGGCAATCAGGCAATTCAGATTATAGAAAGCAAGATTGGCGCCATGGAAGGAAAATATAAAATTTATTTTTCTTATAACGCGATTGAACAAGCGGTAATTCTTTCAGCTAAATATCTGCATGATAAATATTTGCCTGAAAAAGCGATTGAGATTTTAGAGGGAGCTGCTGTCGGAGCCTTAAAAGCCAATGGCGAGCATTCAATGGTTAACAAGGAAATGATTGCCGAAACAATCAGCCGCGTTACCAATATTCCTGTAACAAAAATCAGTGAAGATGAGGGGCAAAAATTATTAGAGTTGGAAGAAGAAATGCACAAGCGGATGATCGCGCAAGACGAAGCGGTTAATTCCGTTGCGGCAAGCCTTAGGCGCGCTAGAACCCAGCTAAGAGAAGGCGACAGGCCGATTGCCAATTTTTTATTTTTAGGCCCGACAGGAGTCGGTAAAACAGAATTGGCAAAAACCGTTTCCGAGGTTTATTTTGGTAAAGAGGAATATATGATAAGGATTGATATGAGCGAATATCAGCATCTGGACAGCATTAAAAAAATGATTGGAGACGCATCCGGCGCTCGCGGTTATTTAACTGAAAAAGTAAGAAAATCGCCTTTTTCTTTAATTCTTTTGGACGAAATTGAAAAAGCGCATAAAGATATTTTAAATGTTTTTCTGCAGGTTATGGATGACGGCCGCCTGACAGACGGACAAGGCAAGACAATTGATTTTACCAACGCGATTATAATCGCCACTTCCAATGCCGGAGCGATTTATATTCAGAATGAAATTTACAAAGGAACTACGGTGGCTGACATAAAAAATGTTTTAATAAACGAGCATTTAAAAACCGTTATGCGTCCCGAGCTGATAAATCGCTTTGACGGGGTAATTGTTTTTGAGCCATTGAGTTTTGAAAACGTGGTTGACATTGCCAAAATTTTATTGCGCGATATTGCGAAAATTCTTGATTTAAAAGGCATTGGATTTAGATATGAAGAAAAAGGTTTAAGAATTTTAGCTAGACAAAGCTTTGATCCAAAATTCGGCGCCCGTCCGTTAAAGCGGTTGCTGCAAGACAAGATTGAAGACGAGATAGCAAATTTAATTTTAGCAGGAGCATTAAAACGCAGAGACACGGTTGTTATTGACGAAGCGGCGAGCGTGAAAGTTGAGAAGGGGATTAAGATATGATTTTGAATTATATTTTTAATTGATTATTAAACGCGTTATGATTATTTTTTATCGCAATAAAATGTACGTACATATCTACGTACATTTTTATTTTTTTGACAAAATATTTTTTTCAAAATTTGGAAATCAAAGGAAATAGGCCATAAAAATACTAAAATTAAGAATCATTTATTTTATTATAAACTTATGGTAAAATATAGCAGTAGTAAACATAATTTTAATAGTATGAAAAAACCATATTTCGAAAAACCAAAATTTAAACTATATAAAGCCGATTGTTTAGAAATTTTAAGCTCTTTGCCTGAAAATTCGGTTAATATGATTTTTGCTGATCCGCCATATTTTCTTTCAAGCGGCAGTTTTACTTGTCAAAATGGTAAAATGGTTAGCGTTAAAAAGGGAAACTGGGATTTAACCAATGGTACAAAAAAAAATTTTGAATTTCATCTTGCGTGGATAGAGGCTTGTCGACGAGTCTTAAAGCCAAGCGGAACTATTTGGGTTAGCGGAACATATCATTCTATTTATCAATGTGGTTTTGCTTTGCAGATTCGTAAATTTCATATCTTGAACGATATTGCGTGGTTTAAGCCAAATGCTTCACCAAACTTATCTTGCCGTTTTTTTACTGCCAGTCATGAAACTTTGATTTGGGCAAGGAAAGAAAAAAAGGCTAAACATATTTTTAATTATGACTTAATGAAAAACGGCGATTGGCCAGAGGATCAGATTAAAAAACATGGCTTGCAAATGAGGTCAGTTTGGTCGCTTAATACTCCAAAACCGATTGAAAAAAAATTCGGCAAACACCCAACGCAAAAACCGTCTGACTTGCTAAAAAGAATCGTACTAGCCAGCACCAACAAAGGAGATCTAATTCTTGATCCGTTCACTGGCAGCTCAACAACAGGACTGGCGGCATATCTTTATGGCAGAAATTTTATAGGTATTGATACTGAAAAACAGTATTTAGATTTATCAAAAAAACGATTTGGAGAATTAGATAAAAATATTAAAAATAAAAAATCTAAAAAATAGTATGAAAATAGTTACAAGAACAACAGCAATTAATAATTTAAAAAAATATATTGGGCAAGATCTGCGAAATCTCGCGTTACAGTACAGAATTACAACTTACGAAACCGGCAAGCAGAACAAAGGCTGGAAGGGGCAAGTTTTAGAAAGATTGGCAGGACTTGAAAATAATGTTTCTAAAGCGCCAAATGGACTTTCGTATGAATTAAAATCTGTAAGTTTTCACTATGTCAAAAATGAATTTGTGCCAAAAGAAACAATGGCAATCACAATGATTAACCCGACAGAATTAAAAGAAACAAAATTTTTTGACAGCCATTGCTGGGCAAAATTAAAATCTATGATTTTTTGCGCCGTAATGTGGCATGGTCAAAATTCTGAAACTGCCGAATTGAAAAAAGTCGCTAACTTGGATTTTGCCGAAGACGATGAGTTAATAAAAGAAATTAAAGCCGATTATGATTTGATTCGCACGAAATTAATTAAGAGCGGTTTTAAAAGTTTAACTGGCAAAGACGGCAAATGGATACAAGCGCGAACAAAAGGTGCTGGTGGTATAAATCCACGAACGGGAAAACGGCGGCCAATTACTCGCGCATTTTATGCGCGGACGAGTTTTGTTAGAAAGATTTTTGAAACCGCGAGTTAGTTTTATAATATAGCAATGACCATGCAAGAGTTTATATTAAAATGGCACATTCTAAAATAAAAATCTATGATTCCAAAATACATACAGCCATTTTTGTGGTCTTATGACATTAAAAAAATGGACATAAAAAAGAATAAAAAAAGGATTATTACCAATGTGCTTAATTTGGGTTCGGCCAAGGCTACTTTTTGGCTGTTTAAGATATATTCAAAAAAAGACATAAAAAAAGCGGTAATTAATCCAATGCCGGGAGAGTGGAACGACAAGTCTTTAAATTTTTGGTCTTTGATTTTTAATATTCCAGCGCCTAAAAAAATATTCGTAAAATTAAATAAAAAGTTCGCATTAATATATGTATATCCAAATTTTTTTAATCACATGCATAATATCACTGATTTCTACTTGGTTGATAATGAAAATTGCTTTAAATTTAAAAATAGTTGATTCACCTGACAAAAAACGAAAATTTCATAAAAAAAATATTCCGCTTTTGGGAGGGATTGCTATTTTTATAAGTTTTTTTTGCGGTCTTTTTTTGGCGCGTAATTATTTGTTGGCTGGTAATTTAGAAGCCTCCCATTGGCTTGGCTTTTTTATCGGCGGAGCCATTTTAATGCTGGGAGGGTTTTTGGATGATAAATATAGCCTTAGTCCGGGCAAGCAGATTATATTCCCGATATTCGCGGCAATTGTCGCAATAATCGGAGGAATCGGAATTGAGAAAATAACCAATCCATTAGGCGGTTTTTTATATCTTGATGCGTATAAAATTTCGCTTTTAATTTGGGACGGAGTAATATATAATATAGTTCTATTTTCCGATTTATTGGTTTTTTTGTGGCTTATAGGCATGATGTACACTACAAAATTGTTGGATGGCGTTGATGGCTTGGTTGCGGGGATAGTTGGAATAGGCGCTTTAATTACTTTTTTGTTTACAATGACAACCATGTACTATCAGCCGGATATCGGGATGGCGGCTTTGATTTTGGCGGCCGCTTGCTTTGGTTTTTTGGTTTTTAATTGGCATCCGGCAAAAATATTTTTAGGCGAGGGCGGGTCTTTATTTTTGGGTTACGCTCTCGGGATTTTAGCGATTATTTCCGGAGGGAAAATCGCCATTGCCTTGCTTGTGATGGGCATTCCGATATTAGATGTAGTTTGGACAATTATACGCAGGATTTTTGAGGGAAAAAATCCATTTAAAATTTCCGATCGCAAGCATTTGCATTTTCGCTTATTGGATATAGGATTAAGCCAAAGAACTACTGTCGCTATTTATTACGCGATTGCCGGTATGTTTGGCTTAAGCGCTTTGTTTTTGCAAAGCATGGGAAAATTGTTTGCGCTTGTCTTATTAATTATTATAATGCTGGTTATTGTTATAAGTTTTTATAAGCTTGATAAAAAACAAGAAAAAAAACATGAATTTTAAAAAAAGAATCATTTTATTTTGTTTATGGGCGTTTTTAGTTTTATTTTTAATCGCTTTTCCTACGCCCGAATATGAAGGCGTGAAAATTACCTGGTATGATAAAATTATCCATATAATAATGTTTGGCGGTTTTTCTTATTTGTTAATTTATTCTCTTTTGGAAAGTAAAATAAAAAATTTTTTATTAATATTATTTTTCGGCTTGTCTGCCGGAATTTTGTATTCGGTTCTGGGAGAATATATTCAGTCTTTCGTACCCGGAAGAACAGTATCGGAATATGATTTTTACGCAGGCGCTGCGGGTTCGCTGTTATTTACGCTTATTGCTTATGTCAAATTTAAAAAGTTTAAAGCCTAAACTTTTATTGCATGCTTGCTGCATGGGCTGCGGAGCTTATGTAAGTGATTTTTTAAAAGCGAATTTTGAAGTGATTTTGTATTTTTCTAATTCTAATATTTTTCCTGAAAAAGAATATAATGTTAGATTGAAAGAAACCAAAAGAATAGCTAAAAAGTTTAATTTAAAATTAATTTGCGATGATTATAATCACAAAAATTGGCTCAGTGGAATAAAAGGACATGAAGCTGATTCGGAAAGAGGCGAGAGATGTTGGATATGTTATAAATATAGGCTTGAATCAAGCGCCCGCTTGGCGGTAACAAAAAAAATAAAATATTTCACAAGCACTCTAAGCGTCAGTCCGCATAAGGACGCGAAAGCGATTAAAATAATTGGAAAAAAATTAGAGGAAAAATATAATTTGAAATTTTTAGATAATGATTTTAAAAAAAATGACGGTTTTAAAAAGGCCGTAGAATTTTCAAAAGTTTTAAATTTATATCGCCAAAATTATTGCGGTTGTGAGTTTAGTTTAAGTTAGGAATAAAGAATTGAGATAAGAATTAAGAATCAGGAATTAAGAATCAAGAATTAAGAATCAAGAAAATAAAATTTCGTAAAAGCTTAATTCTTAATTCCTGATTCTTAATTCCCATAATCAAACATGAAAAATAAAAAAATAAAAAAATTTATTTTACTTGCGCTGGAATTATCCGCGGTTTTTTTGGTTGTTTATTTAGTTTTGCTGCCATTTTGGCCTGTAATGAAATATAATATTTATTTTAAAAAAGAGCTTGCCGGCGCGTCTAAAAATGTTGAAGCGATAAAAAAGGACATGGAAGCGGTAAAAAGCGAATTAAAAATAACTTCAAAAGGCTTGCCTTCATCCGAATATAGCGTTTCGCCGAATCGGGTGATTATTAAGAAAATCGGCGTTAACGCGCCGATAGTTGAATCAAGTTCATCTGAATATGGGCTTTCGCGAGGTGCGTGGCATATTCCCAAAACTTCCAGTCCTGACAAGGGCGGCAATACCGTGATAACAGGGCATCGTTTTAAATATCTGCCGCCTAATAATTTAACTTTTTATTTGTTCCATAAATTGGAGATTGGAGATATTATTTTAGTTATTTGGCAAGAGAAAGATTATTTTTATCGTATTAAAGAAATAAAAATAGTCCATGATACGGATTTGTCAATTTTAAATCCGACAAAAAAATCGACATTAACAATGTTCACCTGCCATCCGATTTATTCAGCAGAGAAAAGATTGGTGGTGATTGGTGAGTTGATTGATGATTTGTAACTCATAACTCGCAACTTGTAACTTAAAATAATATGAAAAAAATAATCATAACACTATTTATAATTTTCACGCCCCTGTGCTTGCAGGCATCTTTGGGCGCGGATTTGAGCGGGGCTATTCTTTTGGATGTGAAAAGGAACGGTGAAGCTTGGTATATTTATCCGGAGGATAATAAACGTTATTATTTGGGACGGCCCAATGACGCTTTTCAAATAATGCGGGAATTGGGTTTGGGGATTAGCGAATATGATTTTCAAAGAATCGCGCAGGCAGGTATGAATGTTGACGGAGATTTGGAATTGGCAAGGCGCTTGTCCGGCAAAATTATAATTCAGACTGAGAAAAACGGCGAGGCTTGGTATATTTATCCAAAAAATTTGAAGAAATATTATTTAGGAAGACCAAAAGACGCTTTTAAAATAATGCGCGAATTGTCGCTTGGAATCAGCAAGAAAAATTTGGCAAAAATTCATAAACCGGGGCTAGAAGAAAATATTGATAAATATAGCAATTATGTTCATAAAAAAATAAATGTTTCAGGCAAGGATTACACGGTTGACGTAATTGAAATTGATTTAAGAAATCCTAATTTAAAAATAATCACTGATACTGCTGATAATTATAATTGCAAGACTGATTGCGGGGTTAAAGCATTGGCTGATTTTGTTTTAGATAATAATGGCTTTGCCGGAATAAATGGCACTTACTTTGAGGCTTACGATAAATTAAAGTTAAATTATTATTTTTTTCCGGTTTACAATTCAAATGAAAGAAAGCTAATAAACGCCGATCAGTTAAAATATTGGACAACAGGACCGATAATCGTATTTGACGAGAATAATAAATTTTATTATTTTAAGGATAGCCGTGATTTTAAGAGTGTTGAAAATTTTGAAGAAAAATATAATGTAAAAATACAGGCCGCGATCGGCAATAAGCCGCGTTTGATTGAGGATAAAATGAATTTGCTTATTGAGTGGGATATTGATAAAAAGCAAAGAAATGTTAGAGCGGGTAGGAATGCTATTGCCTACAAAGAAGATTTAAATAATTTAGGCAAAGGAATTATATATTTGTTTATTGTTCAAAATGTTACTGTTCCTGAATTGGCTGATGTTGTTAAAGAGTTTGGCGCGGATTATGCCTTGAATTTGGACGGTGGCTATTCTTCCGCGCTTTGGTATAATGACGAATATATGACTGGTCCGGGACGGGATATTCCCAACGCGATAATTTTTAGCGAGAAAGATAAAATTAATTAAAAATTACGAATTACGAATAATGTTGAATAAATTTATTGAAAAATTAAATAAAAATTTAGAGCTTTATTTAAGGTTAAAAATTAATCCCGGAAGCGCGAAAAGCGAAGTTAAAAATGTAATGGCGGACGATACAATTAAAATAAATATTTCAGCGCCAGCCGAGAAAGGCAAAGCTAATAAAGAGTTGATAAAATTTTTAAGCAAGCAGTTTGAGATTGATAAAAATAATATTAAAATAATCAGCGGAGCCGGTGATAGATTAAAATTAGTTAAAATAACAAAATTATGAAAAATCAAAAACAAGAAATAAAAATTCCCAAGCATGCCGCGATAATCATGGACGGCAATCGGCGCTGGGCAAAAGAAAGAAATTTGCCTGCTTATGAGGGGCATTTGCGCGGATATGAAAAATTAAGGTCAATTCCTGAAATATTTTTTTCTTATGGAGTGGAAATTGTAACAGTGTACGCGTTTTCTACTGAGAATTGGAATAGAGCGCGCGAGGAAGTAAATTATTTAATGAAATTAGCTAAGCGCGCCTTTAAAGAAGGAACTGAGTATTTTAATGAAAAAGGAATTAAGATTTTATTGTCAGGACGTATTAATGAGTTGCCCGGGGATTTGCCAAGTGTTTGCGAAAACATTATTGATTCCACAAAAAATAATAGCAAGGGCGTTTTAAATATATGTTTAAATTATGGAGGACGCGCGGAAATTATTGACGCGATTAAAAAAATAATGAAGAAAAATATTAAATTAGAGCAAATTCACGAGGGGTTAATTAAAAAATATTTATACCAAAGTGAATTGCCTGATCCTGATATAATTATAAGGACTTCAGGCGAAAATCGCTTATCAGGATTCTTGTTGTGGGAATCAGCATATAGCGAATTATTATTTTTAAAAAAGTATTGGCCGGATTTTGAAAAAAAGGATGTAGAATTTGTTTTAAACGAATATGCCAACCGCAATCGGCGATTTGGCGGAAATGGATAATTTTATATAGATAGAAAGTCGTAGCGTCTTAGTTTTTTTAAAAGATGTGATTTGAATTTTTCTAGTATTTTGTGGTATAATATCAATATGCAAAAAAAATTTAATAAAATTTTTATTTTAAAAACAATTTCTGTATTTATATTTTTCGGGTTGTTGCTTTTTTGTAATAATAACGAAGTTTTAAGCGAAAATTCATCAGACGTGATTGCGATAAGAATTATCCCGAATTACGAGCATTACGGCGCTGATCAATGGTATAAAAATCAGGATTTTAGCGGCTCTCCGCAGAGCATAATCGTTAATGGCTGCGCGGGGGTAAGAGATGGGCATACAGTTTATGTTAATGTTGGAAATGTGGCGCCGGGCGGAACCTTATATACCAATATTTACCTTATTACTTATAATCAGGACGCGGAAAGCGCGACTTCTGATATTTTCGGCAACATTCTTAATCATTGGCAATTTAATACTAATATTTCAGATATCGGACATTGTAGAGGAAAAAATAGCATTATTTGCGATTTGGATGAAGATTGCCCGATTGGAGATTTTTGCGATAGTTTTAAATCTTTAGTGGTAAGAGATGTAAAAAGACTGGAGGATTTGGCGCAAATAAGAAATGTTTTAGAAAATTATCATAAACAAGGCCATTATCCAATCCTTGAAGCGGGAACTTATCTGCCAAATAAAACAATTTCCGCCTGGACAAGCTGGCAAGAAGCTTTTAGCGATGAAATTGATTATAATTTACCGCTTGATCCTGTAAATAAAATGGGGGAATGCTGCCCGTCCGACGCTGATAATTGTGATAAAACCGGAAATTATAATACGTATACCTGTTGGGATGAAAATAAGAAAATTTTTGCAACTGACCTGCCGGATCAATTGCCAGATAGCAGTTTAATTTATTTTTATAGCTCCTCAATTTTTGATTATAATTTATGCGCGTTTCTTGAATCAGGGCTGGATGTTGCCGGAAAACAGTTAGTGGACGCGTCATGTCCTGAAATTTGCATTGATATGGATTATGACGGCTATGGATTATTTGCCACTGACGCTTGTGCCAGCCATCCGAATATAGTTGACTGTGATGACACCAATGCTGATGTTGGAGCCGGCGGCGCGGAAATATGCAACAATGGCATTGATGATGATTGCGACGGCTTAATAGATTGTGATGACACAGAACAGTGCGCGGGGGACGCAAGTTGCGCTATTGTTGAAACTTGTGATTTTAATAATATTTGCGGCGCGACAGAAACTTGCGATAGCTGCCCGAAAGATTGCTGTCCTTGCGGAGATGGCGAGTGTAATGAAGTTTTGGAGTGTGGTGGAAAAATATTTGACTGTCCGGCAGACTGCAAGTGCGGTAATGATGAAGTAAATTGCGAAGAAGAATGTGATGGCGAAGCTGATTGTGGCAGCGATTGCACATGGCTTATTCCGGAATGCACGGATATTGATCAAGACCGTTATATAAAAGAAACTACTAATGTGGGTAGTTGTGATAATGTTTGCGGTACAGATAATAGCCAGCCATGCTTGGGAAATAATGACTGCGATGATACTAATGATTTAATTTTTCCGGGAAATCCTGATATTTGCGACGGGTTGGATAATAATTGCAGCGATTCTGACCATTTTGACGGGGTTGATCCGGCGGAAATTGACGAGGGTTTTAATGAAGAAAGCTGCGGTTATTTATGCGATTTTGATTATGACTCGGATCGCGCCGGGTCTTTGCGCTGCTGCGGCGATGACCCGGGCGAAGGCGGATTTGGCGCGAGCGCTTATGAGGCGGATACTGAAATGACTTGTGATGACGGCGTTGACAATGATTGCGACGGTTTTTATGATAATGATACGGTTAATCCTGATAATCCTGATACTGATTGTTTGGAATGCAATGTTGATAATAGCACGAATGAGAGTTTTTGGTATTTATTTTCCGAAACTGATTGCAATCAGTGCGACCACGAGGGAGATGATGACGGAGATCAGTTTGGAGAAGACTGGAGCCATTATTTCGGAATGGCAGACAAATGCGATTCTGACTGCGAGGTTGTGGATATCAATGTCGCTTTAGACGATTATGAAAATGGCAATGAAGTAAGCTGTGATGGAATTGATAATGATTGTGATGGAGAAGTTGATGAGAATTTAAAGCAGACGTTTTATTTGGATAATGATGGAGACGGAGAAGGCGATCCTGATGTTTCCGGAGAGTATTGCGCGGGGTCAGAGCCGGCAAATTATGTGGATAACAGCGATGATTGTGATGATAGCAACGATCAGGTTTATTCAGGTCAGACAGAAATTTGCGATGGAATTGACAATGATTGCGATGGCAGCATTGATGAAGGCTGTGTTTCAAACGACTATTGTAGGGATAGCGATGATGACGGTTATGGCGACCCAAACGACAAGGTAAGCGATTTTCCAGCGCCAGTTGGATATGTTTCTGACTGCACTGACTGTAATGATGATCCGGATGCCGGCGGCAGTTTTTGCTGGCCGGACAATCCAGTGGAAACTTGCGATGGATATGACAACGATTGCGACGCAAGCACGGATGAGGGATGCGATGATGATGGTGATGGTTTTTGTGATAGCGCGATGTTGTGGTTTAACACGACATTGATTTGCGATAATACCATAACCGGTCCAAACGGAAACGATTGCGATGATGACGGAGTAAACGCGGCCGATAGATTTCCGGGCAATCCGGAGATATGCGACGGCATTGATAATGATTGCGATTCCGATACCGTTGACGGCAGCGGAGCGGCCTTTTATGAGGCAGATACTGAGGCGACTTGCGATGACGGCAACGACAATGATTGCGACGGCGATGTTGACACGTATGATTCTGATTGCGCCAATTATTGCGTATTTACATTTGAATTGCCTTGTGAATTCAATTAATGAAATAATAAAAAAATCCGCCTGCTTGATAATTGGCGGATTTTATGTTAATTTTATTAAAATTTAGCCGGCAAAAAAATAAATAACAACGCTTACAAGCAAGCCGATTATTGATCCGGCAAATACTTGCGCCGGCGTATGTCCGATTTTTTCCAGTAAATATGGATATTTTGCTTCCAAAACATCATCATCTTTTAAATCTTTTACTAAAATATTTAAAATATGCCCGTGTTGTCCCAAATATCGCCTTATGCCAAGCGCGTCGCGAATAACTATAATCGCTAAAATAATACTCATTGAAAATAACGGAGATTTCAGCCCTTCTTCAAGACCGATAATTGTCGCGAGAGACACAATCATCGCGCTATGCCCTGAAGGCATTCCCGAATATACCATTAAATTTGCCAGACTGAATTTTTGATGGTTGGATTTTAGAAAAAGTTTTATTATTTGAGCTATAAACCCCGCGGTTAAAGGGGAAAGAAGTATATAATAAGACATAGTTTTAATTTATGATTTTAGATTTAGGATCTATGATATATTTTTTATGATTGATTATGTAATAGCGATTTTATTCGGTTTGATTCAGGGGGTAACGGAATTTTTGCCGGTTTCAAGTTCCGGGCATCTTTTATTAACGCATAAATTTTTAAGCTTGCCTATTGATAATGAGTTGGCTTTTGACGTGGTTTTGCATTTTGCCACTTTTTTGGCGGTGTTTTTGTATTTTTTAAAAGATATTATAAAAATATTAAAATCATGGCTAAAAAGTTTTTCAGGCAAAATTGATGAAAGCGCGTGCGTGGGATGGCAAATAATTTTAGCCACTATTCCGGCGGCAACGGCCGGATATTTTTTGGAAGATATAATTGAGAATAAACTTCGCTCTGTTTTTGTTGTTGTTATAATGCTTTTTATAGTGGCTTTATTGTTTGTAATATTTGAAAAAATTAAAAATAAACAAAAAGAAATATCAGATATTAGCTGGAAAAAAGCGCTAATAATCGGTTTTGCCCAGAGCTTGGCTCTTATTCCGGGAACTTCCAGATCCGGTATAACTATTATAGCAGGTTTAGGAGTTGGTTTAAAGAGGGAGGCGGCAGTCCGCTTTTCTTTTTTATTATCCTTGCCGATTATCTTAGGCGCGAGCATAAAAAAAATTCCGCAGTTATTTAACGCGGGATTAGATAATTATGAATTTTTAATATTGTTAGCCGCTTTTTGCGCCTCATTCATTTCCGGATGGCTGACAATTAAATATTTTTTGCGTTTTGTCAAAAAGCATTCTTTAATTTCTTTTGCCTTGTATAGAATAATATTGGCGATAATTGTTTTGTTGCTGTTTTTGTAAATGGAAAAAATAAATTTAATTTATAAAATCTACACACTAGGCTGCAAGGTTAATCAATATGATTCGGCTGATTTGAAAAAGCGTTTAAACAAAGTCGGTTTTAAAGAAGGGGAAAATTCCGCTGATTTGGCTATTGTAAATACTTGCGCGGTTACAAAAACGGCTATTCATAAGAATAGCCGTATGTTTAATTTGGCCAAGAAAGAAAATCCAAAAGCAAAGATTATTGTTATGGGCTGTTGGCCCGAAACGGATGATAAAATTTTAATAAAAGAAAAAGCAAATTTAATTTGGGGAGTGGGAGATTGTAAAGCGCTTATAAAACAAATAAAAAGATTTTTTCCGCGGTTAAAAGAAAAAAATAAATTATCAAATAATATTGTCAGCACTAACAGGTCGCGGTATTTTTTAAAAATTCAAGATGGCTGCGAGCAATTTTGCTCTTATTGCATTATTCCTTTTGCGCGAGGCAAATTAAAAAGCCGCCAATCGCAAGAAATTATTACAGAAGCTGGATTTGCAATAAAAAACGGGTTTAGAGAAATTGTTTTAAGCGGAATTCATTTGGGATTGTATGGGCGGGAAAAATATTTTAAAGAAAAGATTAATTTAGTTGAGTTAATAAAAAAATTATTAGAAATTGATAGTTTGGAAAAAATAAGATTAAGTTCAATAGAGGTAACAGAAGTAAAGGATGAATTGATTAATTTAATGCGCGATAATAAAAAAATATGCAAACATTTGCATATTCCATTGCAAAATGGCTCGGATAAGATTTTAAAATTAATGAATCGTCCCTACGGGCGCGCTTATTTTCAAAAAAAAGTTGTAAAACTGCGAAAATATATGCCAGACATAGCTTTAAGTACAGATGTGATTGTCGGTTTTCCCGGAGAAACAGAAAAAGATTTTCAAAATACTTATAATTTTATTAAAAAAATAAAATTTAGCCGCCTGCATGTTTTTCCTTTTTCAGCGCATGAAAAAACCAAGGCTTTTAATTTTCCCAATCATCTGGATGCGAACATTATTAAAGAACGAGCTAAAAAATTAAGGGAATTGGGAAAAAAATTAGAGAAAGAATATAAACAGAAGTTTACAGGCAGAGATCTGGCGGTTATCGTAGAATATCAAAATAACGAGTATTATATCGGCAAAACAGAGTATTATTTTGATGTTAAGTTTAAAGATGGTGATATTGTTGATTTTTGTGGGAATGATGATAGTGGTTTAGTGAGAAAGAA
>JAYEHJ010000048.1:0-3203 GCA_034659435.1 Patescibacteria group bacterium | reverse complement strand
TTAAATGATTTATCTAATCTGATTCTAGCTGAAAAAAAATATCAACATCAACAAAGCGCGATTATTCGTTTTAGAATTAAACCTGAGGATAAAAAATTAATTGAACAAAAAGCGCGTAAAAAAGGATATGATAATATATCAACCTTTATGCGTGATTTAGCGCTAACTAATTAAAAAACAGCGTGAAAGCGGAAGAGTTATTAAATTTATTGCCAGTGATTAGCCTAAAAATTTTTGACTTATAAATTTTATTTTGATAAAATAAAAATGAAATAAGCAAACAATTAATAAATCGTAAAATTATGTCTAATATAAATTTTTCAATTCCAAAAACGCTTGAAAAACAAGTAGAACAAGTTGTCAAGCAAAAAGGCTTTAACAATAAAGCTGAATTTTTTCGTTTTGCCGCTATTAATTTTATTAATATTGTTAATAGATTGGAAATTGACCAAGAAGAGCGTTTTAATTATTTAACAAAAGCGTTAAGCCAAGAAATTGTCAAAAAATATCGCGACAAGAAAATTCCTTCGCTAAAAAAGCAATTGGCAGGTATATAATTTTATTTGAATTGCGAGAACAGAAAATATTGTTTAAATAATTTTAAATAAAAATTGCTGGAATAATTTTAAAATAAATTTTTATAAGCTACAAAAAACCCGCGTTCCGCGGATTTTTTTGTTGTGGGACTGCCGCCGAATGCCGGTTTATAATTTTGTTTGACTTTTGAATTTTGTTTTGATAATATAGAAATGTAAAATTATAAATTATTTTTTTGTATTATTATGTCTAAACAATATGAATATAAAATTGAATATGAGTTTGACACAGAAACAAAACTGATTATTGCCACAATTCCGGAATTAAATCATACTTCATCTTTTGGTAAAACTTTTGCTGAAGCAGAAGCTAATGTCAAAGAAGCGGTTTTGTGCTATTTAGAAGCAATTATAAAAGAACATAAAACAATTCCTGAACCTGTTTTTCATACTGAGGGAACTTATCTTAAATTATTTGCGCCTCAAGGCATTTAAAGTTATATGAGCAAATTAAGTCCTTTATCATCAAAAAAAGTTTTAAAAAAATTAAAAAAAGCCGGTTTTACAAAAAATAACCAACGGGGCAGCCATTTAACTCTTAAAAATCTTAGCAACAACAGATTTGTTACGGTGCCGATACACAATAAGGATATCCCTGTCGGGACTTTATATAATATCGTCGTAAAACAAGCAGGATTAGCAATAGATGAATTTAATAATCTTTAAAGGGACTGCCGCCGAACGCCGCGTAAAGATTTATTTATGTAATTTGTCATAATATAACAGTTATATATATCAACCCTGGATTCCGGATATTTTTTCTTTCCGCTATCGCTTTCAAAAAAGAATCAAAATATAGCAAAAATTTCGTCCAAAGGTTTTTGTAAAATGCTGGCAACTGATCTCAGGGAAAAATATATTTTACCCATTAAAAATTGCTGTATTCCGGCTTACTAATTATTTTGCATAAAATAAAAAAGAATATTTTAATAATATTCTTTTTTATTTGAAAAAAAATTGCTTTTTAATTCAAATATTAAAATGGGACTGCCGCCGAATACCAGCTTTGGCATAAATTAAGGGGCTATCCCCGTTATTTGTCATTCCGGGGGCGCGGAGCGCAACCCGGAATCCAGGGGCGCGAGAATTAATTTATGATTAAAAATCAGCCTAATGCCGCGTAAGAATTTATTTATGTAATTTGTCATAATATAACAATTATATATATTAACCCTGGATCCCGGATATTTTTATTTCCGCTAGCGCTCCAATAAAAATTCCAGGATGACAATGGTGGGATAGGCGCGCAAGGTAAATTAATTAAAAACAATAAAACCAAAACAAAAAAGGATAAAAAATGCTTAAAAAGATCAAAACAAACATTAAAATTGAAGTTCTCGCGCCTGAAAATTGGTAGAAAATAAAAAAAGAAGAAAAGTAGAAATATATATCAAGACAGCTTCAAAATAAAAACGTAATCAGGTTTGTTAAACTTCTGGATTGCTAAAAAAACAGGGACAGCCAAAGGTTGTCCCTAAAAAATTCAAAAAAGTAAATTTCCGTTATATTGACAAATAGCTAAAAAATGGTATAATATTTAATATTAGACAAAAAAATATTATATTAAAGAATTTATTTCTAAAAATTACAGCTCTAAAAATGTCCTAGAGGGACTTGGCGAAATTTTGGATGAGAGGCAAAAGAATTGGGCAAAGGATCGCCTTATCCCCGAGACAGTGAAAGATCTGGAAAATTTAATAACCAAAAAAAACTACTATGCTAAGAAAACAAATTAAAAAACATATAAGAAAACCAAAAAAAGATCTTGTGATAAGGCTAAGGTATAAATGGGATAATTTAAACGCGATCGCGAAAATCATCGCGCTTTTACTGCCGTTTTCAATCCTTATTTATCTGGGAGTAAAATTTTATGACGCGCGCAATTACGAGGCTGATTATAGAATAGATTTCAATGAGGAAAATTTTAAAAATACAGAGCTTCCTCTGTATATCAACGAACTCCAAAACTCCCCCAAATTTTCTTATTTTGAAAAAACAGACACAGGAGCAATCGCCCAAGTTGAAGGCTCCCCTATTTCTTTCATCTTCCAGCCGGAAGAATTTCCTTTAAACAAAAATATTACTGTGTCTATGATTTTGCAAGGCGATGGCGAATGGGAAATTTCTTTAGTATGCCCTAATTGCGAAAAAGAAAATAAATACGACTGGCAGCCGTTTTATGACGGCAAAATGGCGGATTATTTTTTGGCTGCCAGTTTTGATGGAGTTAATATTTATACTAAAGAAAAGCGGGATGATTATATGTCCGCCGCTTCTATTGAGGAGTGGATACGGCTTAACGCTATGCCTGATGATTCTATTGAGATAAAAAATGAAGTTTTTCCAAAGTCTAAATTGGTTAATCCTAATATTGATTTTCATCCGGGTGAATGGACGACTATGGATAAAACAATTCGCGGTCCGCATGAGTTTTTTGTTTATTTGGGGGATGAGGGGTTGGAGATGGAGGTTATTAAGAAGGATTTGAATTGGTATGACGGCGCCGATGATGTGCGAATTGCTTTGTATGATTTGGATGATAATTTGATTGGGGAGGATTTTTTGGAGGATGATGGGATTGTGGAGAAGAGTAAGGAATTTGCTCCC
>JAYEHJ010000047.1:0-3280 GCA_034659435.1 Patescibacteria group bacterium | reverse complement strand
TTTAAAATAATCGCTTCCAGCGACAAGGAAAGCATCGGTGAAACAAATGATTTTTATTTTTATAAATTGGCTTGGCTGCAGCCTCAAAATGACGGTCTGGCAACAGATTCACTTGGAGGCTTTGGCATAAATAAAAAAACAGACGCTTTAAACGAAAATTGTTTTTGGCTGGTCGCAATGCCTATGGTCGGCAGCGATGGAAAAAAGCAAGCGCTGATCAGTATTAAAATATCTTCTGAAATAATTGATAGTCTGACAAATTACAATAGAAATGTATCTATATTTATTTTAGTCGGAACGGTTGTAATCGTAATTATGTTTTTGCTGGTTGCCGTTCGTTTATGGGATTATGCCTTGCTTTACAAGAAAATCAAAGAAGTGGATAAAATGAAAGATGAATTTATCGCAATCGCTTCGCATGAATTGCGCACTCCGGTAACCGGAATTCGCGGCTTTACATCTATGATTGTTGACGGCACGCTTGGAAAAGTAAATGATAAAGTTAAAAAAAGCGCGCTTATGATACAGCGAGAATCAGAGCGCTTGGCAATACTGGTGGAAGACTTGTTGAATGTCAGCCGTATTGAACAAAATCGCGTAAAAATGAATTTAAGGCCGGCTGACGCCGGACACATAATCAACGAAGTTGTTGAAAATTTAACCGTTCAGGCGGAAAAGAAAAAATTGCATCTTGATTTTAAAAATAATACGCGGATTCTGCCGATGATAAATGTTGACGTTGACCGTTTAAAGCAAGTTTTAATTAATTTAATAGGCAATGCCATCAAATACACGGAAAAGGGAGGAATAGAAATTATTACAAAAGAAAAAAACAATGCTTCCGTTTTGGAGATAATAATAAAAGATACCGGAATAGGCATGTCCGGCAAAGAAAGAGAAAGATTGTTTGAAAAATTTTATCGCATTCAAAACGATAAGACTAAACGCGTTACCGGCACAGGACTTGGGCTTTGGATTACTAAAAAATTCGTTGAACTTATGGGCGGAAAAATTACGATTGACTCAATAGAAGGGGTTGGCACGCAAATATCTTTATTATTTCCAATTGTTAAAAGTTAAATCTATAATTTTATGCTTAAAAAATTTTTAATTTTAATTCTGATTTTTTCAATCAATTTTTTAGTTATTCCGATAAAAATTATCGCCCAAGAAGAAGCGTGTGAAAACGCTGTTATTAATTTTGTCGCGCGAAACGCAGGCGGCGATTTTATTTCCAATATGAGCATTGAAATTTATGAACAAATATACGACGCTGATAATAATCCAAAACCGGGCGCTAGAATCAGCTCCGGAAAAACAAACTCAATTACCGGATTTTTTAATGCCACAATAAAAGAGCCAAACAGCGGCTGCTATGTTTATAAAATGAACCATATTGGAAAAGAAGAGTCAGCGTTTTTGTTTTATAATAATACGATTTCCTGCGGTGAAAACTCGGAGCAAAGCAATGTTTTAAGCTCAATAAAATTTACTCTTAGGGATGCTGATGAAAATTTAATGAAAAACGAAAGTTTTAATCTGTATTTGCAAAAATATGACGCTGACAGCGAACCCATAAAAGAAAGAGGGAATTTGCTTGCAACCCTAAATACCGGAGACAAGGGAGAGGCTGTGGTTTATGTTCCAAGTAAGCAAGAGTCTGTTGGCGCCAATAACGGCTATTACATTTTTGAAAAAACAAATTCAAACAATGGCGTTTACGCGTTATATGATATTCAAGTTGACGCGGGAAATAAAACTGAAATTAATTATATTTTTAGCGAATTAAAACTTGAATTGCGCGATAAAAACGATATACCTTTTCCCGCTAATGAAAAAATTGAAATATTCAAGCAAATTGAAGATGAAGATTACAATGATATTCTTGGCGAGAAAATAAAAGACATTTATACTGATGATTTCGGCATAGCGGCGCTTGAGTATCCTGCCGGAGATTACGCGGCGCGCTTAACAGGAGAAAACGGGCAATATACATATTTTTGGGATTTAAAAATCAATGATCAAAAAAGAAACGTTTATATTTTGAATACAAGCGAATCATGGGAATCCAAAGACGGGGCTTGCGAGGCGGCCTCAATTTTTTCGCTTTATACCAAAAATCTTGATTACAATTTGATTTCGGGATTAAATTATAATTTATATGAACAAATTGTTGACGCTGACGGACTGCCCGCGATTGACAAAAAGCTGGGAGGTGGAATTATCAGCGAAAACGGCGAAGGTGTTATTACGGTTTACCCTGACCCGAGAAAAAAATACGCTTTGCAAGTTTATGATAAAAATTCTTCTGTCGGCGATTTTTGGTATTTTAATGAAATCCAATTCAGTTGCGGACAAGATATTAAAATTACCAAACAGCTGCCAAGTTTTAATATTATTTTGCGAAACGGCTACGGAGAGTTGGTTAAAAATCATAACTTTTCAATTTATACACAAAAATACGATGTGGATGATATGCCGATTAAAGAAAAGCAGGATTTGGTTTCTTCCAAGCTTAACACGGGAGAAGAAGGAAAAGTTGTCGTTTACGTATCTCCAAACCATACTTATAATAAAAACAAACGCGGCACATATATAATTGAAAGCAAAGGCGAAGAAGGCGTCGCTTTTATTGAATATGATTTAAATATAGATGAAAATAAAAATTTTGATTTAGAATATATTTTTAGCGACATTATTTTTAATTGCAAAAATCTGGATGGCACTGTTATTCAAGACGAAACAATTTATCTTTACGAACAAAAAAGAAATTTAAACGGCGAATATGAACTGGGAGCGAAATTAAAATCAGTCAATACTGACACGCATGGCAGCGCGCGTTTTGAATACAAAAGCGGATATTACGCGGCGGCGATTAAAGATTATTTGGGTAGAAATAATTCTTTTTGGAATATTAACATTAAAAACAGGACGCGCAGCAGCTTTGATTTAATTAAAAATAACACACGAATTATCGTAAAAAATAATTCAGGCGAAGTTTCTTTAGGTAAAACAATAAATATTTACGAATTAATCGCGAGTGCCAACGGCTATTTTGTTAAAGGCAAAAAATTAAAAACAGCAAGCAATAAAGAAAATATTATAAATATTTCATTGGCGCCTAATCCTTATCTTTTTACCGTTATAGACGATGAAAAGGAATACGGACAAGCGCTGTACACGGAAAATAATAAAAGCCAAACAATAACCATTCAATTCGCGAGCAATCAAGTTATTAACGCGGATAAAAAGTTTCAATTGGATGTTCCTGACACGTCGT
>JAYEHJ010000046.1:0-3396 GCA_034659435.1 Patescibacteria group bacterium | reverse complement strand
GATTTAGATGCTTTTAAAGAGATTCCCGATCATTTAATATTATTTCCCTGCCGGGGGCAATGTGTGTCGGGAATGACAAATTAAGAGAGTAATGGAATGGCAGATGGATGTTGCGTAAGGTGAGTTACTTATTTATGAAGAAAAAAATCGGTGTATTGTTAGCAATAGTTGTTATTGTAACTTTGGGTAATATTGTCTATAATAGATTTTGGGGCAACGAAAAAATTAGCGCCTCAAAAGAAGAGTCTTCTTATGTTGATAAATTACCCAAAGAAATAAAAGACAGAGTAGAAAAAATTCCAATCAATGACGGCGATACCTTTGGTAATTTAATGGCTGCGAGCGGCGTGGAATATATTTTGGCAATGGAGATTTATGGCGCGACGCGAGATATTTATGATTTGGTAAAAATTCGCGTTGAGCGAGTGATTGAATTGGTTTATGATAAAAACACTGATGAGTTAAAAGAACTGCGTTATAAAATTGACACTGAGGACGAGCTGCGGATTAAAAATTTAAAATATTTTAATAATATTGAAATAACGAGCGGCACTCCTGAAAAAGCAGAGGGCTGGGATGCGAAATTAGAAGCGATTCCTTATGAAATAAAAACAAGAATCGCCGAAGGCGTTGTTGAATCTTCTATGTATCAGGCCGCCATGGATAATGATATTGATATCCGCGCGATAATTGAATTGGCAAGCGCTTTTCAGTGGTCAATTGATTTTGCCATGGATCCGCGTATAGGCGATAAATTCAAGCTTATTTATGAAGAGCGGTTTTTGGATGGAGAATATATAATGCCGGGACAAATTTCAGCCGCGATTTATATTAATGACGGCAAAAAATATTATGTTTATTATTTTGAAGAAAGCGAGGATAACAAGGGATTTTTTGATGAAAATGGAAACAGCGTGCAAAAAATGTTTTTAAAAGCCCCTGTGGAGTTCAAGTATATTTCCTCCGGCTATACCGCCGGAACGCGCGTTGTTATGGAATTGGGCATTGCCGGCCCGCATCGCGCGATTGATTATGCCGCCCCAATCGGAACGCCGATTCGGACGGTTGGCGGCGGAACAGTGATTTTTACCGGCTGGTCAAGCATCGGCTACGGCTATTTAACTTCAATCCGCCATAACGGAACTTACTCAACCAATTACGCCCACCAATCAAAAATCGCGGTTAAGCGCGGACAAAAAGTTAGTCAAGGCGATGTAATCGGCTATGTCGGCTCAACCGGATACTCCACCGGTCCGCATCTGCATTATGAAATGGTAAAGAACGGCGTAAAAATAAATCCCCTGAAAGAAATTTTGCCTCCGGGCAAACCGATTAAAGACGAGAATAAAGAAAGATTTTTTGAGAATATTAAAGGTTTAAAGGATGAGTTGGCGTTTTAATTAATTTCAATTATTTAAATAATCTTATAAATTAAATAAAAATATATGCCTATTAACTCAAATATTTTTAAAGCCTATGATATTCGCGGAATTTATCCGGATGATATTAACGAAGAAGCTGCCTATAACATCGGACGAGCCGTTGTTTGTTATATTAAGGCAGATAACATTGTTATCGGCAAAGATTGCAGGCTTTCGTCTGATAAATTGGAAGAAAAAATTATCCAAGGAATTATTGATCAAGGCGCCAATGTGATAAAAATCGGTATGGCGACAACGCCGATGGTTTATTATGCATCCGGCAAATTGGCAGTTGACGCCGGTATAATAATAACCGCTTCGCATAATCCGGCGGAATACAATGGGATGAAACTTTGCCTTAAACAAGCGATTCCGATTGGTGAGGGCGCCGGTATGGAAGAAATTAAAGCATTGGCGCTAAACAGCGTATTTCCGAAAGTAAGCAAAAAAGGCGTAGTCAATGAAAATTTTGGTTTTAAGCGGCAATATTTGGATCATATAAAAAGATTTTTCAATACCAATATTGATAAAAAGTTAAAAGTAGTTTTTGATTTTGCCAATGCCATGGCTATAATTGATAAAACAGTTTTTGACGAGTTAAAAAATTTTATTGATCCAATTTATTTATACGATAAATTTGACGGTCGTTTTCCTAACCATGAAGCCAATCCTCTAAAAGCGCAAACTTTAGAGGAACTGCAAAAAACAGTTTTAGAAGTTAAGGCGGATTTAGGCGTTGCCTTTGATGGCGATGCTGATCGTGTCGGTTTTATTGATGAAAAAGGTGAAATTGTGCCAATGGACTTTACTACCGGCATGATTGCCAAAGAAATATTAAAAAAACATCCCGGCGGATTGGTGTTGATGGATTTAAGAAGCTCAAACGCGGTCAAAGAATATATTGAAAATGCCGGTGGACGCGTTGAACTTTGCAGAGTTGGGCATTCATTAATAAAAAAACAAATGCGCGCGGAAGGCGCGGTTTTTGCCGGTGAACTTTCCGGGCATTATTATTTTGATGATAATTATAAGGCGGAATTAGCTAGTTTGGCGGCCATTATGATAATAAATTTAATTAATGAAAGCGGAAAAAAATTATCAAAATTAACAAAAAATTTGAAAAAATATTTTCATTCCGGAGAAATTAACTCTGAAGTTAAAGACAAGGCGGCAATATTTGTCAAATTAAAAGAAAAGTATCAAAATGGCAGGTTAAATGAGCTTGATGGTATTCGTATTGATTTTAATGACTGGTGGTTTAATGTCCGCGCATCCAATACCGAGCCAAAAATACGCTTAAATTTAGAGGCTAACACCAAAAAGTTAATGCAAAAAAAAAGGGATGAGATATTGGAAATAATAAGAAATTAAATGCTATTTACTTGTAGATAATTTTGTTAATTTATAATAAAAAAGCTCCGTTTATACGGAGCTTTTTTGTTTTTACTAATTGACATTCGGCGGTAGTCCTTTTGTAATTCTTACATATATTTTTTAACAAACTTCTTCAAATCAACCTCAAAGACGCGATAGGTTTTTCTGCCGAATTTTGCCACGCGCAGATCACCGCTGTTAATCCAGCGGTAAACCGTGCGGATGTTAACTTTTAACATCTTGGCTACTTCTTTAATTGTGTAAACGTCGCCTTTGTTAAACACTTGTTTAGTTGATTATTAAAAATTAATCAAAATACATTTCACACATCCGGCTTTCTTGGACTTACAAAGATTCGCGCCTATTTAAAATAAACAATGGCGAAATCGCTCGTTTATTTTAAGAGGCAAAGTGGAGCATGGGGAAATGTTTCCACTTCAGGGGAAATTGATCATAACAGTTTGCCAAGAAAACCGGGTGTTTGAAATTTATTAAATAACAAAATAAAACTAATTTAATTTTACTATATTTATGTTACCATTGTCAATACTAGCACAACATAATATACTAAAATTAATTATATTATATAATAATTAACTAT
>JAYEHJ010000045.1:0-3415 GCA_034659435.1 Patescibacteria group bacterium | reverse complement strand
TAAACATAATGAATCAAATCTCTCACAGATATATCGATTATTGTTTTCTTTTTTAAAGCCATATCTTTCTCCTTCAAAACATTCGTTCGTCTGATTTATGTTAACTTCCTATAAAATTCAGTCTCGATAAATATAAAAAATAAAATTTGACAAAATTTGACAAAAAATCGGCTCTATGTCAAACAGTGTGATAGTTAATCATCCAAATTAGTGGTAAAAATGCCAAAGTTACTTTGGCAATATAGTTGTTAATGTTTCTAAATCCAAAAGAGACTCTCTTAATCATTTTAATTTTTGTATGACAACCTTCGGTAAATCCGTTGGTTGTTTTATTTTTAAAATAATTTAGAATTGGTATTCTCCATTTTCTCATAGTGTTTTTTAATGTCGTTAAGTATCTGGAATACTCTGGTGTCTCAAGCAACATCATAACGTGCTTAAATCGTTTCTCAGCTTCTTCTTCTGAACTTGCTCTGTACATATGAATTACTTCTTCTTTAATAATATACGCTTGTTTTAAAATCGGATATTTCTGATATTTTTTAAATATTAAATCCAACCTTTTTAATTCATTTTTATCCAAACTATCTTTGTTTGCCCATAGTATTTTTTTTAAATTCATCTTCCTGCCCACACCTTCATCCTGAACTATTGTTCTAATTTCATCCAGCGCCCGTCTTGCTAAAACCTCAACATGAAATCTATCCGCCGTATGAATGGCGTCTTGAAAACATTTGTTAATAACAGGAACAAAACTAGAACGTAAGTCAGTGCATACTTCATTTATTTTAGCCTTGTATTTATTGGGTATTGTGTCAATAAACTCTTCCAAATCTTTCTGGCTGTCTCCGCGCAAAATAGCTAATAATTTTTTGTTAGATAAGTCGGTAATAGTGATAATCATACGCTTGCCGCGAAAACTGTGTTCATCAATTCCTAATTTTGTGATATCAACACCAGCCCAATCAATTTTAATGTTACCATTCATCTCCAGCAAGTATCTGACCAAAGTAGACGGGGCAATATTGAATTTTTGTCCGATATATCTAAAACTGTTTCTCTGCAGCCAATCCAGCATCTGCAATCTAAAATTTACAGTAGTGCGCCGCCTGTCTATTCCGGGAAATTGTTCTGTAAATACTTTCTTGCAATGACAGCATTTAAATCTTCGAACAAATAAATTCAACGCAACAACCCTATAATCCAATATGCCGTGCTTGATTTTTCTATGGTTAGATTGATGAATTCTTTTTGTGCTTTTGCCGCAGTATTGGCACTTAGCATATTTTCTCGGACTTCTAACTTGAATAATTATTTCTTTATTCTTATCATTAAATTCAATTTCTCCGCTTAGTAGTCCTTGTAAATTAAACAATTTATTGGTATATTTTTTCATAGAAGTAGTGGTTATTTTTTAGCTGAGTTGGGAAACTCATTTATACAGCTAATTTTACCACTACTTCTTAGTTTTGCACCACACTTAATAGTGTAGAGCCACTTAACCTTGCAAAAATTCTATTCCTATGGTAATATCAACAAAGTAATAAACTAATAATAGATTTTGCTAATATTTATGAAAAAAGATATTCATCCAAAATACAATGATAAAGCCAAGGTAATATGCGCTTGCGGCAATTCTTTTATTGTCGGCTCAACCTTATCTGAAATTAAAACCGAGCTTTGCTCGGCTTGCCATCCTTTTTATACAGGCAAACAAAAGCTCGTTGATACAGCCAGAAGAGTTGAAAAATTCCAAGCTAAAATTGACGGCGTGAAAAAAATGTCAGGCGCAAGCAAAGGCAAGACAGCTAAAAGAGCGGCTAAAGCGGCAACAAAGGCCGCAAAAACAGTAAAGATAACAAAAACAACCGTAACCGCTGCTGCTAAAAAAACAGCAAGCAAGAAAAAAAAAGAAAAAAAAACCACAAAAAAAACTGACAAAAAATAACTGCTTTAAAACGGTTATTCTTGTTTTGACTATTTATACAAAAAATAATCAAAATAAAAATAGCCGTTTTTATATACAAAATCTTAAGGCTCTAAGTGCCTAAGCAAATATGTACCAAGAAATAATCAAAAAATTCAATCAGCTTGAGCGTGAATTATCCAAGCC
The DNA here is from genome assembly GCA_034659435.1 of Patescibacteria group bacterium. Classification (GTDB taxonomy): domain Bacteria; phylum Patescibacteriota; class Patescibacteriia; order Patescibacteriales; family UBA12075; genus JAGLYP01. Next base: position 1,302 of record JAYEHJ010000045.1, on the reverse strand, counting down.
TGAGCTGATTAATGATATTAAAAAATATACTAAAATATCCAAAGAGCGCGCGGAAATAAAAGGGGCGTATGATTTGATAATGGAATTGGAAAAAATCAAGCAAGAAATTATTGAAAATAACGAAATTATCAAAAATGAAAAAGATTCGGAAATAATAGAAATGGCGCGAACGGAATTGGATGAACTAAGCGGGAGAGAAAAAAAATTAAGCCATGAAATCAATGAGCTGCTAAACCCCGCCAACCCTAATGATAAAAAAAATATTATCATGGAAATCCGCGCGGGCACCGGCGGCGATGAATCCGCGCTTTTTGCCGCTGATCTTTTTCGCATGTATTCAAAATTTATTGAAAGCAAAAATTGGAAAATAAACATTCTTGATTCAAGTCCAATAGGCATTGGCGGATTTAAAGAAATTATTTTTGAAGTAGCCGGCAAAGGCGCTTACGGACTGCTTAAATACGAAGCCGGCACGCATCGCGTTCAGCGTGTTCCTGAAACCGAAAAACAAGGGCGCATCCACACATCGGCGGTTACGGTAGCAGTTTTGCCCTATGCGCAAGAAGTTGATTTGAAAATTAAGGCCGAAGACATTCGTATTGATGTTTATTCCGCGTCCGGTCCGGGCGGACAAAGCGTGAACACTTCAAACTCGGCGGTACGGATTACGCATATTCCGACCGGAACTATTTCACAATGCCAGGATCAAAAATCCCAGCACCAAAACAAAGAAAAGGCCATGCAAGTTTTGCGCTCCCGCGTCTTGCAAAAACAAGAAGAAGAAAAACAAGCCAAAGAATCAGCCGAGCGCAAAGCCATGATCGGCTCAGGCGATCGCTCTGAAAAAATCCGCACTTATAATTTCCCGCAAGACAGAATCACGGATCACAGAATAAAAAAATCATGGAGCGGAATAAACACCATTTTAAACGGAGATTTGGAAAAAATAATTAAAGAATTAAAAAAGGCCGTTCAATAAAACTGAACGGCCATTGTTTAGTCTTTTTTATTTATTTTACACTATCATACTTATGACAATAAATCAAGCAATAATTTATGCCGCGCAAAAATTGCGAAAAAATAAAATTCCAAATCCTAATATTGACGCGGAAATTTTGTTGGCGCGTATTTTAAAAAAATCAAGGGAATATTTATTAACTTATCCTGAAAAAAAACTTGCCAAAATCCAAATTACAAATTACAAATTACAAATTACCCAGCGAGTTAAAGGCGGACCCATCGCCTACATCACCGGACATAAAGAATTTTACGGGCTTGATTTTTTTGTAAATAAAGATGTTT
>JAYEHJ010000044.1:0-3549 GCA_034659435.1 Patescibacteria group bacterium | reverse complement strand
TGAATGTTTCAAAATTCTATCATTCAAAATTATTTCAAAATTAAAAATTCAAAATTCAATTACAGTTAGCCTTGCTTTTTTTTAAAAAATATGCAAAAATAAAAAAATAAATCAACTTAAGTCTAGGCTAGCATAGACTTTGATAAAAAATATTATTATTTTATTAGTTTTTTTCATATTTAAGTCTAGGCTAGCGTGGACTTAAATATGAAATATATTTAATCTTAGACTTTTTTAATACTTTAGTCTACATTAATGTGGACTTAAATACTGATTATGACAAAAAAAATAACAAACTCGGATCCTCCGGCTAAAAAAAAACAGCATAGAAAAAAAAAGAAAAAAAATGAAAAAATTCTTGTTATCACTGAAATAGCAAACCCGATTCATATTTCAGTATCCGAAGCGGCAAAGCTTGGCGGAATAAACTCAAGAACAATCAGAAGGGCTATTCAGGACGAAAAAATAACATATAAAATAGTTAAAGACCGCTACCAGCTGGATTTTAAGTCAACACTCCATTTTTTATATTCAAACAGAAAACTGCGAAACAAACTTTTGCAAAACGGAATCGGCCAATATATTGAAAGCTGGCAAAGATAAAAATCCCTTTTTATTTGTTAACCCGGGTTTTAAAACCCGGGTTAACAAATAAAAAGGGATTTTTATCTTATATAACTTCTATAACACGGCGTCTTTCGCGGCTTTTGCCAAACGGAATTTAACCACTGTTTTTGCGGCAATTTGAATTTCTTCGCCTGTGGCCGGATTTCTGCCTTTCCTTGCCTTACGATGAGCTTTTACAAGCTTTCCAAAGCCCGGTAACACAAATTCTCCACATTCCTTAACCTCTTTATAAGCTAAAGCTGCTAATTCGTCAAAAAAGTTAGCAACATCTTTTTTGCTAAGCTCTGTAGCATCAGCTAAGGTAGCTAGCAATTGCGATTTTGTCATCTTCGCCATAATTTTTTTGATTATTATTAAATTAATTAATTTAACGCCTTTTTCCACAGGGCGTATTTATACTATATATTATACAGTAAAACGCAAAAAATACCAATAAAAATGTCAAGCGGATTAATTTTAAAAGAAACCGAGTTTCTACAATTTTTTTGTTAACCCGGGTTTTAAAACCCGGGCTAACAAAAAAATTGTAGAAACTCGGTTTCTGTATACACAAGACAAATCGCAGAGGTTCGGCCTCTCTATACTTTTACATCCCCTGACTGTCCGCCGGCTTTGTTTTCAAACAAATCATAAAGAAACACTGACACTGCCGTGGCAACCGGAATTGATAAAATCGCGCCAACTACGCCGGCGACTTTAAAGCCTATTAACAGCACAACAATGCTGATAATCGGATTCAAGCCGACTACCTTTTGCATTAGCTTCGGCACTATGATATTATTTTCCACCAGCTGAATCACGTAATACAAAATCGCCACAAATACCGCTAAAATAGGCTCTTGCGTATAGGCAAGGAATATCGCCGGCACTGAAGCTAAAATAGGTCCCAAATACGGCACAAATTCGGTTAAACCCGCTACCAAAGCCAGCACAAGCGCGTATTTAACGCCCATTATAGACAGCGCGGCATAAGTTAAAATGAAAATAATTAAAGACAATATTAATTGTCCGCGCAGCCACAAGCCAACCTTTTTCTGCATGCGGTTGACCAATTTCATAATATAAATCTGATGCTTTTCAGGAGCGACAGACCAAACGATTTTCTTAAGCGCGTTTTCCTCAACCACCATATAAAAAGTCATTATTAAAACAAAAAAGAAAGAAACAATTCCCGCGAAAATTCCGGAAACTGTTGAAAAAATTCCGCCGGCGGCGTTTTGCAAATTGCCGCTAAAAGACCCGAAACTGTCTTTTATGCCGTCAATTATGCCATGTTCAATTGAATAATCGCGCAAATACTGAAATCCTGAAATTACTTTTTCAAATACCGCGGGGAAATTAACAAGCAATTCATTGGTTTGTTCAATAATCGGCGGAATAACCGCGGTTACCACTCCGCCGACAACGGCAAACATTACTAAATAAATAAAAATAATTCCCAATGCGCGCGGAATTTTTTTGCTTTGCATCCAGTCAACCCAAGGATCAACGGCGCTTGCAAAAATCAGAGAAACAAATAATATCGCCAATACCTCCCTGATTAAAAATAAAAAATAAAAAACAATTAAAATTAAAATGATTTTCACCACCCCCATGGCGGTGATATTAATATATATCGGTTTTTTGTTGTTTTGCATATTTATAAAATTATTATATAAGCTTAGTTAGATTATATAATATTAAGCGGAAATAGGCAATTAAAAAACCATAAGAACGCGCCGTGGCGCGTTCCTATGGTTTTTTTTATAACTTTAATTCACCTTCTTTAATTTGCTTATCAATTCGTTTGTCAACAACTGACCAATCTGATAATCTTTGTAAAAAATTATTTTTTTCGTTTTCATTCATTAAGCTGACTTGGCTTAATTTTGATTTTAACGGAAATAAATAAAAACTATTATTATCGCCCATAACAGCATTAATTGCCAGCCCTTCTTGTGCGTCAGTTGAAAAATATTGATCAAAAATAAAATTTCCCAATGAATAAAAAATCGGTTTGTTTTTATAAATTTCTATTCCTTGCGCGACATGCGGATGATGCCCAATTATCATATCGGCTCCCGCGTTTATTATTTTATGGGCAATATTTTGTTGTGTTTTATTAAAATAATGCTCGTATTCCACGCCCCAATGAATATTTACGATTATTAAATCAGTTGAACTTGCCAAATCAATAATTATTTTTTCAACAGCCGATTCATCTAATTTTCCATAAACCATGCTAAATCCCGCCATTCCGATTTTTTTGTTTGCTCTTTTAATAATTCTACTGCTGCATTCTCCTGCTTTTCTGTCTCTGCATCCTGAAAAATCAAAATCCAATAATTGCAAATTTTCTCTTGTTTCCGCTATTCCTTGTTCTCCTTGATCAGCAAAATGATTATTGGCTAAATTAAAAAAATTAAAATTATATTTTTTCAATTGGCTGACTATACCGGGATGAAACGCAAAATCATAACTCATTATTGGATTATAATGCTCTCCGTTGTTTGTAACCGCTCCTTCCAAATTTACGCTTATTAGATCGTGTCCGTTAAAAAAATTTCTTTTTGTACTGCTTGCCAACTTTTTAAACAAATAATCAAATCCGTTTATTTCAATCTTTTTGCCAACATGCCGATCAAGCATTATATCGCCGAAAAAAAGCATTTTTAATTGTGATTCAATATTTTTATTTTCAGGAAAATTATTTTGAATGATTTTATTCTCTTTAACGATAAAATAACCGGTAACATAGCTTGTGGTGCTTTTCAGGTTTAATTTATTAGACAATATGGCGGAATTTGAATTATTTAATAAATTAAATTCCGCGTTACTTAATTCGCTAAATTTTAATAAAGTATAAATAGACGCCGGAGAATCAATGTCTAAATTATAAATTTCATTAAAATTAAAAGTCTTAATTGCCTCTATGCTGATTTT
>JAYEHJ010000043.1:0-18255 GCA_034659435.1 Patescibacteria group bacterium | reverse complement strand
CTTGACTTATTTTAGAATTTTTGATAAATTAAAATAGCAAATAATAAATAGATTTAGATTTATGATTGCCGATTTTAATGTGGCATATTTTTTGTTTTAAATAAAATCGTTAATTATAATTAATTATAGAAATGCCTACAATTAATCAATTAGTTCGCAAAGGACGTGTTAAAACCAAAAAGAAAGTAAAATATCCGGCAATGCAGACCACTTTGGATACGCTTCATCGCAAACGTACAGAATTAAAAAAAGGAGCGCCTTTTAAAAGAGGCGTGTGTTTAAAGGTGACGACTACCACGCCAAAAAAGCCTAACTCGGCAATGCGCAAAATTGCCCGCGTTCGCTTGTCAAACGGCATGGAAGTAACCGCTTATATTCCCGGAATGGGGCACAATCTGCAAGAGCATTCAATCGTGCTTTTAAAAGCTGGACGTACCGCTGATTTGCCGGGTGTCCGCTATAAAGTGGTGCGCGGAGTATATGACGCGCAAGGAGTTGAAGGAAGAAAACAATCCAGAAGCCTATACGGCGCAAAGCGCGAAAAAAAGAAAAAATAATTTTAAAATATAAAATGAATTTTATGATTAAGAATTCTTAATTCTTAATTTTTAATTCTTAATTCAAGAAATGAGAGGCAAGCAAGCGATAAAAAGAAAAATTGAAGGCGATATCAGGTATAATGATACTGATGTCGCAAAATTTATAAACTATATTATGAAAGCTGGCAAAAAAACAGTTGCCCAATCAATCATATATGGAGCTTTTGATATTATAAAAGAACAAACAAAGCAAGACCCAAGGCATGTATTTAATAAGGCCTTGAAAAAAATTTCTCCGTTATTGGAAGTTCGCGGCAGAAGAATCGGCGGAGCCAATTATCAGATTCCATACCAAGTCCGCGGTGAAAGGCGTTTTACTTTGGGAAGCCGCTGGCTGATTGAGGCCGCAAAAGCAAGAAAAGGCAAGCCAATGAAAATCAAGCTGGCTGATGAAATTATGGCGGCGGCGGCAGGCGAAGGCGCTGCCGTAAAAAAGAAAGAAATGGTGCATAAAACAGCTGAGGCAAACAGAGCATTTGCTCATTTTGCAAGATAAATAAGCAGAAAAACAACATTTATATGAAATCAAATATTACAAGTAAAAAATATTATTGATAAAATTTAATATTATGGCTCGTGAATATTCATTGGAAAAAACAAGAAATATTGGAATTATGGCGCATATTGACGCTGGTAAAACAACTTTTACCGAGCGTGTTCTTTTTTATACCGGAAAAAAACATAAAATCGGAGAAACCCATGACGGCGAGGCTGATATGGATTGGATGGAGCAAGAAAAGGAGCGCGGAATTACAATTACGTCAGCGGCTACCACTTGTTTTTGGAAAGACAATCGCGTTAATATTATTGATACTCCTGGACATGTTGATTTTACCGTTGAAGTTGAGCGTTCTTTGCGCGTCTTAGACGGAGCGGTTGCCGTGTTTGACGGCGCTGCCGGAGTTGAACCGCAATCTGAAACGGTTTGGCGACAGGCTGATAAATACATGGTTCCGCGGCTTTGCTTTGTGAATAAAATGGATAAAATGGGCGCTGATTTTTATATGAGCCTTGATTCCATTAAAGAAAGGCTAAGCCCCAAAGCTGTTGCGATTCAATTGCCGATAGGAGCAGAAGAAACAATGCAGGGAATTGTGGATTTGCTAACGCAAAAAGCTTATAAATTTGAAGGGCAAAACGGCGAGAAAATTATTGAAATTGATATTCCAGACAGCATGCTTGAAAAAGTAAAAGAGATGAGAGGAATTATGATAGAAAGCGCTGCCGAGTGTGATGACGTGGTAATGGAAAAATATTTAAACGGAGATGAGATTAGTTTGGAAGAATTAAAAGCAACTGTTAGAAAAGGCGTCCTGTCCAATGAATTATTTCCGGTTTTAGCCGGAACCGCGCTGCAAAATATCGGAGTGCAAAATGTATTGGACGCGGTTATTGATTATTTTCCATCGCCGGTTGATGTTGAGCATATTAAAGCAGTTGACATTGATGATGAAGAAAAGGAAATTGAGGTTAAAGCAAGCGATGACGAGCCTTTTGCAGGCTTGGCTTTTAAAGTTGCTACTGATCCGTTTGTGGGAAAATTATGTTTTGTCCGCGTGTATAGCGGAATTTTAGAGTCAGGTTCTTATGTTTATAATTCTTCAACAGGCAAAAAAGAAAGAATCGGCAGGCTGGTGCGCATGCATGCCAACCACAGGGAGGAAGTAAAAGAAATTTATTCAGGAGATATCGCGGCGAGTATCGGCTTAAAGGCGACTGTGACGGGCAATACTTTGTGCGATGAAAAAAGAAAAGTTTTATTGGAATCAATTACTTTTCCCGAGCCTGTAATTAAAATCGCTGTTGAACCGAAAACAAAGGCTGATCAGGAAAAAATGGGAATCGCTTTGGTAAAATTAGCTGAAGAAGATCCGACATTCAGAATTGAAACAGATGATGAAACAAACCAAACATTAATTTCCGGAATGGGCGAATTGCATTTGGATATTATTATTGATCGCATGAAGCGCGAGTTTAAAGTTGAAGCAAATATTGGAAAGCCGCAAGTGTCTTACAGGGAAACAATCCGCAAATCCGCTGATGCCGAAGGAAAATATATCAAGCAGTCAGGAGGGCGCGGTCAATATGGGCATTGCTGGATTAAAGTTGAGCCGCAAGAAGAAGGCAAAGGCAATGAATTTGTTGATAAAATCAAGGGCGGTGTTATCCCCAAGGAATATTTGCTGGCAGTTGAAAAAGGCGTTAAAGAAGCTCTTGATCAAGGCGTGTTAGCCGGCTACCCGATGGTGGATATTAAAGCAGAGGTTTATGACGGGTCTTATCATGAAGTTGATTCAAATGAGTCTGCTTTTAAAATGGCGGCGATATTCGGATTTAAAGACGCTTGCCGCAAGGCTGATCCGATAATTTTGGAGCCGATTATGAAAGTTGAAGTGGTAACGCCTGAAGAATATATGGGAAATGTTGTCGGTGATATTAACGCCAAGCGCGGACGAATAGGGCAAATGAGCGATCGCGGAAACGGCAAGGTCATTAACGCAATGGTGCCTTTGGCGGAAATGTTCGGCTATGCCACGCAGTTAAGATCAATGACCCAGGGAAGAGCAAACTATACAATGGAATTCGCCCATTATTCAGAAGCCCCAAAAAATGTTTCAGAAGATATTATAAGCAAGCAGGGGAAGTAATGCTTTGTTGACTGAAAAATTTAGATAGGTTAGAATAAATTTAAAGAAATATTATCCATTCGCATGTCCCGCAAACGCACGCGCGGGGCGAGCGAAGCGAATAACTTTTTATGCAAAACAAACTTCAAAAGGCAATAGATTTGGTAAATAAAACCGGCGATAGGCTGTTGGTTGCCGATATGTCAGATCCGGAACGGGTTTTTGCGGTTATGTCAATAGACGAGTATGAAAAATTAATGTTTGATAAAAGCGGGGTAAGAAACTTGACAGAAAACGAATTACTTGATAAGATAAATCGCGATATTGCTATTTGGAAAAGCGATAATGAATTTAACGGAAACAAGCAGAAAAATTCAATTCAGGCACGAAAGTATTTATCCAACATTAAAGACAAAAATGTTTTTTTAGATAATTTTGATTTTGAGAATAATCCTGATTTTTATGACGATGAATCCTCCTACGCTGAAGCTTCTGCGGACAAGGATGATGAGTATGGTTTTGATGATGAGAATTTAGAAGATAATGGAATTTATGAAAGTATTGAAACAGGTCTTAAAAAAGAACAGGAAAATAATAAAACAAAGAATCCTTGGGCAATTCCTGTTACGCGTAAAAAGGCGGCTGAGGAAATTATTGATGAAGACACGCAGTATTTGGAAGAAATCAGATAAAATTTAAAATATTTAATTTAAAAAATAATAATAATGTACGGCTGGCCGCCGGTTTAACCGGGAAATAACTTTGAAAATAGCTTGTAAATTTTCAAAGGCCGTAAAAATCACAAAACATGGCAGAAAAATTTGAACGCATAAAACCCCATGTCAATGTCGGCACTATCGGCCACGTTGATCATGGAAAAACCACTTTAACCGCGGCTATTTTAAAAGTGCTTGCCGCTAAAGGTTTAAGCGCTTCCAGCAAGGAAGTTGACCAAATTGATGCCGCTCCGGAAGAAAAAGAGCGCGGTATTACCATTGCAACAGCTCATGTTGAGTATGAATCCGAGAAACGGCATTACGCGCACGTTGATTGTCCCGGCCACGCTGATTACGTTAAAAACATGATTACCGGCGCCGCTCAAATGGATGGAGCAATTTTGGTTGTGGCGGCAACTGACGGTCCTATGCCTCAGACCAGAGAGCATATTTTATTGGCTCGTCAGGTTGGCGTTCCTAATATTGTTGTGTTTTTAAATAAATGCGACATGGTTGAAGACGCTGAGTTAATTGATTTGGTTGAGGAAGAAATTCGTGATTTGTTGAAAAAATATGAATTTGACGGCGATAATATTAAAATCATCAGAGGTTCCGCGCTAAAAGTTTTGGAAAATCCAGGCGGAGACGACGCTAAACCGGTTATGGATTTAATGAGTGCTTTGGACGAGTCAATCCCTGAGCCTGTTCGCGATGTTGAGAAGCCGTATTTAATGCCGATTGAAGATGTATTTTCAATTGAAGGGCGCGGCACTGTTGTTACCGGAAGAATTGAACGCGGTATTGTAAAGATTAATGAGGAGGTTGAAATAGTAGGCCTTAAAGATACGCAAAAAACCGTTGTAACAGGAATTGAAATGTTTAACAAACAGCTTGACGAAGGCCGGGCGGGAGATAACGCTGGAATATTATTGCGCGGCACCAAAAAAGATGAAGTGGAAAGAGGCCAGGTTTTGGCAAAACCCGGAACTGTTACTCCGCATACTGAATTTGAAAGCCAGGTTTATATTTTATCCAAAGAAGAAGGCGGAAGGCATAAGCCGTTTTTCAAGGGCTATAAGCCGCAATTTTATATCAGAACCACTGATATTACCGGCGAGGTTGAATTGCCGGAAGGAACGGAAATGGTAATGCCTGGAGACACTGTTAATTTAAAAGTTAAATTAATCAGCCCCGTAGCGTTGGAAGAAAAACAAAGATTCGCTATTCGCGAAGGCGGCAGAACTGTCGGCGCCGGCGCGATTGTTAAAATTATAAAGTAAATACTTACAGCTCCCTAAAATTTAGGGAGCTTTATAGTGTTTGTTTATATTAAATTTATAAAATTTTAATCATGTCAGAAGCAAAAGACAGTAAAAAAGACGAAAATTTACAAGAGAATAATGATTTTAAGCAAAAAATCCGCATTAAAATCAAAGCCTTTGATCATAAGATTATTGATCAGTCCACCAAAACGATTATTGATATGGCGCAAAGAAGCGGCGCGCAAATTTTCGGACCGATTCCCTTGCCAACCGAGAAAAAGAAGTACACGGTTAATCGTTCAACATTCGTGCATAAGGACGCAAGAGATCAATATGAGATGAGAACGCATAAAAGGCTTATTGATATTGTTGACCCGTCAGCAAAAACCATTGCCGATTTGACCAACCTTAGCCTTCCTGCTGGAGTTGATGTTGAGATTAAAATGTAGGCGGCTTGCATTATTTTAAAAAATAGTATATACTATTATAGATATTAGTAATAGAAATTTTGATTTTTTACGCAACTCCGTTCTTTGGATAGTGTGTAATAAATTAATAATTTTTAAAAAGGAAGCAAAATACTCGCAAAACGGACAAAATCAAGCAATTAATATTTATTTATTTTTTGTTATATTTAAAAAGTTGCGTTTGCTGGTTTTTTTAGGAAACCGGTTTTTGTTTTCACAAATTCTTTTGTTATTTCGACCGGAGTGAAGCGGCAGCGCGCCCAACGGAAGTGCCCTTGGGGTAGAACGGAGCGGAGAAATCTATAATACGTGAATTGCAAAAAATGATTAAAATAAAAAATATATTTAAGTATATATGAAATTTATCATAGGGAAAAAAATAGAAATGACTCAGGTTTGGCAGGGTGATACAGTTGTTGCCGTTACCAAGGTTAAGACAGGGAGATGCGTTGTTACGCAGATTAAGAATATGGAAAAAGACGGCTATGGCGCGGCGCAGCTTGGTTTTGGCGTTCGCAAGGAAAAAAATATTAAAAAACCGCAAAAAGGGCATTTTAAAAAATTGGGAAATTTTGAAAAAGTAAGAGAATTCAGACTTTCAGCCGAAGAAACTAAAAAATTAAAGACAGGCGATATAGTTGATCTTGGTTTTTTCGCAAAGGGAGATAAAATTCAAGTTACTTCAACAAGCAAAGGCAAAGGGTTTCAGGGAGTAGTCAAAAGGCACGGTTTTAAAGGCACGAAAAAGACACATGGCAACAAAGACCAGCTAAGAATGCCTGGCTCTATCGGCGCTACAGGACCGGCTCATGTTTTCAAGGGAACGCGAATGGGCGGACGCATGGGCGGAGACAGAGTTACAATTAAAAATTTAGAAGTTGTTGACGTTGATTTGGAAAATGATATTTTATTGGTTAAAGGCGCTGTTTCAGGCGCTAGAAATTCGCTGGTGATGATTTCGGGGGATGGGGAACTAGTAGTTAAAAGTGAAAAGTTAAAAGTTGAAAGTGGTAATGAAGAATCAAGAATCAAGAATCAAGAATCAAGAGAAAAGAAAGAAGGTGAAATTAAAAATGATGATAAAAAAGTTGAAAATAAAACCGTAGAGACGCAAAATGTTGCGTCTAAGACTGAGAAAGAAGCGCAAAATGTTGCGTCTGAATCTGAGAAAAAAGCTGAAACTCCTGAGGAAGTTGAAAAGGAAGTTGTTGAGGCTAAAGAGAAGATTGATGGGAAAAATAAAAAGTAATAATTTATGTCAATAGCAGTTAAAATTTACAACCAAAAAGCGGAAACAGTCGGGGATTTGAAGTTGTCTGACAAGGTTTTTGGCGTGAAAGCGAATGAGGCGCTTGTGCATCAGGCTATGCTGGCGCAGATGGGTAATGAACGGCAGGTTTTGGCGTGTACTAAAGACAGAAGCGAGGTTCGCGGGGGAGGTAAAAAGCCGTGGCGGCAGAAAGGAACAGGCAGGGCTCGCGCCGGATCAAGCAGGTCTCCGATTTGGAAAGGCGGCGGGGTTACATTTGGTCCGCGCAGTGAAAGAAATTTTAAGAAAGATATTAATAAAAAAATGAAAAGGAAAGCCTTATGTATGGTTTTGAGCGATAAAACAAACGAAAGCAAAATGTTGATTTTGGATAAATTTGAAATTAAAGAGTTTAAAACAAAGACAGCTGATTTGATGCTTAAAAAATTGGAAAAGAAAATTAACAAAGGCAGTAAAGATAATAAAATAAAGCGCAGTATACTAGCTATTAATGATAAAAAAGATGAGAAAGCAAAATATTCTTTTAGAAATATTAGCGGAGTAAAATTAATAAATTTGGATAATATTAATATATTGGATTTATTAAAATATCGTGATTTGCTGGTTAGTAAAGATTGTGTTAAAAAAATTGAAGAAACATATAAATGAAAATATTTGATAAAATAATTAAAAAGGATGACAAGATAAAAAAGGCAGATAAGGCTGTGGCAGACACAAAAAAAGTTCGGGATGTTAAGGCTGACACTAAGAAAAGCATGAAAGATTTGTATGCTGGCGAGGCAGGTAAAGTAAAGACTGTAGGCTCTAGCAAAAAAGGAATAAAAGGAAAGACCGCGAGAGCGGGAAGAGCTTACAGAGTTTTGTCAAAGCCGTTAATTACTGAAAAAGCAGGCGATTTAGGCGCATTGGGAAAATATTTTTTTGTTGTTGAAAATAGCGCGAATAAGATTGAAATAAGCAAAGCCGTTTTAGAGGTTTACTGGGTTAAGCCGGTTAAAGTTAATGTCGTGTCTATGCCAGGCAAAAAAACCCGCAGCGGCAAAATCAGAGGAAAAAGAAAAGATTGGAAAAAGGCGATTGTAACATTGCCAAAAGGCAAAAGCATTAATTTTTATGAAGGAGTTTAAAGCAATTATCAATTACGAATTATCAATTACAAATTATATTATAAAAAAATAATATAATTCGTAATTCGTAATTGAAAATTGAAAATTGAGTATATGGGAGTTAAAAGAGTAAAATCTACTACACCGGGGAGGCGTCAAGCTGGATTTGATGATTTTTTAGATATTACAAAAACCGAGCCTGAAAAAAGATTAACTATAATTAAAAAGCGAAGTGGCGGCAGGAATTCCCAAGGCAAGATTACGGTCAGGCATCGCGGCGGCGGAGCTAAGCGCTGTATCAGGATTATTGATTTTAAACGGGATAAATATGATATTCCGGCGCGCGTAGCCTCAATTGAATATGATCCGAATCGCGGGGCTCGTATCGCGTTATTAAATTACGCTGACGGAGCAAAAAGATATATTGTGTCTCCCATGGATTTGAAGGTTGATGATAAAGTTATTAGTTCAAAGAAAAAAATAGAAATTAAAATAGGCAATGCCATGTCGGTAAAATATATTCCCGCAGGCGTGGCAATATATAATCTGGAAATGATATCCGGAGGAGGCGGACGCATCGCGCGCGGAGCCGGAAACGCGATTTATGTTATGGGAGTGGAAGGAAAATACGCGCAAGTTAAGTTGCCGTCAGGCGAAATACGGCTAATCGCGAAAGAGTGCCTTTGCACAATTGGAAGGGCAAGCAATCAGGATAAAAGGCATATAAAACTTGGAAGCGCCGGAAGAAAAAGGCGCTTGGGCTTTAGGCCGATAGTTCGCGGAAGCGCGATGAATCCTGTTGACCATCCGCATGGCGGAGGCGAAGGCAACCAGCCAATCGGATTAAAGCATCCAAAAACGCCTTGGAGCAAACCGGCATTGGGAGTCAAAACCAGAAAGCAAAAGAAAGCGTCAAATAAATTTATAATAAGCAGGCGAGGCAAGAAAAGAAGATAATCCCTACTTTGTCATTCCCGACACTCGTTAGCTTCGCAGAGAAATTATATTAAATGATCGGGAATCTCTTTAAAAGGCGCAGCTATAAAATAATCTGAAAAGATGAAAAAAGAATATATGTTAATCATCAAATAATAATTAAAATATGCCAAGAAGTTTAAAAAAAGGTCCGTATGTAAATGAGCGGATAATCAATAAAATAAAAAATCTAAAACCCGGAGATAAAACAATAATCAAGGTTTGGGATCGTTCTTGCACAGTTACGCCGGAAATGGTTGGTTTTACATTGGGCGTGCATAATGGCAAAAAACATGTTCCTGTTTATGTTGTGGAAAATATGGTGGGACACAAGCTGGGCGAATTTTCGCCAACCAGAAAATTTGTCGGTCATGGCGGCAAGAAAGCCAAAGAAACTAAAAAATAATAAATTTATATATGGAAGTAAAAGCAAAGGCAAAATATATTAAAATGTCTCCGCGAAAAGTCAGATTAGTTGCGGATATTGCGCGCGGATTAACTGTTCAAGACGCCGTCAATCAATTGCGCTTTACTAATAAAAAAGCGGTTTTGCCTGTTAAAAAACTTATTGAATCGGCTTGCGCCAACGCAGAAAATAATTATGAATTAAAACAAGATAATTTATTTATTAAAGAAATAAGAGTGGATGAAGGCGCGACTATGAAGCGCTGGAAACCAAGAGCGCGCGGACGAGCTACTCCGATTAGAAAAAGAACAAGCCATATTAATTTAATTTTGGGCGAATTGATTGACAGCGGCGAAGTTAAGTCTAAAAAAATCAAAATTGACGCTCCGGTAAAATTAGGCGCGAAAGCCAAAGAAGCTGAGGGCGTAAAAATTAAAGACAAAGACGATAAAGATAATAAGAAAATAAAAGCAGACAGGAAAGAAGCTGATAATAAAAAAATAATTGATCCGCGCGGAGAAGGCCATGGAAAGCATATGAAAATTGAAGGCAAGAGTGAAAAAGGTTTTATGAATAAAGTATTTAGGCGCAAAAGCGGGTAAAAAAAATATATGGGAAAAAAAATCAATCCAAAAGTATTTCGTTTGACTACCACGCGTACTTGGACGTCCCGCTGGTTTGGCGCTGGCGCTGTTTACGCGCGTAATGTTGAACAGGATATTAAGGTAAAACGATTTTTATTAAAAAAATTAAGTGAAGCTGGAGTTGACAGGGTGGAAGTTGAAAGAAATACGGATAAAATTACCATTGGAATTTATACCGCCAAGCCGGGGTTGATAATAGGACGTGGAGGCACGGGCGTTGATGATCTTAAAAAAACCATTCATTCCAAATTTTTATATAATTTTAAGCCTGGAAGCATTAAACTGAATATTTTTGAAGTTGACAGGCCGAATCTGAGCGCGCAAATTATTGTTCAGGCTATGATTTTGGATATTGAAAAAAGAATGCCTTTTAGAAGAGTGATGAAACAAGCGATTAATAGAATAGAAAGGGCCGGCGCGCTTGGAGTGAAAATTGTCGTAGGCGGCAGGTTAAACGGAGCTGAAATCGCCCGAAGTGAAATGCTTACTTTCGGTAAAGTGCCTTTGCATACTTTGCGAGCCGATATAGATTACGCCCGCGGAGCGGCAAGCACTACTTACGGAGCAATCGGAGTAAAAGTTTGGATTTATAAAGGCGATAAATTTGAAAAAGAAGAAAATAAAAAAGGAGAGGTGATTGGAAAAAAAAGGAGATAGTAATTCAGTCCTCCTACGAATTACGAATTTTACGAATATATGAATGCTGTATTTAAACGTTGAATAAAAATATTCGTATATTCGTAAAATTCGTAATTCGTAGGAGTAGGAATTATTTTTAAAAATAGTATATTCAGAAGACAAACAATATGTTAATGCCAAAAAAAACCAAATATAGGAAGTCGCATAAGCCGAAGCGCGGCGGCAAGGCAACAAGATTGACAAAAATCAGTTTTGGCTCTTTTGGATTGAGAAGCATAGACGCTCATTGGGTTACCAGCAGGCAAATTGAAGCTGCTAGAAGAGTTATGACAGGATATACCAAGCGCGGCGGAAAAATTTGGGTTAGAATATTCCCAAGCACCCCGATAACCAAAAAAGGCGGCGAAATTCCAATGGGCAAAGGCAAGGGCGCTGTTGATTATTATGTCGCGAATGTTAAGCCGGGCGCGATTATGTTTGAAATGGAAGGCGTTAGCGAGGATATGGCAAGAGAAGCAATGAAATTGGCCGCTTATAAATTACCTGTTAAATGCAAGTTTATTACTAAATAATTGTTGATATATGGAATTTAAAGAATTAAAGAAAAAAGAAGAAAAAGATTTGCATAGGCTTTTGGCTGAAAATCGCGATTATTTGCGCGAATTAAGGTTTAAGGATACCAATAAGCAATTAAAAAATATAAGAGAGATTAGAATTGTCAGACAAACTATTGCACGGATTTTAATGCTGTTAAATATTGGAAAAGAAAAAAAGAAGGCAAAAAAAACAGTAAAAAAATAATTTTTTTAAAATTATATGAGTGAAAAAAAAGAAGAAAATTTAAAATCGTCTAAAAATAAAACGCAGAAAGAAGTTATTAAAAAGAAATTTCAAGGGATTGTTGCCAGTGACAAACAGGACAAAACCATTGTTGTTAAAGTGGACAGGGTAAAAATACATCCCAAATATAAAAAGAGATTTACAGTAAGCAAGAAATATAAAGTCCATGATGAAAAGAATCAATATAGAGAGGATGATAAAGTTATTTTTATTGAATGCAGGCCATTAAGCAAAGATAAGAGATGGCGAGTAATATATTAATTTAGGATTTAAGATTTTTGATTTAGGATTTAATAAATCCGAAATCAGAAATCCGAAATCAGAAATCCGAAATGATTCAATCAGAGTCAAAAATTAAAGTAGCTGATAATTCCGGCGCGAAAATAGTGCAGTGCATTAGGGTTCTTGGCGGTTATAAAAAACGTTACGCGCGTATCGGTGAGATTTTTACAGCTTCAGTTAAAGAAGCAACACCGCATACCCCTATAAAGAAAGGCGATGTGGTGCGGGCGGTTTTAGTGCGGACAAAAAAAGAAATAAGAAGAGGCGACGGAACTTATCTGCGCTTTAATGAAAATGCCTGCGTAATTATTGATAAAGAAAAAAAAGAACCGAAAGGAACCAGAATTTTCGGGCCGGTAGCCCGCGAAGTAAGGCGAGCAGGATATTTTAAAATAGCAAGCTTAGCTCCGGAGGTGTTGTAGGTTTTGTAATTCACAGCCCATAACTCGCAACTCGTAACTTGAAATTTGTAATTTGGCTATATTTGCAATAATTCCCTATTTTGTCATTTTGCACGAGCGACTCCCGTTTTTTGTCATTCCCAACACACCTTTGCCCCGCAGGGGATTATATTAAATGATCGGGAATCTCTTTATGAGATATGAATATTGGAATGTTAAATATATGAAAAAAGAAAATAATTATTTATACACGGACACAAAGTAATTAATATCTAGATGCTTTTTACGAGATCTCCGATCATTTAATATAATTTTTCTGCGAGGCTAACGAGTGTCGGAGATGACAAAATAAAAGGGGATAAATAAAATTTGATTTTTAATTTTTGATTATTGCATTGAGCAGTAGTCTAAAAAATAGAAATTAAATTGTACATTTTTTAAAATGGAGGTAGCAATAATGCTTAGTTTGATTGAAATTACACCAGGAGTAAAACATAAACCGGAAGGAGTTGTAGAGGTGGAAGCAGTTGATGAACCAACAAGATTTTTCTGTGTAGTGGAAGGGAGAGTGTTGACAAAAATAGAATTAGAAGAAAAATTTAAGACAGGAGACGCCGTGCCTATACACAATGGTGTTATAAAAAAGATATAAAACAACACCATAAAAACAAAGAAATAATTAAAAAATTCCGAGAATGCAAAAAATGCAAGCAGATAATAGATTAGTTTATGAGATTACAAGCAGAATACAAAAAAAATAACAAAATTATATAAGTTTAAAAGTTATGAGTTGCGTGTTATGAGTTACGCGTTATAAGAAGTATATGACCATAAAAAAAGGCGACAAAGTGAAAATTTTAGCAGGCAAGGACAAGGGTAAAACCGGGAAGGTTTTACAAGTGTTTGTATCAAGGAATAGAGCCAGCGTTGAGGGGTTAAATTTACTTATTAAGCATATGCGTCCTAGAAAACAGGGCGAGCAAGGACAAAGGATTGAATTTCCAGCGCCGATTGAAATATCAAACTTAATGCTGGTGTGCCCGAAATGCAGCAAGCCGACCAGGGTTTCCAAAAAAAATATAAAACAACACCATAAAAACAAAGAAATAATTAAAAAATTCCGCGAATGCAAAAAATGCAAGCAGATAATAGATTAGTTTATGAGATTACAAGCAGAATACAAAAAAAATATATTGCCGAAGTTAAAAGAAAAGTTTTCATATAAGAATGATTTTGAAGCGCCTTGTTTGGAAAAAGTCGTTATTAATGTCGGTTTTGGCAGGCATAATAAAGATAAAGCCTATATTGATAATGTTGTAAAAAGTTTAACCAGAATTTCAGGGCAGAAGCCTATTTTAACCAAGGCAAAAAAATCAATTTCGTCTTTTAAAATCAGAGAAGGCATGACTATTGGCTCGTGCGTTGTATTGCGCGGCAAGAGAATGTATGATTTTATTGAAAAGCTTGTTAACGCGGCATTCCCGAGAGTAAGAGATTTTCGCGGAATCAGCGAGAAGCATGTTGATAGAAGCGGTAATATGACAATTGGAATTAAAGAGCATATTGCTTTTCCGGAAGTAAATGCCGACGAAATAGATAATGTATTCGGCTTGGAAGTTTCTTTGGCAACAAGCGCCAAAACAAAAGAGCCGGGTTTGGAATTATTCAGATTAATGGGGTTTCCGTTTAAAAAAGAAAAAAAATAGTTTCTTATGAATTACGAATTTTACGAATATACGAAAATAAAATATATTTATAAGGTTAATATAATATTTATATGGCAAGGAAAGCATTAATTGCGAAAGCAAAAAGAAAACCAAAATTTAGCACAAGAGCGGTTAGGCGCTGTTGGCGCTGCGGCCGCAATCATGGCTATATGCGGGATTTTAATTTGTGCAGAATTTGTTTTCGCGAGTTGGCGGAAAACAATGATTTACCCGGAGTAACCAGATCCTCATGGTAGAAAGATTTTAAAATAATAAAAATATTTAAGTATATATTATATGATTGATCCAATCGCAGACATGCTAACAAGAATTAGAAATGCCTCAGCTGTTAATAAGCACGAGATTGTTTTGCCTATGAGTAAAATAAAATATGAAACAGCGAAGATATTAAAAAAAGAAGGATGGATTAATGATGTAGAGGTTTCAAAGACAGGACAAGGAAAAAGAGAAAATACCGTTTTTGATGAGCTTAAAATTGTTTTGAAATATAAGAAAAACAAAAAATCTGTTATTACTAAAATAACAAGAATAAGCAAGCCGGGACTTAGGATTTACGCGAATAAAAACAGTTTGCCAAAAGTTTTAAATAATTTAGGAATAGCAATAATATCAACCCCCAAAGGCTTAATGACGAACAAAGAAGCCAGAAAAAAAGGACTGGGCGGTGAAGTGTTGTGTGAAATATATTAATACTCTTAAATAATTTTTTGTTATTTAAGAGTATCATAGATAAATTTATGTCTAGATTGGGAAAATTGCCAATAATATTAACAGATGGAATTCAAGCGAAAATTGAAAATAATTTTATTATTGTTAAAGGGCCGAAAGGCGAATTAAAACAAGAGCTTAATGATTCGGTTAAAGTTGAGATTTTGGAAAAAGAAATAAAAGTAAGCGTCAAGAATGAAAAAGTTAAAAAAGAACGGGCTTTTTGGGGCTTGTATCGCAGCTTGATTAATAATATGGTTCAAGGAGCGGCAACAGGTTTTGAAAAAAAACTTGAAGTTAACGGAGTCGGCTATCGTATTGCTTTGGCAGGCAAAAAATTAACTTTAAATGTCGGCTATTCTCATCCGGTTGATTTTGAGCTTTCGGAAGGCATTAGCGGAGCGGTTGAAGGCAATGTTATAACGATTAGCGGAATAGACAAGCAGATGGTAGGCGAAACAGCCGCCAAAATTAGAAAAATTAGAAAACCCGAGCCGTATAAAGGCAAAGGAATTAAATATATTGATGAAGTTATAAGAATAAAAGAAGGCAAGACCGCTGGTAAGGGCGAATAAAATGAAAAATAAAATAAATTAATTTATGAGCAATATAAAAAATAAAAATAATCGGAAATTAAGAAGAAAGGCAAAAGTCAGATCTAAAATTAACGGCACTGAAAAATGCCCCCGCTTAAATGTTTTTAAGTCAAACGCAAGAATGTTTTTGCAATTAATTGATGATTTAAAAGGCATTACAATAGCAAGCGCGAACGTTAATGATTTAAAAAAGAATGATAAAAGAACTAAAACCGAGCAGGCTTTTGAATTGGGAAAAATAATCGCCAAAAAGGCAATTGAAAAAAAAATTACCAAAATTGTTTTTGACAGAGGGGGCAATAAATATCATGGCCGCGTAAAAGCTGTTGCCGACGGAGCAAGGGAAGTTGGTTTAAAATTTTAATTATTATATATGACAGAACAAAAAAAACAACCGCAAAAGAAAAGTTTTCAAAAAAATGCAAATTCGCCAAAAGGAGCCGGCGGTCAGTCTGTTTATGCCAAAAAAAGAGCGGAAAAATTCGGAAGAACTTTTAAAAAAAGAGAAAGACCTGTTGATGAATTTGAGCAGCAGATTGTTGACTTGGCAAGAGTAACAAGGGTTATGGCAGGCGGAAAAAGGATGCGTTTTCGCGCTTGCGTTGCAGTTGGCAATAAAAAAGGCAAGATAGGCCTTGGATTGGCAAAGGGCGCTGATGTGGCGATTGCGGTTAATAAAGCTGTTGCTGACGCTAAAAAGCAAATGATTGAAGCGCCTATTGTTAATAATACGATTGCTCATGAAATATTTTGGAAAAAAGGAGCCGCGAAAATTATATTTAAGCCTGCCAGAAAAGGGCGTGGCGTTATCGCGGGCGGAGCGATTCGCGTTATTTTGGAATTGGCGGGCATTCAAAATATTACCAGTAAAAATTTGGGAACAAATAATAAAGTGAATATCGCGAAATGCGTGAT
This sequence comes from Patescibacteria group bacterium, assembly GCA_034659435.1. GTDB lineage: Bacteria > Patescibacteriota > Patescibacteriia > Patescibacteriales > UBA12075 > JAGLYP01. Next base: position 2,075 of record JAYEHJ010000043.1, on the reverse strand, counting down.
TGACGCTTTAAATAATTTAAAAAAAATTGATGGCGTTAAGAATGTTAAAAAAAATAAAGAAGCAGGTGAAAAATTAAAGAAAGAAACCCCAATAAAGAATAAAAAATAAAATTATGGCATTATCACTTAATAAAATAAGTCCTAATAAAAAAGCAACAAAGAAAAGAAAAAGAATCGGGCGCGGAAATGCTTCCGGCACCGGAACTTATAGTGGAAAAGGCCTGAAAGGGCAGAAATGCAGATCAGGGGTCAGTAATTTAAAAAGGCTCGGCATGAAGCAGGTTCTTTTGCGAACTCCGAAAAAAAGAGGATTTAGATCTTTAAAGTCTGATAATCAGGTGGTAAATTTGATTCAAATAAACGATAATTACAAAGACGGCGATATTGTTACTCCTAAAAGTTTGTTTGAAAAAGGCTTGATTGCAACTCCGAAAAATACCGCGAAAATTTTAGGCAATGGCAATTTAACCGTTCCCAATTTAAAAGTAAGCGGTTTATTAATTAGCGCCGGCGCGTATGAACAGATTAAAAAAATGAAAGGCGCTGTTAAGGCAAAAAATACAAAGCAAAAAAAATAAATTTATATGATAACTGATAAATTAGTTCAAATTTGGAAAGCGCGCGATTTAAGGAAAAATATATTTTTTGTTTTGCTTATGCTGGTTATTTTCCGCTTGGCTGCGCATATTCCGGTTCCGGGAGTTGATGTTGAATCTTTAAAGGATGTTTTTGAAGGCAATCAGGTTATGGGGTTGTTAAATATTTTTTCCGGCGGAGGCATGCAGAATTTTTCAATTGTAATGATGGGCATCGCCCCATATATCACTTCTTCAATTATTTTTCAGCTTTTGGGAATGATAGTGCCTAAGCTTGAAGAGCTGCAAAAAGAGGAATCTGGCAGGCAGAAAATTAATATGTGGACCCGCTGGCTGACCGTTCCTTTAGCAATGCTGCAGTCTTTTGGTATGATTACGCTTTTACGGAATTCTTCAACAGGAATTTTAACAGATGTAAGCGGCGTTGATATGGCCGGCATGCTGATTGTAATAACAGCAGGCACTATTTTTTTAATGTGGATAGGCGAGCTTATTACGGAAAAAAATATCGGCAACGGCATTTCACTTTTAATATTTGCCGGAATCGTTTCCGGTCTGCCGCAGGCGATTATGCAATTATTTGTTGAATATGATCCGTCAAAGCTGTTTTTAATGCTTGGTTTTGCCGGTATTGCCATTGTTACCGTTGTGGGCGTAGTAATTATTACCGAGGGGCAAAGAAATATTCCGGTGCAATATGCCAAACAGGTAAGGGGAAACCGTATGTATGGCGGAACCAGCACGCATTTGCCGCTAAGAGTTAATATGGCAGGCGTAATTCCGATAATTTTCGCGATTTCCGTGGTTTTATTTCCGCCGATGATCGCGCAGTTTTTTATGCAGGCAAAAACCGCATGGCTGGCGTCAATGGCCGCTTGGGTGATTGATATTTTTAACAACCAGCTTTTTTACGGTATAACTTATTTCTTGCTGGTTTTTGCTTTTACTTATTTTTATACTGAAGTTATTTTTCACCCAAATCAAATCGCTGAAAACTTGCAAAAACAAGGCGGATTTATACCGGGGATAAGACCGGGCAAGCATACCAGTGAATATCTAGCCAATACCACCCATAAAATAATTTTTGTAGGCGCTTTATTTTTAGGCCTTATCGCGATATTGCCTTTAATAATGCAGGCTTTCACCGGCATGCAATCATTGGCAATCGGAGGCACAAGCCTTTTAATCGTGGTGGCGGTAGTTATTGAAACAGTAAAACAAATAGAATCACAATTGACAATGCGAGAGTATGAGGGGATGTAGAATTGAAATTTTTAGTTTTGGAATAAAATTATAATAGAAATTTGTGAAAAATATGATAAATAAAAAAATCATATTTTTTTGTTGAAATGAGGTTTAATAGTCAAAAAGTGTTGGTAATTCACCCTTGATATTTAAAATACAGATACCATTTAATAAAAGTTATTCTGTTCTTCTCTGATAATCCTCGATGAATATTGATATTGTTTTTAAGAAAAG
>JAYEHJ010000042.1:0-3645 GCA_034659435.1 Patescibacteria group bacterium | reverse complement strand
ATATCACAAAGAAATAAGCGCTATTTATACACGGATATAAAGTAAGTAATATTTAGAGCTCTTTACGAGATCTCCGATCATTTAATATAATTTCTCTGCGAGGCTAACAAGTGTCGGAGATGACAAAAAATGGGTATAGTGAATCACAACTCAACATCTTCCTGCTTTTTTTTATTTATTATAAAAATCACAAAAAGCATAATTCCGATTACAACTGTCAGTATGGAAATAAAAATATATAGATTTATCATGCGGTCTGTCCGCGATGCGCCGGAAGACGGCGCCGAGGCGACAAAATCTTCCACTGAAATCGCTTTTGCTTCTTTAATAAAAAAGCTGAGCGGATTTCCTTTTTTTACAACGCGTCCGGTATTGTCGTTTAAGGCAACATAAACTTCATGTTCGCCGTCAATTAAAGACTCGCTTAATTCATAGCGCCAATTTCCATAAGCGTCTGTTTTTGCCGTTACCAACAGTGGTATTTCAGAATATAAATAGATAGTAACGATTGAATTCGGATCAGCCTGTCCGCTTAAAATATAGCCTTTGTTGTCTTCCGTGTTATTCGCAATGTTGTTAATTTTAAAATTATCAAAAACATCTCCCCGCGTTTTTGGATGCCCTATGGTTTTGTTATTAATAATCGCCAAATCAATCGCGGCTAAAGCTTTTTTAATCGCGCCGCTTCCCAGCGGGTTATAACCATTTTTCACTTCTTCGCCGTCATTATAGCCATCGCCGTCGCTGTCAATATTATTTTTGTCTGTGCCTATTCTTTCTTCAATGTCATCCGCCAATCCGTCGCCGTCAGAATCAATCAACAAGGCAAGCGGAGCCGTTTGGATTAAGGTATCGTAATTTTTTAACACCATATCGTCCAAGGCGGCAATCATTTTTACTTTAACATTAACATCAGCAACAGGAATCAGCTCTTTGGAAATTTTTAATTTTTCTTGCAATTCGCTGATTTTTTGGGATTTTTCCTGCTGTTCAGCGTAATTATCTTTTAATTCTTTAAACTTAATTTGCCTGTCGGAAATTACTCCCAAAAAATTTTCTTCAATCGCTTTTCCGCATTCCAATTCGCTTAAATTGGCGCAGGAAATTTTTTGTTGATATTTATTTAAAATAAAAGAGCGGCATTGTTTCTCGCTGCTTATTCCCGCTTTGGCGCATGCTTGAATTCCATATTTTCTAAACAAGGCTTTACCGCATTCTTTATAATCGCTAATGCCCAATTCTTGGCATTCTTTAGCAACATATTTATTATCCAAATAATAACGGCATTTATTTTCTTCTCTGACGCCGACTGCCAAACACTCTTCTTTTTCTTTTTGCTGTTTTAAATATTTTTCGCATTCAATATTAATCGTAATTCCGGCTTGCAGACAAATTTGCGGAAGAAAAGCCTGCCGGCTTAATTTTTGTTTGCACTCCTTTTCATTAAAATCGCCGGCATCCAAACATTCTTTTAATAAAATTTTTTCTTCCAGATATTTTTTACAATCTTCATGATCCGTGATGCCGGCATTTTGGCATTCCTTTGGCATGGCTTGCGAATAAATATAATTTTTGCATTCATTGCCGGTGGTAATTTTCGCGTTGCGGCACTCCGGAGGCAGAGAAAGAAATTCCGCGCAAGCAATTTCATTAAGTTTTAATTCTCGGCATTTAAAATCAAGCTTTAAATAATTTTCGCATTGAATTTTTGTTACCAAGCTATTGTCTTTGCATTCCTTTGCAAGTTCCAAATATTCAGAACAACGTAATTTGTCTTTAATCCCTTTGCTAGCGCATTCTTGGTTTAAATTAATTTCAATATTTGTTTCTTCTTGTGTTTCTTCCGCTTTTTCTTCCGTACTTACAATACCGGATTCAAAAAAAGTAATCGGCTTTTCAAGGCTAACATCGCTTGCTGTTTCTTTTTGAATATTTATTTTAACGGTTTTCTCCGCGGCAATTTCTCCGCCGATTATCATGCCCGCTGTTAACTCATATTCGCCGTTCGCAAAATCAGAAACCGGCAAAATAAAATAATATTCAAAATCGTTAACCGCTATTCCCGTAAATTTTTTATATGCTGCCCCGGCAACCGCGAATTCTATTTTATCCGCGCCTTTATTGGTTCTAATTATAATTTTTTTATCATCCGCAAGCGTCATTGGAAAAGTATTAACAAAATCAATTGTTAATGCTTCTATAATTTCCGGATCTTTCTCAAAAACGTCATAATTTTCTTTTGAATAATTAATTTCAATTTCACTATTATAAATTTTGCCGGAAAAACTTGCCTGTGCTTTAATTTTGTATAAAGCCTCCGGAAAGCCGTCATTAATATTCCATATAAAAGAATAAATATTATTTTCAAATGCCGTTCCAATGTATTCGGCATTTTTAGGGCCAATAACAAAAAATTTTACTTGATTAGGAATAAAATTCGCTTGTGCTTTAATCGTAACCGGTCCGTTAATAAATTCATAGCTGTCAATAAAAATAATTTCTTTTATTAATAAATCCGTTGAATCCGCTGTTTCATTATATTCCGTGTTCGCGCTTGTATCTGTCTCCTCGTCTATTATTGCAGCTCCGACATCATTATCCATATCTGAATTAAGCATAGTCATATCAACATCTTCAACCGTGTCGGGATTTGAATCTGAATATATTATTGTTTCATCTTCAGTATTGGCAATATTTGTATCTGTCATGGAATCTTTTTTAGTTTCTTCGGTTGTTGCCGTAATATCCGTTTCGGTTTCTTCTGTTGTAGCAATATTCACGCTCTCTTTATCCTTCTCATGTGTCTCATTAAAGACATTTATTGTACTATCATGGGCTTTTGCGGAAAATAAATAAGGAGAAATTAAATAAAATAAAAAAACCGCCTGAAATATTACCAAAGAAACGGCAACAGATGCTTTTAGCAGTTTATCAAAAAAATTATTATGATGGCAAAAAAATTTGCCAATTTTATTTAATTTTAGCATGAAGATTACTATTGTTAGCTGAAATAGACGATTCTTGTTTTGATTTTTAAAATTTTATTATACTTTAATTATATCACAATACGACCCTTGCGGTCAAAAAAATTTTAAACGTTCTGTTTATGCTATTACTGAATTTGCTTGCAAATCTTAGGAGTTTTTTGTTATAATACAAATAAGAGCAAATGATTTTAGAGCTAAAATTCCTTATTCTTAATTCCTGCTCCAAATTATTCATCGGATTCCCGCTATTGTTTGTTGATGTTGGCATATCCCTCTTTGCTAACATAATTATATAATAATTTTTACTTATTTTAGATAGAAAAACAATAAGTTCGTATATAATTTGTTAGACGTAATTGTCATGCGAGAATAATTTTTTATCAATTTTTTTATGCAAAATATCATAGTAATCGGCACGCTCCACGCCGGATTAACTCCGAACAATGATCTTAGGGATATATTCGATAAACATAGTCCGACTCAAATCCTAGTTGAGATTAGTCAAGACGATATCAATAAAAACAACATAGACTATAATGGTAGGATAAAACTAGACACGAAATTTACAAAAATGAGAGGGAATGATAAAATGAAAATCTATGACAAAACAATTAAGGACTTTTAGTCCGCAAGAAAAAGCAATGGTGGCGTTAGCCGC
>JAYEHJ010000041.1:0-3653 GCA_034659435.1 Patescibacteria group bacterium | reverse complement strand
CGCGCGATATAGCCCTCGCCCGGGAACAGAAGCGGAAAAAATGGAAGATGATGTAGAAGTGGAAGATAAAAAAGACAGGGAAAAAAAGTTAATGAAAATATTAAGAAAAACCGCGTTAAAAAATAATCAAAAATATTTAGGCAAAATAGTTAAGGTTTTGGTTGAAGGACAGAATAAAAAAGGAATTTTGTTTGGCAAAACCGAAACAAATAAAACCGTTAAATTTTTGGGTGATAAAAAATATATTGGAAAGTTTGTTAAAGTTAAAATAGAAAAAGTAGAAGATTTTGGCTTGCGCGGGGTTTTGGGAAAATAAATATAAAATCATTAATAATTCAAGCACATGAAAAAAAAGAAAAAAGTTGTTGTTATTGTCGGTACTACCGCCAGCGGTAAAACTGCATTGGCCGTTGATTTAGCCTATAAATTCGGTGGAGAAATTATTTCAGCTGATTCGCGGCAGGTTTATAAATATATGAATATTGGGACCGGTAAGGATTTAAATGAATATAATATTAAATCTAAAATCATAAATCATAAATCCCCACTTCGCCAAAGCTGCGCGGGGCAAGCAAAAATCACAAAGATTCCATATCATCTGATAGATGTCGCGCACCCTAATACGCATTATGATTTAGCCAAGTGGTTGAAAAAAGCAAAAATTTGCATAAATGATATTTTGGACAGGGGACGATTGCCGATTATTGCGGGCGGCACAGGCCTTTATTCGCAGGCCTTGGTTGATAATTTTAATTTAAGCAAATACGGAGAAGATAAAAAATTGCGCGCGAAACTGGAAAAGAAAGACGCGCTAAAATTATTTGAAATATTGTTGAAATTAGATGAAAAATTCGCTAAAAAACTTAATAACAGCGAAAAAAATAACAAAAGAAGATTGATTCGCTATATTGAAATATGCAAACAGGGAGAAAAAATTAAAAACAAAAATTTAAATAAAAATAATGAATATGAATTTTTGCTTATTGGCGTTGCTTATTCAATTGAAATTTTAAGAAAAAGAATATATAAAAGATTGGTTCATCGTTTAGAAAAAGAAGATATGATTGGAGAGGTTGCTAATTTGCATAAAAATAAAAGAGTAAGTTGGAAACGGCTTGAATCTTTTGGATTAGAATATAAATTTATTACTCAGTATTTGCGAAAAAAATTGATTTACAAGGATATGGTGGAAAAATTAAATATTGCAATCGGACAGTTTGCCAAAAAGCAGATTAATTGGTTGCGGCGCTGGGAGGCGCAAGGCGCTAAAATTAATTGGGTTAAAAATAGGCGAGAAGCCGGAAAAATATGCCAAAATTTTTTGTATCTTGACAAGTAAATAATAATATGCTAATTTGTTTTATTGTAAGATAAGCATATTTTATGAATATTCACGAATATACAAATGTCTTAAAACAAAAAAAGCAGACTGTTTTTTCAGCTGTTGCTTTGTTTTTGGTTGTTGCCGGAATTTTGACCATAATTCAGCCTTTTAAATACGGTTCGGAAACAAAAATATTGGTAGTGCAAAAAAATCAATACGGCGTTGACCCTTATCAGGTTAATAAAGCCAATGAATATGTGGGCGCTGTTTTGGCAGATGTTATAACCGGTAATTCTTTTTTTAATGAAATAATTAATTCAGGCTTTGATGTTAACCGCAATTATTTTCCGGCCAGATTGGAAGATCAGAGCAAGGAATGGAAAAAAACAGTAAAAGCAAATTCCGGCAGCCGCGGTATTATAACTTTATCGGTTTTTCATAAAGATAAATATCAAGCCGATCAGATAATCAGAGCGATAAACGCCGCGCTTAAAGACAAGCACGCGCTTTATCATGGTTTAGGCGGCAATATTGAGATAAGAATAATTGACCAGCCTTTTACTTCAGAACTGCCTGTTAAGCCGAATGTAGTTTTAAATTTAATATTTGGCGCTTTGTTTGGATTATTGTTTGCGTTAATTTACGTTTATTTATTTTCGGAAGATAAATATAATTTGCGTTTATGGCCGCGAAAGAAAATTAAACAGAGATATGATTATAATGAAGAGCAAGATATGGAGCTTGGCAACGGTGTTAATAGAGACAAAAATTATGATGTTGAAGAGGCGATTAGAAAATTGCGCCAAAGGGGAAAAATGCAATCTTTTGAACCGCGACAGGATGAAAATTATCAAAATAAAAATCAGAATAATAATGATAATTCGGATTATAAAAATATGGCAGGGCAGGGAAGTATGAAGAATGTTTTGTAAAATGTTTAATATTAGCTAAAATATTCTTACATAATTTTTATTTTTTTAATTTCAATAAAATCTTTAATCTTGTTGCAATAAAAGTGTTGTGTGCCTCGGGAGAGAATCGAACTCTCACTCAGTTGCCTGAACGGGATTTTGAATCCCGCGCGTCTACCAGTTCCGCCACCGAGGCGTTTTTTTAATTAAAAAAATTCAGGCTTTTTTGCCAAAACTTAAGGTAACTATATATTATTTTTTAGTAATTGTCAAAGATATTGTTTTGAGTTATAATGAAATGGTAAAGAAAAAAATGGGTAAAATAATTTCAATAGTAAATCAAAAAGGCGGAGTTGGCAAAACCACGACAGCCGTTAATTTAGGGGCTTATCTTGCTCATTTAGGCAAGGAAGTTCTTTTGGTTGATATTGATCCGCAAGCAAATGCCACTTCAGGACTTGGAATTGACCACAAGGAACTGCCTCATGGAATTTATGAGGCCATTATTGGTGAAAAGCCCATATATTTTATTATAAAGCGGACTGTTCAGGATGGCTATAAAATCGCTCCTTCAACGCTGTCTTTGGCTGGCGCCGGTATTGAATTGGTTAGCATGGAAGATAGAGAATTCAGGCTTAATAAAATTATCAGTGAAATTGTTAATGAATATGATTATGTAATTATTGACGGTCCGCCTTCTTTGGGCTTGTTGACTGTTAATAGCTTGGTGGCGGCTGATGAGGTTTTAATTCCAATTCAAAGCGAATATTACGCTTTGGAGGGTTTAAGCCAGCTATTGGAAACAATCGCGCTAGTGCAAAATAATTTAAAGCCGGAATTAGGAGTAATGGGAGCGATTATCACAATGTTTGACCGCCGCAATAAATTATCAGGTTCTGTTATGAATGAATTATATAAATATTTCCCAAATCGGGTTTTTCGCTCAGTTATCCCGCGAAGCGTCCGTTTGGCGGAAGCTCCAAGTTTCGGCCGCTCAATCCTGCACTATGACCCAAAATCAAAAGGCGGAAAAGCTTATGAGCGTCTGGCAAGAGAGATGATTAGTTTGGAATGAATTTGGATTTATGATTTAGGATTTATGATTTTAGATTTATTATTTCCATTATCCTTTTTTTCTGTCATTTCCGACACTCCCAGCACCTTTCATTTTTGTCATCCCCGACACGCCCAACATCCCCACTTTTTTTTGTCATTCCCGACACACCTTGCCCCGCAGGGAAATTATATTAAATGATCGGGAATCTCTTTAAAAGCCATAACCATAAAATAACATCTAAAGATGAAAAAAGAATACATCTATTATGTTTATATATTAACCAACAAAACAAACAAAATTCTATATATAGGAGTAACCAATAATCTATATTCAAGAATATTTCAGCATAAATTAAAACAAA
>JAYEHJ010000040.1:0-3670 GCA_034659435.1 Patescibacteria group bacterium | reverse complement strand
AAATGGATTTTTATACATCGCCAACTCTGTAGTATTAAAATAATCATAATTTGTTATTTTATAATTATTTCTTAATATTTTGATTTTAATTGTGTCTATCATTTTTGTGAAAATAAAAATACTGTCGCGTGGGGCATGATATTCAGTAAAACATCATCAGATTAAAAATCTGCGCAACAGCATTTTTATTTGCTGAATTATTGCCCCATTGATATGCGAGCAATAAAAAATGCCCGAAAAAAATACTTAAGCAAATACAATTTACTTCATACTATTTTTTTCGGGCATTACCCGACATACATTTTCTAGATTGTTATTTTCATTATAGCACAAGTCCCCCCACGTTTTTTTATAAAAATCTGTGAATAGCTACTGGTTCCTTTCTAACACCGCAATTTCACGCTTTTTAATGAAAAACAATAAAAATAGGACTTATGCCTAAATCATAAAAAAATCTAAATTATATGGAATTATCTAAATTATATGGCTTCATTTAAAATCTTATACGCGCTTAATAGCGCTTCGCGCTGTCCTTTAACCATCGCGTTCCACTTATTATGCTCAACAACAAGCGCCTGCCCTTTTTTGGTTAATTTGCCAGCGTAATGGATTCGTTCTATTTTTTCTCTTTTATCCGCTAGTTTAACAAGGCTGTATATGGCGTATAACAAGCCATTCATTGAATTTTTGTTTATATTACAGCTCTCATAGCTTATGTTTGAACAAATACGACACTTGAACAGGCTTTGTTTGCTTGACGGAAGATAAAGAACTGAAACATCGCGACCGCATTCACAATGAAAATATGAACGAACTCCAAAACTCACCACCGATTCGCTTAAATTAATTTCCTGCGTAATCGTCTTATTACTGTTAGTTGGATCGGTTGTAAAATATATAACCAATTTTTTTGGTGTCTTATTCAAATTCACGTTAAAAATTAAGTATATTGTTTGCGCGCCGTTTTTTAATTTAATCCGCCCAGATGAGCCAACAAGCCCTCCATCCTCTTTGCTTAGAAAGTATAAATTTTCATTTTCAATTTTATTGCGCGAAAGCAATAAGCCTCTGCCAAAATCCGACAATGAAAGCCTGAATGAATGCTCAGCTAAATTTTTTTTAGGTTTTTTGTCTTTGATTGTCATGCTTATTATTTTAGCATAAGTACTACGCCTTAGGCGTACTGAAATTTGCAAGAGAGCAAACAGGTACCACCCCATACAGTATCTTATTTTGCCATACCACCCTATCCAAAGCACCCCCCCCATCGCCTTTTTGCAACTTGCAACGCTCCCTAATTTGATTTGAAATGACTACGCGTCTTAATCTTGAAATGCCTTTCTATAACTTTGCCCGTTTTTATTAAAAATTAAAACCTTGCTTTTGCAATTTATTATTAATTATTAAACAGCTTTGCTATATCTGCATGGCTGTTTTGTTTTACAAAAAAAATTATGAATAAAAAGAAAACAATAAATACAGCCAAAGATGCAGTCGCAGTCGCAAAAGACTTGATAACCAATAAACACAAAGAACACTTTATAGCTCTATATCTTAACCCACGCAATCAGTTAAAAGACTAAAAAAAGCAGGAGAAATTTTAGGCTACGAAATCGCAGATCATATTATTTTTGATTCAAGCAATAAATACAATTCTTTAATAAAATAAAACCTTTCAAATAGATTTATTTAATAATTTAATGACCGCAATTGTCATTAAACTAAGCTAGAAAGCAGGTGATATTATGGAAATAAAATCAAATTTTAAAGGTTCGGAAAAGACAAGGGAAAATATTCGCCAACAACTTCAAGATAGGTTTGGCATAGATATTGCCAATTCTTACGATCCTTATACAAATGTCATGACATTGCGAGATTGGAATAAATTTGGCTATCGGGTTGTAAAAGGACAAAAAGCCTTAAAAAGCACCACTGTGATTGAGAAAAAGGATAAAAACGGCGAGGTTGTCAGCCGTTGCTCTAGGCGTATAAACCTGTTTCATATTAATCAATGCGAAAAAGTCGGCAGTTAAGCCGATTTTTTCGCCTATAAACTTATGCAATTAACTTTATTAGACGATGTGCCAGATTTTAGGCGACAGCAAGAATGCAAACATATATTCATAGAGACACAAAGCATGGACTATGAACGCGATGAAATTTACGATATTCGCGTATGTATTAAATGCGGATTTAAAGAAATCTAATTAACTTAAATAAAAATTATGGAAATACAAAATCAAGCAGCAACAAAACTGCATCAAGCTAAACCCATTTTACTAACCCCGCTTGTCGTGCCTATAACCAGCAATGATAAAATTTTAGAGGCTTGGAATAATTTTAATGATTTGAAATTAAAGCTACTGGAAGACTCTGACTTTATTTCTATCAAAGGTGAAAAATACGCCAAAAAATCGGCATTCAGAAAGCTGGCTTTGGCGTTTGGAATATCAACGGAAATTATGCGTGAAAAACGGATAGAGTTAAAAAATGACGGATATGCCTATGAGATCACCATGCGCGCATCTTCACCTTCTGGTCGTTTTATGTCGGCAGTGGCGAGCTGCCATTCTGACGAGCGTAAATTCAATAAAGCCTCTGATGTGCGCGCTATTGCGCAAACCAGGGCGACGAACAGATCCGTTGCCGATCTTATCGGATGGAGCGCGCCAAGCGCCGAAGAAATGATGAGCGAGCCAATGGAGGGAACAAACGACAAACCAGAATCAATGAACGATTTTTTCAACAAAGTTGTATGTGATCCGAACAATAAGCCGATCCGCAAGGAGCAAATCAGCAAACCGCTTTCTGAAAAACAGCGATCTCTTCTTGTCAGCCTCATTAGTGAACGCGTCCACGAGCCAGAAGAACGTGAAAAACAATTAGAGCTAATTGATAGTTTAAGCAAATCGGAAGCCCATGAAATGATTTCAGAGATTCTCAATAACAAATTTAACTAAATTATAACCATCATTAAGGCAGTGGCGTTTTATGCTCCACTGCCTTGATTTTACAATTTTATGTTTGATGAAATTATGTTTATTTTGATCGCGATAATTATAACCGCTATTCCGTTTGTATGGCTTGCGCGTTTAGAGTATAAAGACGAGCAAAAAATATATGAGAAACTTAAGTTATTTTTAAGAAGTTTTAATGAAAGACGCAAAAAAGAAAAAAGACAATAAATAATGTTAGCTAATTTTGCTTATATTTTAGCTTGATTTTAAGCGATTACTATGCTAATTTGTAATTATGCTAAACATTTGACAAGTTTTTAGTAATTTTAATATTTTAATTACAAAACAGCCCTTGCCAAAGCCAGGGGATTATTATAATTCTATGCCTAATTTTCAAGAAAAAGTAAGTTTTATATGGGATATTGCCGATTTGCTCCGCGGGCCATACAAAAGGAGCGAATATCAAGATATAATATTGCCTTTTACAGTGCTTAAACGTTTTGATTGTGTATTGGCTGATACCAAGGCGGATGTATTGGATAATTATGAGAAATTCAAAGATAAGTTTGAAAATAAAGACCATGTGGGTTTAATAGTCAAAAAGTGTTGGTAATTCACCCTTGATATTTAAAATACAGATACCATTTAATAAAAGTTATTCTGTTCTTCTCTGATAATCCTCGATGAATATTGATATTGTTTTTAAGAAAAGA
>JAYEHJ010000039.1:0-3685 GCA_034659435.1 Patescibacteria group bacterium | reverse complement strand
TCCGGCAAAAATTTATTTTAAATAATCGGTTCAAATATTTTAATAAAAATCTATCTCATTTTTTCAATTTTATTGTCTTGACAAACCCGACCACTATAGCTGGTGGTACGATTTCTCACGGAAGTGTATTTGCCAATCATTTCAATAAGGATGTCAACGATCAAAGATATAAAATTACTGTATTAAGACCGAATTCGTGTAAATTAAATAAAAAGGAAAAATTATTTTATCCTTTTTCAATTTTACATGAATTAGGACATGCTAATCTGCATACAGAGAGAGATAGGAAAAATCGATTATTAGTAATGGAAAAAGAAGCATGGAATTATGCAAAAGAAAAAACAGAAGAATATAAACTTCCATATAAACAAAAGGAAATAGATGATTTTATTAAGAAGAATCTCAAAATCCATGACAAAAAGAATGCAATTAAGCGAAGAACAAAAAGAATTTAAGAATATGTATAATGATTTGTTTTGTGGCGGATTAGATATTATTTTTTGCGGGATGGCTGTTGGTAAAAAAAGCTTTAAAGAAAAAAGTTTTTACGCAAATCATGGCAATAAATTTTGGCGCGTCCTAAAAGAGGCAAGGTTTACGCCCACGCGATTAAAGCCGCAGGAATATAAGGAATTGTTAAAATATAAAATCGGACTTACTGATTTAACTAAGGATCAATGTGGTGCTGATAACGGCATTCAGGTTACAAAATGGCATCGCCTTGCCCTAAGGAATGAAATCAATAAATATCAGCCCGCGATATTAGCGTTTAACGGGAAAAAACCGGCAAAAGAATTTTTAAATAAACAAAAAATTAATTACGGGGAGCAGGAAGAAGTTATTGGGAGTACAAAAATTTATGTATTGCCCTCTACATCCCAGATGGCTAATCGGTATTGGGAGCCTAAATGCTGGAGGCAGTTATTAAAAGAAACAAGGCGAAAAATAAAACATCAATAAATATGCCAAATAAAATCGACAAGCCAAAATATAAAATCACCCGAGAACAAGCAGAGTATATTATGGGAGAGAATGCCAAACACCTGAAACTAATTGAAGATAATGTTTATTGCGGGAAATGCGGTGGAAGCGTTACAATAATTGACCATATTTTTTATATCGACAGTTTCAGCGATATTATATTGGACGGAAAATGCAAAGTTTGTGGTGGCCATGTAGTTAGATGCACCGAAACCGGCGAGAATAAAGAGGCTTATGATAAGGCGCAAGAAATTATTAAAGCTGAACAATAACGACAATATGGTATAGTAATAATAGAATTTTTATTAATATAACTTAATTTTAATTAAAACTATATGCAACAAGGAACAATAAAAAAACTTATATCGTATTATATGGAAAACGATAAATTTCGGGAAGAAATTGAGTGCGCGAAAAAAGAATTTTTTGATTCGCCCGAGGACGGCATTATTATATCTATTGATGAAAAATATGAGCCGTATTTCATAGAATGGCTAGTTTTTGATTTTCGTTTGAAGAACGGTGAAAGCCTATTAGAAGATTATTATGATCGCAACCCGCGCAAGCGGCCGCTTTATGAAATGCAGATTTATCGGGATTTACAGGATAATGTTTACGGCATGGTTGAAGTGCAAAAAGTTTATCCCGGCGAAGGGCTGGATCTGTTGATGCTTCACACCGGCGGGAAATACCATGTGCGTGAACACAGCGCCACGCATCAGCTAAAAAAGAATAATGTAATTTATTCCCGGATAGCGAAAATCGGCGATCATTTTGAATTGGTTGGCGCTGATTCTTTTATACTGCCTGTTCGCATGGATAGCCAAACCAAAAAGTATTTTATTAATAAAAAGAAAAAGTTTACGCCAAAGGACGCGGTTGATTTTTTCAAAAAAGATAAGGGAGTGGAAGAACCGCCATTGCCGGAAACTGCTGATATTGAGAATATTAAAATTGATTTTGATAAATTACTTGATGATTTGGATATTAAAGGCATGATCAGCGCCGGCTTGGTTCAGAAATGGCTGGCCAATATTAATTTTAACCGCACAGGGGCGCCGCTGGTTGATATTTTGGTAGGATTAGTTGAGCATTGTCCAGATGAAAGCCAGATGAATCGCATGTTGGATTTGACGTCTGCGCTGGCCAACCACTCGCCGCAAAAGGCGCTCAAAGGCAAGTCGCCGCAAGAAATGTTTGAAGATAACAAGCATATGTTCGGCTCTAAGGGATTTGATACATCTGTTAGGCGAATCGGCGGGGAATGGCCGGATTACGCCAATAAGGCCGCGAGTTATTTAAAAGACGCGAAAGTATTAAAGGCTCTGGACTATTTTGAAAAAACTTTCAAGACTCTTCTTAAAGAAAAAACAACCGGGCGATATATTTTTAGCGTGTTCGCCAACACGGGCATTTGCTATCTGCACTTCGGTTGCGAATTCATTGCCCTCAAGCTATTGAGTATTTCCTTGGAGCTTAATCAAGATTACGAATTCGGCAAGAATATGCTGGCTAAATTGGACAGAGGCGAAGGAACAGAGCAACTTGCCACCACTATTCGCTTTACTCTGAAAAGAGCTCGTGTCAAAGAGCTAAAAGAATTTTGGAAAAAAGCAAAAAATTATTCAGACGCGGAACTGCGCCAGGCATATTATGAGATTTCCCTTGCTGATTGTGAGGCGGAATGGGAAGATAGTCCGGCAAAAAAATACTATGACTTTCTTCAAAAATTGGAAATTGATTTTAGCGGGGTGTAAGTTTGGCAGTATTTGCAAGAAATTGACGAGATGGTCGCTTCTATGGAGATTGCTAAAAGAGAATTATAAGATAAATTTATGCAATTAACAATTCAGTTAAATCAGGGCTTGACCATTTCAAATTTTTAAACAATATCAAACCGTAGGAACGCGCCGCGGCGCGTTCCGGTGAACAACAAACAAACCGTCAAAATAAACAAACCAATCATAACAACAAACCTGTTATTGCGTATTGAAATTACGCAAATCGTTGAAACGAACGCGCCGCGCCGCGTTCCTACGGTGGTACAAAATTACGGGAATGCAAAATTTGTGTTTTTGCGGAAAATACAAATAAAATCATGCAATACAAACCACAAAAACAATACAGGCGCAAAGGATATGATTATTCGCAAGACGGTTTTTATTTTGTAACGATTTGTTGTAAAAACAGGGAAATGTTTTTTGGCAATATAAAAAATGAAAAAATGCAATTATAAGAAATTGGAAAAATCGCGAAAAAATTTTATTTAGAAATTCCCAATCATTTTAAATTTATAAAATTAGACAAATTTACAATGATGCCAAGTCACACCCATGGAATTATTGAAATTAATAACCGTAGGAACGCGCCGCGGCGCGTTCCGGTGAATAACGAATTATTCGTTAGAACGAACATGCCGATTACAGATATAAATGCAAAACCGCGTATTGGGAAAAACACGCCAACCGTTGAACAGAACGCGCCGTGGCGCGTTCCTACGGGGATACAGCCATTGGTAAAAAATTCATTGTCATCTATTATTAATCATTTTAAGGGCAATGTAAAAAGATTTTGCAATAAAAATGATTTAGAATATTTTGCATGGCAATCCAGATTTCATGACAGAATTATACGAAATAACGATGAATTAAACAGAATTAGACAATATATTATAAATAATCCGTTAAAATGGGAAATTGACAGA
>JAYEHJ010000038.1:0-3693 GCA_034659435.1 Patescibacteria group bacterium | reverse complement strand
GGTTGATAAAAATGGGCTGCTTACAGGTATGATAACCATAAAGGATATTGAAAAGATAAAAAAATATCCTAACGCCTGCAAGGATGGCATGGGCAGACTAAGAGTCGGAGCCGCTGTTGGCGTTGGTTCTGATATGGAAAAACGCGCGGAAGCGCTTTTAAAAGCAGGCGCTGATGTTATATTAATAGATACAGCTCATGGCCATTCAAAAAATGTTATAGATGCCGTGAAAACTTTAAAAAGCAATTTTGACAAAATTGAGCTGATTGCAGGCAATGTCGGCGCAGCAAAAGGCTTTGACGATCTTGTTAGAGCCGGAGTTGATGGAGCAAAAGTCGGCTTTGGACCCGGGTCTATATGCACCACTCGTATAGTGGCCGGCGTAGGTATTCCTCAGGTTACAGCTATAATGAATTGCAAATCCATATCAAATAAGTCTGGTGTGCCTTTAATTGCCGATGGCGGAATAAAATTTTCAGGTGATATTACAAAAGCTATCGGTGCCGGTGCGCATGTGGTAATGCTCGGAGGGCTTTTTGCCGGAATAGAAGAAAGCCCAGGCGAAACAATATTCTATCAAGGACGTAGCTACAAGTCGTATAGAGGCATGGGGTCTATTGAAGCAATGAAAAAGGGAAGTGGGGACAGGTATAATCAGGACAAAAACGGAAAATTAGTCCCAGAAGGTATAGTTGCGCGCGTACCGTACAAGGGTTCACTCTCTGCAAATATTTTTCAGCTCGTTGGAGGGCTAAGAGCAGGTATGGGATACACTGGCTGCCGGACAATTGAAGAATTAAGAGAAAAAGCCAGATTTATTAAAATCACTGCCGCCGGTTTACGCGAAAGTCATGTCCATGATGTAATAATTACAAAAGAAGCGCCTAATTACAGCCTTGATTAAATTAATAAAATACAATAAGCACAAAATAAAGCGCGAATCTATCTTTGATTCGCGCTTTTAAATTTAATAAAATAATTTATTGATTTTTATCTATACCAAATATTTTTTGCGATTTTCCAGCCGTATTTCGCGGTTATAATAAGGATTAAAATATAGAGGGCGTATTGTAATATCATTAAAATGACAGCCAACAGATTTATGCTGACATCTTGAATAATCTTGTTAATATCGCGCACGAATTTTTTAATTGCCGCTTTCCAAGAGTCTTTTAAATCGTCAATATTAACATATTTATTCTCATAAATTCTGATATTAAAATATGTGTAGCTAAGCCTGTCCAATTGCTCAGCTTTGGATCGGCTAATGCGGTCAAGCTGCACTGATATATTTATTCTTTCCTGCGAAAGTCGTTCAATAATTCTTATTTTAGAATCAATAATTTTTGCCAGGCTTTCCGCGTCGCGCGCTTGCGTGGCTACGCGGCTGATTTCATCATAAGAATTAATCGCGTCGTTTAAAGTATTTTCAATGGTCATTTTTTTCTTTTTTAAAATATCTTCTTCTTGAGTATAATCGTCAATTGCATTTTTAATTGAGCGGGTATTTTCTGTTAATGTCTTTGGGTTCAAGGCTTTGATTACTCCCAATATTTCTTCTTGATAATTTTTTTCAACCTTAAAATAAAAATTGCAGCCAGTGTCGTATTGATTGGAATTTTCAAATATCACATAGCTTTTTGCTTTGAGCATGGACACTTGCGCGCAGGTATTTTTTAAATTTCTGGTTTCAATAGTGCTGTTGTACTCTGTAATTTCATAATCTTCAGCTGTATTTCCCGTACTGCTTTTTTGCTGCTGAGTTTGCGCGATATTGCGCGCGGAAATTTGCGGGCTAACCGCGTAATCCGCGTTAGACCTAAGTGATTCTACTCCAAAAGGCATACCCTTGTCAAAGCCTGCTTTAGGCGAGTTTAAAGTTGCTCTACTTAAAGAACTAAAAGAAGAACCGACAACGCGAAACAGAAAAACCAAAACAATTATGCCCAAAATCGCCAGTCCGCCAATTTTTAAAATCTGCGAAAATTTTAGATTGTACTTGTTTAAAAATTCCATAAAAATTTATATTATTTTATTATATTTTTATTTTAGCATAATTTTGGATTTTTGTATATTTGAACAATAAAAAAATTAGGCGTAAAGGGACTGTCGAATCTGGGGTTGATTTTTGGCTAGTTTTATGGTATTTTATAGACAGTATAGTGTAATAATCTAAATATCTAAAAAATATGGAACAAGAACGGATTTTTATATCAGTTGTAGTTCCGATATATAATGAAGAAGGCGCTGTAAAAGAGCTATATAATAATATAATAACCGCTTTAAACGTCATAAATAAACCGTATGAGGTTATTTTTGTTAATGACGGCTCAACGGACAGTACTTTTAAAATATTAACGGAACTATGCCCTTTAAAGATAATTAACTTTAGGCGTAATTTTGGACAGACAGCGGCCATGGACGCCGGTATTAAAAAGTCAATGGGAAAATATATAGCAACTTTGGACGGAGACGGACAGAACGATCCTGCTGATATAGCGAGATTATTAGAAAAATTAGAAAACGATAATTTTGATTTAGTTTGCGGATGGCGTAAAAAAAGAAAAGATACTTTCTTTAAAAAATTCTTTTCTCGCTGCGCGGCGCAATTAAGAAAGAAAATGATAAACGACGGTATTCATGACAGCGGATGCACTCTTAAGGTTTATAAAAAAGAATGCTTTAGGCATATTGATTTAGTAGGAGAGATGCATAGATTTATTCCCGGCATTTTAAAAATAAAAGGTTTTAGAATTGGCGAACTGGAAGTAAATCATTTTGAGAGAATTTCCGGTAAAACTAAATATAATATTTGGCGCGGGCCAAAAGGAGCATTGGATATGTTCTCAGTTTGGTTTTGGAGAAAGTATTCTAGCCGACCCTTGCATTTATTCGGTTCAATAGGTTTATTAATAATTTTAATTTCCGGCGCAGCAGGTTTATTAGCGCTTTATAGAAAAATCTTTACGGGAATGGATTTATCCGACACAGCCATGACCCAATTATCAATGTTCGGTTTCTTTACCGGTGTTCAATTTTTAGTATTTGGACTTTTGGCTGATATACTTTCAAAAACATATTTTAGTTCAACAAAAGACGAGATATATACTATTAAAGAAATAATTGAAAATAAATAAAATAAGACCGCTTTTTTAAAGGGCGGTTTTGTTGTTGCAAAATGAAAAAGATTTTAGTTCGTATTCGTGTTCGTATTCGTAGAGACGAGGCATGCCTCGTCTCTACGAACACGAACACGAACATAAACACGGCAACGGAAACGTATGTCTGTTATGGTAAAATAAAAAAATGAACAATAAAAACAGCAAAAAAAGAATTTGCTAAAAATAAAAATTTTAAATTTTACTATGAACAAAAAACAATTTAATTTTATTTTACAAAAAGGCGAAGGGCAGTTTATTGAATTTAAAGAAAATTTGAATAAATCTTTCGCCAAGGAAATTGTTGCTTTTGCCAATGCTTCCGGCGGAAAGATTTTTTTGGGAGTTAATGATAATGGTGGGAAAAAAGGCATTAATATAACAAATAAAATAAAATCTAAAATTCAGGATATTGCGAATCAGTGCGATCCGTCTATTATTGTTAATTTGAATGTTTTTGATAATATATTAATTGTTGATGTTAAAGAAGGACAAAACAAGCCATATTCATGCAAGGAAGGATTTTATATGAGAA